>NZ_JBAGKH010000031.1:0-70970 GCF_036689765.1 Streptomyces poriticola
GTCCGGGGCGAAGACCTCGTGGACGATGGCGTTCAGCTCCTCGGCCGACGCCAGGTCGTGGCCGAACGGCTTCTCGATCACCGCTCGCCGCCAGGAGCCGCCCGTCTGGTCGGCCAGCCCGTGCTTCTTCAGCTGCTGGATCACCACCGGGAACGACTTGGGCGGCACCGACAGGTAGAACGCGAAGTTGCCGCCCGTGCCCTGCGCCTTGTCCAGTTCCTCGATGGTGCCGCGCAGCCGCTCGAACGCCTCGTCGTCGTCGAAGGTGCCCTGGACGAACCGCATCCCCTGCAGCAGCTGCTGCCAGACCTCCTCGCGGAACGGGGTCCGCGCATGTTCCTTGACGGCGTCGTGCACGACCTGGGCGAAGTCCTCGTGCTCCCAGTCGCGGCGGGCGAAGCCGACGAGCGAGAAACCCGGCGGCAGCAGCCCGCGGTTGGCGAGGTCGTACACCGCGGGCATCAGCTTCTTGCGGGACAGGTCGCCGGTGACGCCGAAGATGACCAGGCCCGACGGCCCCGCGATACGCGGGAGCCGTCGGTCTGCGGGGTCACGCAGCGGATTGCTGCTTGACAATTTCTAGTCCTCCGAGGGAGCGAGGCGCTGCAGCTCGGCCTCGGTCGACTTCAGCAGGTCGTTCCAGGAGGCCTCGAACTTGTCGACGCCCTCGTCCTCCAGGAGCTGGACCACCTCGTCGTACGAGATCCCGAGCGCCTCGACGGCGTCGAGGTCGGCGCGGGCCTGCGCGTAGGTGCCGGCGACGGTGTCCCCGGTGATCACACCGTGGTCCTCGGTGGCCAGCAGAGTGGCTTCCGGCATGGTGTTCACCGTGTTCGGGGCCACCAGGTCGGTGACGTACATCGTGTCGCTGTACGCCTTGTCCTTCACACCGGTCGACGCCCACAGCGGACGCTGCTTGTTGGCGCCCGCCTTCTCCAGCGCCGCCCAGCGGTCGGAGGCGAAGGCCTGCTCGTACTCCTGGTAGGCAAGGCGCGCGTTGGCGACGGCCGCCTTGCCGCGCAGGGCCTTGGCCTCGTCGGTACCGAGCGCGTCGATCCGCTTGTCGATCTCGGTGTCCACCCGGGAGACGAAGAAGGACGCCACGGAGTGGATCAGGGACAGGTCCAGGCCGCGCTCCCTGGCCTTCTCCAGGCCGGTCATGAACGCGTCCATGACCTTGCGGTACCGGTCCAGCGAGAAGATCAGCGTGACGTTGACGCTGATGCCGTTGCCGATCGTCTCGGCGATCGCGGGCAGACCCGCCTCGGTGGCCGGGATCTTGATGAAGGTGTTGGGCCGGTCCACCAGCCAGGCCAGCTGCCGGGCCTCGGCGACGGTCGCCCGGGTGTTGTGCGCCAGCCGCGGGTCCACCTCGATGGAGACCCGGCCGTCCTTGCCGCCGGTGGCGTCGTGGACCGGGCGGAGGATGTCGGCGGCGTCGCGGACGTCCGCCGTGGTGATCATGCGGATGGCCTCTTCGACCGTCACCTTGCGGGCGGCAAGGTCCGCCAGCTGCTGCTCGTAGCCGTCACCCGACGAGATCGCCTTCTGGAAGATCGTCGGATTGGTGGTGACGCCCACGACGTGCTGCTGGTCGATCATCTCGGCCAGGTTGCCGGACGTGATCCGCTTGCGGGACAGGTCGTCCAGCCAGATCGCGACGCCTTCCTCGGAGAGGCGCTTGAGTGCGTCTGTCATGGAAAATGCATCTCCTACGTGTCGTATACGAGCGTCAGCGCCGCGCGTCGGCGAGCGATTCCCGGGCGGCGGAGGCCACGTTCTCGGCAGTGAAGCCGAACTCCCGGAAGAGCACCTTGCCGTCTGCGGAAGCACCGAAGTGCTCCAGGGAGACGATGCGGCCGGCGTCCCCCACGTACTTGTGCCAGGTCAGGCCGATGCCCGCCTCGACCGCGACACGGGCCTTCACGGACGGCGGCAGAACGCTGTCCCGGTACCCCTGGTCCTGCTCCTCGAACCACTCCACGCACGGCATCGACACCACGCGGGTCGGCACGCCCTCGGCCTGCAGCCGCTCGCGCGCCTCGACGGCGACATGCACCTCGGAGCCGGTGGCGATCAGGACGACCTGCGCCGCGCCGCCGTCGGCCTCGAAGAGGACGTAGCCGCCCCGGGCCGCGTCGTCGTTGGGCTCGTAGGTCGGCACACCCTGCCGGGTCAGCGCCAGACCGTGCGGGGTGCCCTTGCCGTACTCCTTGGTCCAGCGCTGCAGGACCTCGCGCCAGGCGATCGCGGTCTCGTTGGCGTCGGCCGGGCGGACCAGGTTCAGGCCCGGGACGGCGCGCAGCGAGGCCAGGTGCTCGACCGGCTGGTGGGTCGGGCCGTCCTCGCCCAGGCCGATGGAGTCGTGCGTCCACACGTACGTCACCGGCAGGTGCATCAGCGCCGACAGCCGCACCGCGTTGCGCATGTAGTCGGAGAACACCAGGAAGGTGCCGCCGTAGATACGGGTGTTGCCGTGCAGCGCGATGCCGTTCATCTCCGCGGCCATCGCGTGCTCGCGGATGCCGAAGTGGATGGTGCGGCCGTACGGGTCGGCCTCCGGCAGCGGGTTGCCGGCCGGCAGGAACGACGACGTCTTGTCGATCGTGGTGTTGTTGGAGCCGGCCAGGTCGGCGGAGCCGCCCCACAGCTCGGGGATCACCGCGCCCAGCGCCTGCAGCACCTTGCCGGACGCGGCGCGTGTGGCCACGCCCTTGCCCGCCTCGAAGACCGGGATCTTCTCCGCCCAGCCGGTGGGCAGCTCGCCCTTGGCCATGCGGTCGAACTCGGCGGCGCGCTCGGGGTTGCCGTCCCGCCACTGCTGGAAGGACTTCTCCCAGTCGGCACGGGCCGCCCGGCCCCGTTCCAGCGCCTGCCGGGTGTGCGCGAGGACGTCCTCGGCCACCTCGAAGGACTTGGCCGGGTCGAAGCCGAGGACGCGCTTGGTGGCCGCGACCTCCTCGTCGCCGAGGGCGGAGCCGTGGGCGGCCTCGGTGTTCTGCGCGGTCGGGGCCGGCCAGGCGATGATGGAGCGCATGGCGATGAAGGACGGCCGGTCGGTGACCTTCTTCGCCTCCTCGATCGCGGCGTGGATCGCGTGCGGGTCCAGGTCGCCGTCCGGCTTCGCCTCCACCCGCTGCACGTGCCAGCCGTACGCCTCGAACCGCTTCTCCGTGTCCTCGGAGACGGCGGTCTCGGTGT
This sequence comes from Streptomyces poriticola, assembly GCF_036689765.1. Lineage (NCBI taxonomy): Bacteria > Bacillati > Actinomycetota > Actinomycetes > Kitasatosporales > Streptomycetaceae > Streptomyces > Streptomyces poriticola. Next base: position 3,202 of record NZ_JBAGKH010000031.1, read on the forward strand.
CGCCCTCGATCGAGATGTGGTTGTCGTCCCACAGCAGGATCAGGTTGCCCAGCTTCTGGTGGCCGGCCAGCGAGGACGCCTCGGCGGAGATGCCCTCCTGCAGACAGCCGTCACCGGCGATGCAGAAGATGAAGTGGTCGAAGGGCGACTCGCCCCGCGGGGCCTCCGGGTCGAACAGGCCGCGCTCGTAGCGGGCGGCCATCGCCATGCCCACCGCATTGGCGACCCCCTGGCCCAGCGGGCCGGTCGTCGTCTCCACGCCCGCGGTGTGCCCGTACTCGGGGTGGCCGGGGGTCTTCGAACCCCAGGTGCGGAACGCCTCCAGGTCTTCCAGCTCCAGGCCGAAACCGCCCAGGTACAGCTGGGTGTAGAGGGTCAGGGAGGAGTGGCCGGCGGACAGGACGAAACGGTCCCGCCCGGCCCAGTCCGGATCGGCCGGGTCGTGCCGCATCACCTTCTGGAAGAGGGTGTAGGCGGCGGGCGCCAGGCTCATCGCCGTACCCGGATGGCCGTTGCCGACCTTCTGTACGGCATCTGCGGCCAGGATGCGGGCGGTGTCGACGGCCCGGCGATCCAGCTCGGTCCACTCGAGGTCTGTGGTGGTCGGCTTGGTGCTCACCCTGAGTCAGGGCTCCTCTCCACATGTCGGTTGCCGGTGTGCGTGGGCGCCCACCGGCTGCCGGCTGTCTCGGCATCGGCCGGCCGCCGACGAGCCTACCCCCGTAAACACGTGCGTTTTTCCGCTGGATTCCAGAGTGCCGGGACTCGGTCGGGTCCGCCTCCCGACTGGGCGAAACGGCATTCGGCAAGTGAATACGGAGGCGCTCATCTGACCGCTCAATCGACTCCCGCCGCGCACGTCGGAGCATGTCCGCCAAACACGACCCGACCCCCGCGAGGGCCGGGGTAAGGGCAACGTCTAAAGTGGCGTGGTACGCGCGAGCCCATTACCGCCGCTTCACACGGGGGCTCGCTGGGATGTCTCTGTCAGGGGTGTGCGTGACGGCCGTTGAATCCCGTCCTGCGGATGGGGGCACCGCCCATGCCGTTAAGGCGATGGGGGAAATCGGGACGAGCCAGGGCCCGAGTCGCCGGCCGCTCGGGGCCCGTGTCAAGGCGTTCGTGGCGCTGACCAAGCCACGGATCATCGAGCTGCTGCTGATCACCACCGTTCCGGTGATGTTCCTCGCCGAGCAGGGCGTGCCCGATCTGACGCTGGTGCTGCTCACCTGCGTCGGCGGCTACCTCTCCGCGGGCGGCGCCAACGCCCTGAACATGTACATCGACCGCGACATCGACGCGCTGATGGACCGCACCTCGCAGCGCCCGCTGGTCACCGGCATGGTCAGCCCGCGCGAGGCGCTGGCCTTCGGCATCGCCCTCGCGGTGGTCTCCACCCTGCTGTTCGGCCTCACGGTCAACTGGCTCTCGGCCTGGCTGGCCCTCGGCGCCCTGCTGTTCTACGTCGTCGTCTACACGATGATCCTCAAGCGCCGGACCTCGCAGAACATCGTCTGGGGCGGCATCGCCGGCTGCATGCCGGTGCTCATCGGCTGGTCGTCGGTGACCAACTCGGTGTCCTGGGCGCCGGTGATCCTGTTCCTGGTGATGTTCTTCTGGACGCCGCCGCACTACTGGCCGCTCTCCATGAAGGTCAAGGACGACTACGCGCGCGTGGGCGTGCCGATGCTGCCGGTGATCGCCTCCAACAAGGTCGTCGCCAAGCAGATCGTGATCTACAGCTGGGTGATGGTCGCGGTCTCCCTGCTGCTCACCCCGCTCGGCTACACCGGCTGGTTCTACACCGCCGTCGCCCTGGTGGCCGGCGGCATGTGGCTGTGGGAGGCGCATGGCCTGCAGAACCGTGCCAAGGCCGAGGTCACGGGCGCCAAGCTCAAGGAGATGCGGCTGTTCCACTGGTCGATCACCTATGTGTCGGTGCTGTTCCTGGCGATCGCGGTGGATCCGTTCCTGCGCTGAACGCGCCTGCCGAGTACCCGTGTGACGGGAGGGGTGCTTGGCCAAGGCCACGCACCCCTCCCGTCGCCGTTTGATCTACCCGCCGGTAGCATCCTGACCATGGCAGACACGCAGCAGGCTGACTCCCGGGCCGAGCGCAAGGTCGCACGACTGGCCCGGCAGATCGACTCCTTCGCCAAGGCCCACGGCGGCGCCGGGGGCCAGGTGGCCTACCTCGGCGAGCGCGGTGCCCGGATCGTGCTCGTGGGCGAGGACGGCGGCTGGGGCGACCTGGTCGCTCCCTCCTACGAGATCGCCGAGAAGGCGGTGGAGAAGTCCGGGATCACCGTCCACGAGGCCTTCGACGGCGACTTCGCGGCCAAGGTGCGCACCGGTCCGTACGAGTGGTCGCGCATGGCCGGAATCCAGTTGGGCGGCCCGAGCAACACCTGACACCGGGGTCACCCGTTAGGACTGTAGAAGCCGTCAGGCCCAGGCCTCGCACCGGCACGGTCCAGTCACGGGGAGCCCGGATGATCGAAACGCCGTCCCTGGTGGACCAGTACTGCCACGGCGTGCTCAGAACAGAGCTGGGCCTCGGCACCTTCGAGGCCCAGCTGGCCCGCACGGAGGGCCCGCCCGCCCCGGGCACCACCCTGTTCGACACCCAGACCGGGTTCGCGGTACGCCGCTGGTGCCCGCCGCTGCTGGGCCTGGAGCCGCACTGCCCGCCGGCCCGCTATCTCGCCCGGCGCCGGGAGCTGGGCGTACTGGAGGCGGACCGCAGGCTGCTGCGTGGCAGCGGTATCACCACCTACCTCGTCGACACCGGTCTGCCGGGCGATCTCACCGGCCCCGGCGAGATGGCCACCGCCTCGGCCGCCGAAGCCCACGAGGTCGTGCGCCTGGAGCTGCTCGCCGAACAGGTCGCCGACACCTCCGGCACCGTGGAGTCCTTTCTCGCCAACCTTGCCGAGGCGGTGCACGGCGCGGCCGGCCACGCGGTCGCCTTCACCTCCGTCGCCGGCGTCCGGCACGGGCTCGCGCTCGCACCCGAACCCCCGGGGGCCGGGGAGGTGCGCGGCGCCGCGGCGCGCTGGCTGTCCGGGCGCGAGGTCGGCGGTGAGCTCAGCGACCCGGTGCTGCTGCGCCACCTGCTGTGGATCGCGGTGGCCTCCGGGCTGCCGCTCCAACTGCACGCGGGGCTCGGCGAACCCGGTCTGCGGATCGACCGCACCGACCCGGTGCTGCTCACCGACTTCGTCCGGGCCACCGCCGGTCTCGGCACCGACCTCGTCCTGCTGCACGGCTACCCCTACCACCGGCACGCCGCCCATCTGGCCGGCGTCTTCCCGCACGTCTACGCCGACTCCGGCGCCGCTCTGGTACGCACCGGCGCCCGCGCGGCGACCGTCCTGGCGGAGATCCTGGAACTGGCCCCCTTCGGCAAGATTCTGTTCTCCAGCGGCGCCCAGGGCCTGCCCGAGCTGCACGTGGTGGGCGCCCGCCTGTTCCGAGAGGCCCTCGGCCGGGTGCTCGGCGCCTGGGTGGCCGAGGGGGCGTGGTCCCTGGCGGACGCCCAGCGCGTGGCCGGAATGATCGCCTCGGCCAACGCGGCCCGGGTGTACGGGCTGGGATGACCCCCAGACTGGGCGGATGACGACCGAGCCCCCACCCGCGCGGTTGCCCACCGCCCGCCCGCCCGCCGTCCTCGGACCCGCCGTCCCGGCGTCGTTGTCCGGGCCCGGGTCTGCCGGAGAGGTGCCGCTTCGGTCCGGTGCCGCCGGGGTGGTGCCGCCCGGCTCCGTGGTTGCCGCGGTGGCACCCGCCGCGCCCCTGTCCGCGGGACCGGTGGCGACGCGCGCCCTGATCGACCGCTTCCTCACCGCCCTCGCCCCGCCGGCCCCGGCGGCCGTCTGGGCCCATGGCTCACTGGCCGGCGGCGACTACCAGGAGGGGCGCAGCGACCTCGACCTGATCGCGGTACTGGACCGGCCGGTGACCCCGGAGACGGTCTGGCGGCTGGCCCTGCTGCATGCCCGGCTCCGCGGCGACCCGCTCGCCGCCGGACTGCACTGCACCTACCTCGCCCCCGGCACCACCGGCGACGCCGCCCGCCGCCACCTCACCTGGGCGCACCGGCAGTTGCTCAGACGCCCGGTCACCCCGGTCACCCGGCGGGAGCTGCACACCTTCGGCCGGGTCCTGCACGGAGCGCCGCCCGTCGAGCTGCTGCCCCCGGTGCCCGACGACGAGCTCGCTCGCTTCGTCGTCCGGGACCAGCGCGACTTCTGGCGGCCGGCCGTACGCCGTCCACACCTGTGGCGGCGGGACGCCTGGGTCGACCTGGGCCTGCTGACCTTCGCCCGGGCCGCCGTCACGGTGCGCGAGAACCGGCTGATCTCCAAGCGGGAGGCGCTGGACGAGCTGCCCGGCCTGGGAGCGCCCGGCGAGCTCGTGGCCGACGTCCGTGGCCGCCGCTACGGCGGCGCAGCCCCCGCCGCCGCGGGCTGGACCGCCCGCCGGGCGCGGCTGACCCGGTCCTACCTGGGGCCGGCCATCGACAGGCTGGTGGCGTCGTACGCCTGAGTCCCGGGCTCCGGCCGCAGCGGGCCGGCCGGAGCCGCCTCCGGCCGCTCGCGCAGCGCCAGCATCACCCGCAGCACCGCGATCCAGGTCACGGCCGAGCCGAACATGTGCAGGCCGACCAGGATCTCCGGCAGATCGGTGAAGTACTGGACATAGCCGATGGCGCCCTGCGCGAGCAGCACCAGGAACAGGTCGCGGGTGCGGGCCGACGGGCCGCTGGGCGCGTCGACCGCTTTGAGCACGAACCACAGGGCGAAGGTCAGCGTCACCACGATCCAGGCCAGCACGGCGTGGATCTTGCTGATCGTCGCCCAGTCGACCGGCATCCGCTCGACCTCGCTGGAGTCGCCCGCGTGCGGGCCCGCGCCGGTCACCACCGTGCCGACCGCGATCAGCAGCACGGTGGCGGCGACCAGCACCCACACCAGCTGCTGCACGGCCGGGCCGGCCAGTGGACGCGGTGCCGCATCCCCCTCGCGGGCCCGCTGCCACATCACGGTGGCGACCGCGATCAGGGCGGTGGACAGCATGAAGTGCGCGGCGACCGTGTAGGGGTTGAGCCCGACCAGGACCACGATCCCGCCGAGGACCGCGTTGCCCATCACGACCCAGAACTGCGCCCAGCCCAGCCGGGTCAGGACGCGCCGGTACGGCTTCGTCGACCGGGCGGCGATGATCGCCCAGCCGACCGCGGCGCACAGTACGTACGTCAGCATCCGGTTGCCGAACTCGATGGCGCCGTGCAGGCCCATCTCACGGGTGGCGGTGAGCGAGTCGTCGGTGCACTTGGGCCAGGTGGGGCAGCCGAGCCCCGAGCCGGTCAGGCGCACGGCACCGCCGGTGACGACGATGACCACCGCCATGACGAGAGCGGCGAACGCCGCCCGGCGGACCGTCCGGGGGTCCGGGGTCCAGCGCGCGGCGATGAAGGCGAGCGGGTTGCGCACGGCCGCTGTGGCGTCGGCGCGGGTCAGGTTCGGCACGCGCCCCATCGTAGGCCGAGGCTTGTGCACGGTTTCACGAGGGTCCTCCTGTCCGGGCCCCACCCCGCCGGGCCGCTCACTCCCAGCGGAAGAACCTCCCGGCCGCCGCCAGTCCGGCGACCGCCCAGACGGCCATGATCCCGAGGGCGCCCCAGGGCATCCCGGCGCCGTGCTGGAGCACATCGCGCAGTCCGTCCGACAGCGCGGAGATCGGCAGCAGCCCCAGGACGGCCTGGGCCGCCTCCGGGAACCTGTCCAGCGGGACGACGACGCCGCCGCCCACCAGCAGCAGCAGAAAGACCAGGTTCGCGGCGGCCAGCGTGGCCTCCGCCTTCAGCGTGCCGGCCATCAGCAGGCCGAGACCGGAGAACGCCGCCGTGCCGAGCGCCAGCAGCAGCAGCACGGCGACGGGGTTGCCCTGCGGTGACCAGCCCAGCCCGAAGGCGATCGCCGTCAGCAGCACCACCTGGAGCACCTCGGTGACCAGGACGGAGAGCGTCTTGGCGGTCATCAGGCCCCACCGCGGCAGCGGAGAGGAGGCCAGCCGCTTCAGTACCCCGTACCGGCGCTCGAAGCCGGTCGCGATGGCCTGGCCCGTGAACGCCGTCGACATCACGGCGAGCGCCAGGACGCCGGGGGCGAGGAAGTCGACGGCCTCCCCGGCGCCGGTGTCGACGATGTCCACCGAGCTGAACAGCACCAGCAGCAGCGCCGGGATGACCACCGTCAGCAGCAGCTGCTCGCCGTTGCGCAGCAGCATCCGGGTCTCCAGGGCGGCCTGGGCCGCGATCATACGAGGGAGGGGCGCAGCGCCGGGCCTCGGCGTGTACGTCCCCGTACCGGTGGTCGTGGTCACGAGCGCAGCTCCTTGCCGGTCAGCTCCAGGAAGACGTCCTCCAGGGTGTGCCGCTCCACCGAGATCCGGTCCGGCATCACCCCGTGCTGGGCGCACCACGACGTCACCGTCGCGAGCAGCTGCGGGTCGACCTTGCCGACCACCCGGTAGGAGCCCGGGGTCAGCTCGGCCGCCGTGCTGTCCGCGGGCAGCGCCTTGAGCAGGGACCCGACGTCGAGCCCGGGACGGCCGGAGAACCGCAGGGTGTTCTCGGCGCCGCCCCGGCACAGCTCCTCCGGGGAGCCCTGGGCGACGACCCTGCCCGCGTCGATGATCGCGACATCGTCGGCGAGCTGTTCGGCCTCGTCCATGTGGTGGGTGGTGAGGATCACCGCGACACCGTCGGCGCGCAGCTCCCGCACCAGCTCCCAGGTGGCGCGGCGGGCCTGCGGGTCCAGCCCCGCGGTCGGCTCGTCCAGGAACACCAGCTCCGGACGGCCGACCACGGCCATCGCCAGGGCGAGGCGCTGCTGCTGGCCGCCGGAGAGCCGGCGGTACGCGGTCCGGCCGCAGGAGCCCAGCCCGAGCCGCTCGATCAGGGCGTCCACGTCCAGCGGATGCGCGTGCAGCTTCGCCACGTGCCGCAGCATCTCGTCGGCCCGCGCCCCGGAGTAGACGCCGCCGGACTGGAGCATCACGCCGATCCGGGGCCGTAGCCGTTCGGCCTCCCGGACCGGGTCGAGGCCCAGGACGCGTACCGTGCCGGAGTCCGGTCTGCGGTAGCCCTCGCAGGACTCGACCGTGGTCGTCTTGCCCGCCCCGTTGGGGCCGAGCACGGCGGTCACACCCGTTCGGGCCACCAGGTCGAGGCCGTTCACCGCGGTCTTCGTGCCGTACCGCTTCACCAGGGCCTGGACCTGGACCACGGGCTCGCTTCGCATGGGTCACGAGTCTAGGTAGCCGCGCGGCGTCCCAGGCGCGGGGGTGCGTGGCGCCCTCCTCACGGGGCCGGTCTCACGGGGCCGGCCGAGCGGCAGCCACCGCTCGGCGTGGGCCACCGCGTCCGCCACCGGGAAAGCCTGGCCTCGCGCCGCGCCGGCCGTCCTCCGCGCCACCGGCCGGTCCCGTGCGGCGTCATGGCCGGCGGGCGGTCCCGCCCGGAAGCCTCCCCGAGAGGGGTTTCACACGCCACCGTTTCTGATCGATCAATGATCGTTTTCGCAGGTCAGGTTAGCTTTACCTAAGTGACGCACGGCACCGCCGGGTGATCCCGACGCCGCTTGCCCGCCTTTGGCGAATTACGCAACAATGGCGTTGTGAAAAACGTCGACGAGGCCCCCCACGAGGAGCTCGCGACCGGTGAGCGGTCCACCCGCAACCGGGTCGCGCGATCCGTCCTGGACCACGGGCCCTCGACCGTCGCCGAGCTGGCCGGACGCCTCGGCCTCACCCAGGCAGCCGTCCGCCGGCACCTCGACGCGCTGGTCACCGACGGCGTCGTGGAGGCCCGCGACCGCCGTGTCTACGGGACGCGCACCCGTGGGCGCCCCGCAAAGGTGTTCGCCCTGACCGACTGCGGGCGGGACGCCTTCGACCAGTCCTACGACAAGCTCGCCGTGGACGCCCTGCGCTGGATCGCCGAGCAGGAGGGCGGGGAGCAGGCGGTCGCCGCCTTCGCCCGGGCCCGGATCGCCGCCCAGGGCGCCGCCTACCGCAAGGCCGTCGAGTCCGCGCCGCCGGAGCAGCGCACCGAAGCGCTGGCCAAGGCCCTGAGCGCGGACGGGTACGCTGCCACCGCGCGCAGCGCACCGGTCGGCGAGCAGCTCTGCCAGCACCACTGCCCGGTCGCCCACGCCGCAGAACAGTTCCCGCAGCTCTGCGAGGCCGAGACGGAGTTCTTCGCCGAGCTGCTCGGTACGCATGTACAGCGGCTGGCGACCATCGCCCATGGCGACGGCGTCTGCACGACGTTCATCCCCAAGACTTCTCCGACACCCACCAAGACCCACCACGCATCTGCAAGCACGGCCGGGAGGAACCCCGCATGACTCTCCCCACGGAGACTGCCCACCCCGAACTCGAGGGCCTGGGCAAGTACGAATACGGCTGGGCCGACTCCGACGAGGCCGGTGCCGCAGCGAAGCGCGGCCTGAGCCAGGCCGTCGTCCGTGACATCTCCGACAAGAAGTCGGAGCCGGAGTGGATGACCAAGCTCCGTCTCAAGGGCCTGCGGCTCTTCGAGAAGAAGCCCATGCCGAACTGGGGCTCGGACCTGTCGGGCATCGACTTCGACAACATCAAGTACTTCGTGCGCTCCACGGAGAAGCAGGCGGAGTCCTGGGAGGACCTGCCCGAGGACATCAAGAACACCTACGACAAGCTGGGCATCCCGGAGGCGGAGAAGCAGCGTCTCGTCGCCGGTGTCGCCGCCCAGTACGAGTCGGAGGTCGTCTACCACCAGATCCGCGAGGACCTGGAGGAGCAGGGCGTCATCTTCCTCGACACCGACACCGCGCTGAAGGAGTACCCGGAGCTCTTCAAGGAGTACTTCGGCACCGTCATCCCGGCCGGTGACAACAAGTTCGCCGCGCTGAACACCGCCGTGTGGTCGGGCGGCTCCTTCATCTACGTGCCGAAGGGCGTGCACGTGGAGATCCCGCTCCAGGCCTACTTCCGGATCAACACCGAGAACATGGGCCAGTTCGAGCGGACCCTGATCATCGTCGACGAGGGCGCCTACGTGCACTACGTCGAGGGCTGCACCGCTCCGATCTACAAGTCGGACTCGCTGCACTCCGCGGTCGTCGAGATCATCGTCAAGAAGAACGCCCGCTGCCGCTACACGACCATCCAGAACTGGTCGAACAACGTCTACAACCTGGTGACCAAGCGCGCCGTCGCCTACGAGGGCGCCACCATGGAGTGGGTCGACGGCAACATCGGCTCCAAGGTGACGATGAAGTACCCGGCCGTCTACCTGATGGGCGAGCACGCCAAGGGCGAGACCCTGTCCATCGCCTTCGCCGGCGAGGGCCAGCACCAGGACGCCGGCGCCAAGATGGTCCACATGGCGCCGAACACCTCGTCCAACATCGTCTCGAAGTCCGTGGCGCGCGGCGGCGGCCGTACCTCCTACCGCGGTCTGATCGAGATCGGCGAGGGCGCCCCGGGTGCGAAGTCCAACGTGCTCTGTGACGCTCTGCTCGTCGACACGATCTCGCGCTCGGACACCTACCCGTACGTCGACGTCCGCGAGGACGACGTCTCCATGGGCCACGAGGCGACCGTCTCCAAGGTCTCCGAGGACCAGCTCTTCTACCTGATGAGCCGCGGTCTGAGCGAGGACGAGGCGATGGCGATGATCGTGCGCGGTTTCGTCGAGCCGATCGCCAAGGAGCTGCCCATGGAGTACGCCCTGGAGCTCAACCGGCTGATCGAGCTGCAGATGGAAGGCGCGGTCGGCTGACCGCACGCCTGAGAAGCAGCAGCAGATTTCTGACGCAGGAAGAGAGCACAACGACAGCCATGGCTGAGGCCCAGAATATCCCCGTCGGGTCGACCACCGCGGGCTCGATCGCGGTCGCCGCCGAGTCGACCGTCGCCACCCGCATGAGCGCGCCCCCGTCCTTCGACGTGGCCGACTTCCCGGTCCCGCACGGCCGCGAGGAGGAGTGGCGGTTCACGCCGCTGGAGCGGCTGCGCGGCCTGCACGACGGTACCGCCGTCGCCACCGGCGAGGGCGTCAAGGTTGCCGTCGAGGCCCCCGAGGGCGTCACCGTCGAGACCGTCGGCCGCGACGACGCCCGGGTCGGCAGGGCGGGCACCCCGGTGGACCGCGTCGCCGCCCAGGCCTACTCCGCCTTCGCCCAGGCCTCGGTCGTGACCGTCCCGAAGGAGACCGTCCTCACCGAGCCGATCCGCATCGCCGTGCACGGCGAGGGCGGCACCGCCTTCGGCCACCAGGTCATCGAGCTGGGCGCGTTCGCCGAGGCCGTCGTGGTCATCGACCACACCGGCGACGCGGTGCTCGCCGCCAACGTCGACTACGTCCTCGGCGACGGCGCCAGGCTCACCGTCGTCTCCGTGCAGGACTGGGACGACAAGGCCGTGCACGTCGGGCAGCACAACGCCCTCGTCGGCCGCGACGCCGCCTTCAAGTCGGTCGTCGTCACCTTCGGCGGCGACGTCGTCCGGCTGCACCCCCGCGTGGCGTACGCCGGTCCCGGTGGCGAGGCCGAGCTGCTCGGCCTGTACTTCACCGACGCCGGCCAGCACCAGGAGCACCGTCTCCTGGTCGACCACAACGTCCCGCACTGCAAGTCCAACGTCGTCTACAAGGGCGCGCTGCAGGGCGACGACGCGCACGCGGTGTGGATCGGCGACGTGCTCATCGAGGCCAAGGCCGAGGGCACCGACACCTACGAGATGAACCGCAACCTGGTGCTGACCGACGGCGCCCGCGTGGACTCGGTCCCCAACCTGGAGATCGAGACCGGCGAGATCGTCGGCGCCGGCCACGCCTCGGCGACCGGCCGCTTCGACGACGAGCAGCTGTTCTACCTGATGGCCCGCGGCATCCCGGAGTTCGAGGCCCGCCGGCTGGTGGTCCGCGGCTTCTTCGCCGAGCTGGTCCAGCAGATCGGTGTCCCGGACATCGAGGAGCGGCTCATCGCCAAGATCGAGCAGGAGCTGGAGGCCTCGGTCGCATGACCTTCGTACGCGTCTGCGGAGCGGGCGAGCTGGAGGAGGACACCCCCAAGCGGGTGGAGATCGACGGCACGCCCATCTCCGTCGTGCGGACGGAGGGCGAGGTCTTCGCGATCCACGACATCTGCTCGCACGCGAACGTCTCCCTCTCCGAGGGCGAGGTCGACGACTGCCACATCGAGTGCTGGCTGCACGGGTCGCGGTTCGACCTGCGCTCCGGCAAGCCCGACGCCCTCCCGGCGACCCGCCCCGTCCCCGTATACCCCGTAAAGATCGAAGGGGGCAGCGTCCTTGTCGACGTACGCGCCTCCCTCACCCAGGAGTCCTGAGGCACCCATGGCAACGCTTGAAATCCGAGACCTGCACGTCACCGTCGAGGCCGACAACGCCACGAAGGAGATCCTCAAGGGCGTCGACCTCACCGTGAAGCAGGGCGAGACGCACGCCATCATGGGCCCCAACGGCTCGGGCAAGTCGACCCTCGCCTACTCCCTCGCGGGTCACCCCAAGTACACGATCACCGGCGGCACCGTCACCCTCGACGGCGAGGACGTCCTGGAGATGTCCGTCGACGAGCGCGCCCGCGCCGGCGTCTTCCTCGCCATGCAGTACCCGGTCGAGGTCCCCGGCGTCTCCGTCTCCAACTTCCTGCGCACCTCCGCCACCGCCGTCCGCGGCGAGGCCCCCAAGCTGCGCACCTGGGTGAAGGAGGTCAAGGAGGCCATGGAGCGCCTCAACATGGACCCTGCCTTCGCCGAGCGCAACGTCAACGAGGGCTTCTCCGGCGGTGAGAAGAAGCGCCACGAGATCCTGCAGCTGGAGCTGCTCAAGCCGAAGATCGCGATCCTCGACGAGACCGACTCCGGCCTGGACGTCGACGCGCTGCGCGTCGTCTCCGAGGGGGTCAACCGGGTCCGGGAGACCGGCGAGGTCGGCACCCTGCTGATCACCCACTACACGCGCATCCTGCGCTACATCAAGCCCGACCACGTCCATGTGTTCGCCGACGGCCGCATCGCCGAGTCGGGCGGCCCCGAGCTGGCCGACAAGCTAGAGGCAGAGGGCTACGAGGCGTACACGAAGGGGGGCGCATCCGCGTGACACACATGCCGGGCCTCCTCGACACCGAGGCGATCCGCAAGGACTTCCCCGTGCTGGACCGTCAGGTCCACGACGGCAAGAAGCTCGTGTACCTGGACAACGCGGCGACCAGCCAGAAGCCCCGCCAGGTGCTGGACGCACTCAGTGAGTACTACGAGCGCTACAACGCCAACGTCCACCGTGGCGTGCACGTCCTCGCCGAGGAGGCCACGGCGCTGTACGAGGGCGCGCGGGACAAGGTCGCGGAGTTCATCAACGCGCCCAGCCGCGACGAGGTGATCTTCACCAAGAACGCCTCCGAGTCGCTCAACCTGGTGGCGAACATGCTGGGCTGGGCCGACGAGCCGTACAAGGTCGACGCCCAGACCGAGATCGTCATCACCGAGATGGAGCACCACTCCAACATCGTGCCGTGGCAGCTGCTGGCTCAGCGCACGGGCGCGAAGCTGAAGTGGTTCGGTCTCACCGACGACGGCCGTCTGGACCTGTCCAACCTCGACGAGATCATCACCGAGAAGACGAAGATCGTCTCCTTCGTGCTGGTCTCCAACATCCTGGGCACCCAGAACCCGGTCGAGGCGATCGTGCGCCGCGCCCAGGAGGTCGGCGCCCTGGTCTGCATCGACGCCTCGCAGGCCGCGCCGCACATGCCGATGGACGTGCAGGCCCTGCAGGCCGACTTCGTCGCCTTCACCGGCCACAAGATGTGCGGCCCGACCGGCATCGGCGTCCTCTGGGGCCGCCAGGAGCTCCTGGAGGACCTGCCTCCCTTCCTGGGCGGCGGCGAGATGATCGAGACGGTGTCGATGCACTCCTCGACCTACGCCCCGGCCCCGCACAAGTTCGAGGCGGGCACCCCGCCGGTCGCCCAGGCGGTCGGTCTGGGCGCGGCCATCGACTATCTGCGGTCGATCGGCATGGACAGGATCCTCGCCCATGAGCACGCTCTCACCGAGTACGCGGTGAGGCGCCTGCTGGAGGTCCCCGACCTGCGCATCATCGGCCCGACCACGGCCGAGGAGCGCGGCGCGGCGATCTCCTTCACCCTCGGCGACATCCACCCGCACGACGTGGGCCAGGTCCTCGACGAGCAGGGCATCGCCGTCCGGGTCGGCCACCACTGCGCCCGCCCCGTCTGCCTGCGGTACGGAATTCCCGCGACCACGCGAGCGTCGTTCTATCTGTACTCCACGCCGGCGGAGATCGACGCGCTGATCGACGGCCTGGAGCACGTACGGAACTTCTTCGGCTGAGGGGCGTGCTGAAACGGTGAAACTGGATTCCATGTACCAGGAAGTCATCCTGGACCACTACAAGAACCCGCACGGGCGGGGCTTGCGGGATGGCGACGCCGAGGTACACCACGTGAACCCGACGTGCGGCGATGAGATCACCCTCCGTGTGAAGTACGACGGCACGACGATCGAGGACGTCAGTTACGAGGGCCAGGGCTGCTCGATCAGCCAGGCCTCGGCCTCCGTGCTGAACGAACTCCTGGTCGGCAAGGACCTCGCCCGGGCGCAGCAGATCCAGGAGACCTTCCTGGAGCTGATGCAGTCCAAGGGCAAGATCGAGCCCGACGAGGCGATGGAGGACATCCTGGAGGACGCGGTGGCGTTCGCCGGGGTGTCGAAGTACCCGGCCCGGGTCAAGTGCGCCCTGCTGAGCTGGATGGCCTGGAAGGACGCGACGGCCCAGGCGCTCGAGGGCGCCGGCGCCGAGAAGGAGACGGCATGAGCGAGACCGTGGAGATGAAGCCGGCCTCGGAGGAGGAGCTCCGCGAGGCCCTGATGGACGTCGTCGACCCCGAGCTGGGCATCGACGTGGTCAACCTGGGCCTGATCTACGGCATCCACGTCGACGACGCGAACATCGCGACCGTCGACATGACCCTGACCTCGGCGGCCTGCCCGCTGACCGACGTCATCGAGGACCAGGCGAAGTCCGCCACGGACGGCCTGGTCAGCGAGTTGCGGATCAACTGGGTCTGGATGCCGCCGTGGGGCCCGGACAAGATCACCGACGACGGCCGGGAGCAGCTGCGGGCGCTGGGCTTCAACGTCTGAGGCTGAGCGGTTCATCGGTTCGGAGAACGGCGGCACCTCCGGGTGCCGCCGTTCTGCCGTTCTCGTGCGCCCGGACCCGCCGTTATGTACGCTCGTACACATGGGATATCTGCTCCTGGCCGGAGCCATCGCCGCAGAGGTCGCCGCCACCACCGCCATGAAGTACAGCGACGGCTTCACCCGACTGCTGCCCTCCCTGCTGACCGCCCTCGGCTACATCGTGTCCTTCGCGCTGCTCGCCCAGACCCTGAGAACCGTCGCCGTCGGCACCGCCTATGCCATCTGGGCGGGCGTCGGCACGGCGGCGATCGCCACGATCGGAGTGATGTTCCTCGGCGAGGGCATGACCGCGGTCAAGGCACTCGGCATCGCGCTGATCATCGTCGGCGTGGTGGTGCTGAACCTGGGCGGAGCGCACTGATGCCCCGCCGCTACGACCCCGACCGGCGCCGGCGCATCATCGAGGCCGCGATCCGCGTCGTCGGGACCAAGGGCATCGCCGGCCTCAGCCACCGCACGGTGGCCGCCGAGGCCGACGTCCCGCTCGGCTCCACGACGTACCACTTCCGCACCCTCGACGAACTGCTGGTGGCAGCGCTGCGACAGGCGAACGAGGGCTTCGGCAAGGTCCTCGCGGCCCATCTGGGCCCGGCCCACCCGCACCCCGACCTCCCCCGCGAACTCGCCCGCGTCCTCGGCGAGTGGCTGGGCGGCGAGGGCGTCGAGCTGGAGTACGAGCTGTACCTCGCCGCGCTGCGCCGCCCCGCGCTGCGCCCCGTGGCCGCGGAGTGGGCCGAGGACGTCGGCGCACTGCTGTCCCGGTACACGGACCCGGTGACGACCCGGGCGCTGGTGGCGCTGATGGACGGCATCTGCCTGCAGGTGCTGCTGACCGGGGTGCCGTACGACGAGGGGTACGCGCGCGAGGCGCTGACCCGGGTGCTGGGCCGCCCGGACGGCGCGGACCGTCCCGACCGCCCGGACCGTCCCTGCCGCGCGGACCGCCCGGACCGTCCCGGCCGCCCCGTTCGCCCGGTGCCGCCCGGCACGTGAGACACCGCGCGGCCCGGTTCGCCCGTGGCGGCCCCCGCCGGTTAGGTTGCCCTCATGACCGACACGACTGCTTCCCGCACCACCGGTGCCGTGGCCGCCGGCCTCGCCACCGTCACCGCCGACGGCACCGTCCTCGACACCTGGTTCCCGGCCCCCGAGCTGGTCGCCGAGCCCGGCCCCTCCGGCACCGAACGGCTCTCCGCCGAACGTGCCGTGGAACTGCTCGGTGACGGCGCGGCTGCGGCGGTCGGCCCCGACGCCCGCCGCGGCGTCGAGGTGGTCGCGGTCCGCACGGTCATCTCCTCGCTCGACGCCAAGCCGATCGACGCCCACGACGTCTATCTGCGGCTGCACCTGCTCTCCCACCGCCTGGTCCAGCCGCACGGCCAGAACCTGGACGGCATCTTCGGCTTCCTCGCCAACGTCGCCTGGACCTCCCTCGGCCCGGTCGCCGTCGACACCATCGAGAAGGTCCGGCTCAACGCGCGCGCCGAGGGCCTGCATCTCCAGGTCACCTCGATCGACAAGTTCCCGCGCATGACCGACTACGTGCTCCCCAAGGGTGTCCGTATCGCCGACGCCGACCGGGTCCGGCTCGGCGCGCACCTGGCCGAGGGCACCACGGTCATGCACGAGGGCTTCGTCAACTTCAACGCCGGCACGCTCGGCACCTCGATGGTCGAGGGCCGTATCTCCGCCGGTGTCGTGATCGGCGACGGTTCGGACATCGGCGGCGGCGCCTCCACCATGGGCACGCTGTCCGGCGGCGGCAATGTGCGCATCACCATCGGCGAGCGCTGCCTGGTCGGTGCCGAGGCGGGCGTCGGTATCGCGCTCGGCGACGAGTGCGTCGTCGAGGCCGGCCTGTACGTCACCGCGGGCACTCGCGTCACGATGCCCGACGGGCAGATCGTCAAGGCCCGTGAGCTCTCCGGCGCCTCCAACATCCTCTACCGCCGCAACTCGGTCACCGGCACGGTCGAGGCCCGTCCGAACAACGCGGTGTGGGGCGGCCTGAACGAGATCCTGCACAACCACAACTGAATCACTGAGACCCGGACCGCCCCGGTGCCCGCCCGCGCGGGCACCGGGGCGGTCGGCCGTCAGGCCTCCAGGTCGTAGAGGAAGAACTCCTCCCAGGAGCCGCCGATGGTGGCGGAGCGGGCGCGCAGCACGTACTGCAGCGAACCGGTGTAGCCGTTCTCCATGGCGACGAAGTTCTCGTTCAGCGTGGACTGCAGCGCATAGCGGTCCAGCTCGTCGTTGTACCACAGGACGAACCGCTCCCAGCCGCCCACACTGGTGGAACGGGCCCGCAGCATGTTCTGCGCATTGCCGGTGAAGTTCTTCTCGACCGCCACATAGAGGTCGTTCGCGAGCGACCTCAGGGCGTACGTCCCGGTGCTCTCGTCCCACTCGAGGGCGAAGCCCTCCCAGGAACCGGCGTACACCTCGGACCGGGCGCGCAGCGCGCCGGTGTTCGGGGCGGGGTAGGTCTTCTCGGTCGCGACGAACTTCTCGTTGCGCACCGACTGCACGGCTATCGGCTCGGGCTCCTCGGCCAGGGCGGAGGCACCGTCGGCGGAGGCCCCACGCGAGGCGCCCTTCTCCGTGCCGATCGGGGCCAGTTCGGTCCCCTCCACCACCTCCCAGCCCGTGGGCGCGGCGGCAGCGGGCGCGGCCTGGGGGGCGGCACCGGCCACGGGCGCGGTCAGCGCGGAGGCCGCGAGCACGGCGCTCAGGGACACCAGGACGGAGGTCATGCGTCGCACAGATCTTCCTCACATGTCGTCAGAACGGGGTTCCGGAGCTGGGGACGACGGGGCCCACAAGAGCATCCAGGCCGCCCTCTCGGGAAAACGCGGCACGACCGGTGCGCCGGTCGATCCCTGGCATTCCGAGGACGGATTCCGCTGCATGGCGACACATCCCCGAATGCATCGGCGCCCCCCGCAACTGCGGTCAGTGCCCTCCCCGGGCACTTCGGCAGCGCCCCGCCACTCCGGCGAAGCCGCCTCAGAGTAACGGCTGGGGCGGGAATTCCCGCGGTGATTGAACCGGTATCCGAGAAATACGGAGCGGATCTCCCGGCATTATCGATTCCGCTGATTCCCCTTAATGTCACAGCAACCCCGGGTTTCCGTGCCGACCGGCCGGCCGGTGGATCCGGGCCGGTCCAGGCCGTGACCTCGTGGTGGTCCTGACAGATGAACAGCCCGGACGCGGAGTCCGATCACACGTCGAGCCGACGAGCCGACGAGCCGACGAACTTACGAACCCGCGAACCGGCGAACCCACGGAAAGAGGACCGGACATGGCTGGGACGACGAACGAGCGAGCACGGATCACGGCCCGACGACTGGTCGGCGCGGCTGTCCTGGCCCTGGCCTGCTGGCTCCCGGCCATGGGCGCCGCGCACGCCGACGAGACCCACACGGCCTCGCACAACGGCCACAGGGTGGGCCTGGTCAACGTCAACATCGGTCAGATCGACGACCCCATGGAGGACGTGCTGGAGCACACGCTGCTGCTCGGCGGCGGGCAGACCTGGAACTGACCGGGGAGTGGCAGGCCGGTCGACGGCTCCGGGCCGAAGCCACCCCACGCCACGCAGCCGGCCAGGACGGTCGCCGGGGCTTGGAACGAGCCAGGCGGCCGTCCTCCGGGACGCCCCGGCGGGACCGGACCGGCGTGACGACTCGGCGTGACGACGGGCCCGGCCGTCTCGGGCCGGGATCAACCGGTGGCGACCAGACGCTCGTAGGCCGCCCGCAGCCGGTCCGCGGTCACCGGGTCCGCGGCCCGCAGCGGTGCGCGGACCGGGCCCGCGGGCAGGCCGAGGCCGTTGAGCAGAGCCTTGGCCGTGACGGTCCCCGGCAGGCCCGCCGCCATCATCGCCTCGACCAGTTCGGACGCCCTCAGCTGCAGGCGGGCCGCCTCCGCGGCGCGCCCGGCCGTGAAGGCGTCCAGGATCGCGCGGACGCGGTCCGGGACCACGTTCGCCACCGTGCTCACGTACCCCGTGCCACCGGTCGCGCAGAGCGGGAGCACATGCTCGTCGCAGCCCGCGTAGAAGGCCAGTTCGGTGCGGGACAGCACCCGCTGGGCGCCGAGGGCGTCGTACGAGCAGTCCTTGACGGCGACGATCCGCGGGTGACCGGCCAGGCGGACCATGGTGTCCGGCTCGATACGGGTGCCGGTGCGGCCCGGGATGTCGTACAGCATCACCGGCAGCCCGGACGCGTCGGCGACCTCCCGGAAATGGGCCGCCAGCGCGTCCTGCGGCGGCCTGCTGTAGTAGGGCGCCACCACCAGTACACCGTCGGCGCCGGCCTTCTCCGCCGCCAGCGTCAGTTCCACGGTGTGCCGGGTGTCCGCCGTGCCCACCCCGGCCACCAGCGACGCGTCGTCCCCGACCGCCTCCCGCACCGCCGTGATCAGCGCGGCCTTCTCGGCGTCGGTGGTGGTCGGCGACTCGCCCGTCGTGCCGGACAGCACCAGCCCGTCGCAGCCCCGCGCCACCAGCCGGGCGGCCAGCCGCTGGGCACCGTCGAGATCGAGGCCGCCCGCCCGGGTGAACGGCGTGATCATGGCGCAGAGGGCGCGGCCGAAGGGGGCGGCGCCGGGGGGATGGGTCGTCATGGGAGTAGTGTCGGCACCCTCCGCAGTCAAGCTCCACTTAATTCTTCTTAGGATTACCGTTAAGGAACGCTGAGATGATCCTCTCGGGGCGGGCAGGGTAGCCGCGGCCCGCCCGGGGTACCCGGCGGTTCCGGACCGGGGGCAGGCGAGAGGTGCACCGATGACCGACGCGACGAGCGGAGACGGAAGGGGTGGGGCCAAGGGGCCCGACGAACTGCGCCGGCAGCTCCGGCAGGGCCCGGCCAAGGGCCGTGCGGGGCACGGCAGGGGCGGACGCGCCCGGGAGCGCGACGTGCCCGGGCCGGTGCACACCGCGGTCCGGCTGGGCCACCGGAACCCGCCGCCGGCGCTGGTGGCGGGTGCGGCGGCGGGCGCGGTCGTCGCGGCGGGCGTGTGGTGGCGGCGCCACCACGGGCAGCACTGAGCCGCCCGGCACCGGTCCCCGCGTCCGCCCGTCCCCGGTCCCGCTTGACCTCAAGCGGACTTGAGGTCGGAGGGTGGTGCGTACACCCGACGACCACCGTCCGGAGGCCGGCATGACCGTACGTACCGACGCCCACCCCTATCTCGTCCGCCCGGATGTCGGCGCACCCTTCTTCAGCACCTGGCACGTCGGGACCCCGGAGCGCCAGCGGCGGGCCGTCGAGGCGATCGCCGGCACCTGGACCGGCCGGCCCTGGCCCGACGACGGCCTGAAGAGCTACCACGTCTACACCGGGCACGACGGAGCGACCCTGCTGCACCACTCGCAGTGGGCGAGCGAGCAGGTGTACGAGGAGTTCTTCCACACGCACCGGCAGCAGCGCAACGACGAGATCGACACCGCCGTACCCGGCATCGAGCGGCTGTGGCTCGGCAGGTACCGCCGCTACCGCAGCAGTCCCCGGCCGGCGGCGGCGCCCGTGCCGGGCTGCATCGTGATCGTCGACGTCGAGTTCGACGGCCCCGACCCGCAGCGGCAGCGGGACTGGGCCGACGCCGTCCTCGAAGCCCTGGAGAACGACCCCGCCCTGCCGCCCGGCGCCGTCTCGGCCCACCTCCACCTCGGCACCGACGGCACCCGTGTCCTCAACTACGCCGAATGGGAGAGCGCCCAGGCCCACCTGGACGCCCTCGCCGCACTCGGCGACGCCATCGGATCGCCGACGGCCCGGTGGGAGCGGGTCCGGACCTGGTCCGGCCTCAGGAGCAGCACGGTCGCACGGTACGACCACGCCCTCGGCCTCGTGCCGGACTGAGCCGCCGGGACCCGCGCGGACCCGCCCCCGCCCGCGAACCGGCCGCTAGGGACGGAAGCGCAGCACCTGCGGGTCGTGGTCGCTGATCTGGTCGTGGAACTCGGCGTTGATGTGCACGCTGTCGTAGGACAGACCCCAGCCGCGCCGGATCGACGGGCTCACCAGGATCTGGTCCAGAACCTGGCTGTTGCCCTGGTAGACGTACGAGTAACGCTCGCTCCGGGGCAGCGACTTCACCGCCGACCACAGCGCGCCGCCGTCCTCCAGCAGCCGGGTGGTCTCGGAGAACTCGAAGTCGTTGATGTCGCCGAGGACGACGACGTCCGCGTTCTTCTGGACGTCGAGGATCTCCTTGACGAACGTGTTCACCGACGCCGCCTGGAGGTGCCGCTGCGCCTCCGAGCTCCGCGCCGGCGGCTGGTACTGCGAGGTCAGGGCCTGGTCGCCGCCCTTGGAGGCGAAATGGTTGCCGACCACGAACACCGTCCGGCCGCGGAACACGAACTCGCCGGCCAGCGGCTTGCGGCTGTCCTCCCAGGCGGCCCCCGCCGGGTCCACCCGGCCGGGGGAGGCCGTCAGGGCCGCCCTGCCGTACACCTCCGTCACCCGGGTCCCGGTGGTCGCGTCGCCGCCCGGACGGTCGGTGAAGGAGACCCGCTCCGGGTTGAACAGGAACACCGTGCGGATGTTGCCGCCCGGCTGTCCGCCGTCGGCCTTGTCGACCGGGTCGATCCCGCGCCAGTCGTAGCGCGGGCCGCCGGCCGCCACGATCGCGTCGATCAGCTTGCCGACCGTCTGGTCCGCGGCCACCGTGCCGTCGTCCTTCGCACCGCTGTTGTCCTGGATCTCCTCCAGGGACACGATGTCGGGCGAGGCGAGGTTGTCGACGATCGCGGCGGCGTGCGCGGCGAAGGTGTCGTCGGACGGGTCGAGGTTCTCGACGTTGTACGTCGCCACCGCCAGCTCGCCGCGCCGCTGGGCGCGGGTCGTCTCGCGCTCCAGACCGCCGCTCTCCGGCGTCCCCAGCTCGTTCGCGACCAGCGTGTAGCCGCCGTACTGGCTGTAGTCCAGCGGGCCGGAGGTGGTTCCGGTCAGGCGGTCCCCGACGTGTGCGTCGGGGAAGTCGGCGGCCCTGCCCAGCGACTGGATCTGCAGCCGGCCGGTGTTCTGCGAGGTGTAGGAGCCGTAGACGGTGCCGCCGCGGCGGTTGCGGTGCTCCCACGGCTTCACCGTCACCCACAGCTCGGTGTACGGGTCGGTGGCGCCGACGACGCGGGCGTCCGCCACCTGGACGTGCATGCCTTCCAGGGACTCGTAGTAGTCCAGGGCGTACCAGTGCGGGCGCAGCGGCCGATGGTTGATCGAGCCGTCCTCGGCCTCGTCCCCGGAGGGGGTGTAGAGGTACGGCACCGACCAGGAGTGGATCGTCCTGGCGGGCGGGAGCGCGTTGCCGCCGGAGACGACGGTGACCGTCGGGCGGGTGATCTCGGTCAGCGACTGGTTCCCGGAGGAGGTGCCGCCGGGGACGTACTCGGAGACCGTGCCGGAGACGGTGACCGCGTCCCCGACGGCGACCTTCGGCGTGGAGCCGGTGTAGACGAACAGACCCTCGCTGGTGGCCGGGTCCGCGTCCGGGCGGGGGTCCTGTATCCAGAAGCCCCGGGAGGAGCCGTAGGTGCGCACACCGGTGACGATTCCGGCCACGTCCGTGACCTGCTGCCCGGCGTACGGGGAGAGACGGGTGGTGCCCTGGATGTCATGGATGCGCACGGCGTCGGCGGCGTGCGCGGGTGAGGTGACGACGACCGTGGACGCGCAGCAGACGGCGGCAACGGTGAGCGCGGCGAGGCGCGCGGACGACTTGCTCGGCAACGGGATCCCTCCGGGGACGTGATTCAGCGCCGGGACGAGGGCGGACGTGGGACGGACGTACGCGGACGTGGGAACACGCCCGTGGATCTGGGGGCGCGAGGGGCCGCGGTGCACCACGGAATCTGAGTGAACACTTGTCCCCCGCTTTCTACGCGCGTCAATCTCCTGTGTGGCCACGCCAGTTGTCAAGGTTTCGGCCATGTACGGCCGCAGACGGGGAGATGAACCGGACGTCATGGGTGGAAACCCGTCTAGGCTGAGCGGTTGAGCCGTACGGTGCCCGCAGAGCCGTACGGCGGCCAAGGCACGCACGAGGAGAAACAGCCGATGTCAGACAGCTCCACCCTGCCGCCCGTGCGGCTGTATCCCGAAGCGGAGCTGGCCCGGGACGCCCTGTCCACCCCGCTGCTCTCCCGCGCCGCCCGGCTCGCCCGCTGGGCCGGACCGGACACCCGCGTCGACGCGGGCGGCCAGCTCGTCGACGACCAGCTCCCGGCCGCCGCCGAGGAGCTCGGCCTCACCGGCGAGGACGCCACCGCGTACGCGAGCGAGGCCTGGAGCGTCGCGGTGGACGCCGGGCTCGTCGAGATCACCGACGAGGAGCAGGGCACCGTGGCCGCGGGCGAGGACCTCGCCCTGCTCACCGGCGGCTCCCCGCAGGACGTGCTCGGCGTGTGGCTCGCCGCCCTGGAGACGGTGCTCGCCGACGCGAGCGCCCCCGACCTCGGCGGCCTGGTCGACGCGATGGCCGGGGCCGACGGCGAACTCGACCTGTCCTCCCTCGACTGGGACCCCGAGGCCGAGGCGGAGTTCCTCGACGGCGTGCTCGGCAACCTGTACCTGATCACCGTCGGTGAGGGCGGCCCCGGCGACACCCCGGTGCCGCTGCCCGCGCTCGCCGCCTCCGTGCTCGTCCCCGACGACATGGACGAGCCCACAGACGACGTACTGGAGCAGGTCTCCGACGCCATGGTGCGGCTCGACGACCAGTTCCGGCTGCTGGAGCCGATCGGCCTGGTCGCCTACCAGCCGGTCGACGAGGCCCTGCTCGCCGACACCGGCGACGACCCCGCGGCGACCGTCGAGGACACCGACGTCTCCCGCTACGGCATGGTGCGGCTCACCCCGCTCGGCCGCTACGGCATGCGGGCCCGGCTCCAGGAGGCCGGATTCACCGCACCCGCGGTCGGGGACCTGGCCGGCAAGGACGCCGACGCGCTGCTCGACGGCACCGCCGCCTTCCCGTCGGCGGCGGCCCACGCCGAGACCGAGCACTGGCTGGCCGGCCGCGAGCCGCTCGCCGCCGCCCGGGACCTGCTGGCCGCGGCCCGCGGCTCCGACGCCGGGGCACCGCTGCGCCGGCTGCGCTGCCAGCAGGCGCTGTCCCTGGTCGGCGCCGAGGCCGAGCCCGCGCTGCGCGAGGTCCTCGACGACGCCGAGCTGGGCGGACTGGCCCGCGTCTGGCTCACCGAGCACGGCGCCGCCGACGTCCCCGCCCCGCCGGAGGCCATGGTCTTCTGGCTGACCGTCGACACCGTCGCCGCGCAGCTCGCCGCCGAGGGCAACTCCGAGGAGCTGCGCGCCCTGGTGGAGGGCCTGGCGCAGCAGCACAGCGGCTTCTTCGACACCGCCTGGCGGGTCGACCACCCGGCCACCGCGGACGTCCTGGAGGCGATGGGCCGGCTCCACCCGGACAAGAAGGTTGCCAAGGAGGCCCGCAAGGCGGCGTTCAAGGCGCGCTCGCAGCACGGGAGTCAGTGACCGGGGCCGGGAAGCCGGGCGGCCGGATTCACGCAAGCGGGCCCGGCGTCGTCGACCGCCGTTCAACTGGAGTTCAGCGGGGGGCGGGACGGTATCGCGGACCCGAGGTCCGGCACCCTCCACGGCACGCCCACCGTCACAGGAGACACCATGTCGCTCACCCGCAGGGACTTCGCCAGACGATCCGCGCTCTCCGGCGCCGGTGTCGCACTGGCGGGAAGCGTCGGCGCCCTCGCCTCCGCCCCCCACGCGCTGGCCTCCACGGACACCGAGAGCGTGGGGGAGGAGCGCGACCACGACCGCTGCGGCATCGGCTACGGGCCGCTCCTGCCCGACCCGGACGGCATCGTCGCCCTGCCCGCGGGCTTCTCGTACCGCATCCTCACCCACTGCGGCAGGACGCGGCTGGAGTCCGGCGAGTTCACCCCCGCGGAGCACGACGGTACCGCCGCCTTCGACGGCCCGCGCGGCACCACCCTGCTGGTCAACAACCACGAGATGGACGGCCCCCGTTCCGAGGCCGAGTTCCCGGTCCCGCTCGCCGACGGCCTCGTCTACGACCCCGCGGCCCCCGGCGGCTGCACCGTCGTCGAGGTCCGCCCCGACGGCCGGGTCGCCGAGTGGGTCGGCATCGCCGGCACCGCCAACAACTGCGCGGGCGGCTCCACTCCCTGGGGCACCTGGCTGACCTGCGAGGAGAACGCCGACCGGGCCGACGAGAACGGCATGACCAAGGATCACGGCTATGTCTTCGAGGTAGACCCCTGCGACCGGCGCGCCAACCGCGACCCCGAACCGCTGAAGTTCTTCGGCCGATTCGAGCACGAGGCCGTCGTCATCGACCCCCGGCGCGGCCACGCCTACCTCACCGAGGACGCCGACGAACCCAACGGCCTGTTCTACCGCTGGACCCCGCCCCGCCACTTCGCGTACGGCCACCGCAGTCTCCGTGGCCTCGCCGACGACGCCGGTGTCCTCCAGGCGCCCCGGTGCTTCGACTCCGGCGGCCGGTACGTCGACGACCTCTCCCGCGCCACCCGGACCGGCACCGTCTACGGCGTCGACTGGATCGACGTCCCCGACCGGGACGCCCGGACCGTCGCGATCCGCGAGCAGTTCGGCCCCGGCGAGGTCACCCGCGCCCGCAAGCTGGAGGGCATGTGGTGGGGCGACGGCGGCGCCTACCTCGTCTCCTCCTACGCCCGCGAGGACGACAGCCCCGGCCGCCCGCACGACGGCCAGGTCTGGTTCTACGACCCCCGGCGCCGCACCCTCACCCTCAAGGTCCTCCTCGGCGTCAACCCCGACCCGTCGAAGGACGGGCACTACGACGGCCCGGACAACATCACCGTCTCGCCGTACGGCGGCCTCGTCATCGCCGAGGACGGCGAGGGCGTCCAACACCTGTTCGGCGCCACCGACAGCGGACGCACCTACCCCATCGCCCGCAACGAGCTGAACCTCGGCACCGAGGAGGAGCCCGAGTACAGCGAGTTCACCGGCGTCACCTTCTCCCCCGACGGCCGCACCCTGTACGCCAACATCCAGGAGCCCGGCATCATGCTCGCCATCACCGGACCGTGGAAGCGGCAGCGGCGCCGCTGAACGTAATTCGCTCGCCCGTTCCCGGGCCGCCCTCCTACAGTGATGAACGTCCAGGTGCGCAGGCAGGACCTACTTCCACTGATAATGGGGCGGTCGCGGGTTCGAGTCCCGCCGCCGGCACAACGCGCCGGTGTAGCTCAGGGGTCAGAGCACCTTGTCGGTCCGCCGATCTGAACTCTGGACAGTGAACGTCGTGTGCACCTCCCGGTGCGCAGGCAGCGGCTACTTCTCTTTCACAGAATCCGGGCCGCCGCCGACTTGATCTCGGGAGGCGCAGCGCCCGGTGGATGTCCGGTACGCAGACGCGGACCCGGGCGTCTTCCCGCTGCCGCGCCTCCCTCCGGAGAATTCGGGGGAATTCACCATGGCGCGTTTCAACACCAGGGCCGCGAAGGCCCGGCCGACCTCGCGCGTGACGTCCACGGGCCGGGTGCTGCGCACCTACGAGGGCGGCCGGGGCCGCGAGCGGGACACCCGCTCCGAGCTCTTCCTGCTCGCCGTGTCCGACTTCGTGACGCAGCAGACCTTCTACGAGTCCGGTGACGACCGCGACGACCGCTTCGCCCGGCTGGTCCGCGAGCTCGCGGTGAGCGACCCGGCGTGGACGGCGGGCCTGCTCGGCTGGCTGCGCGGCGCGGGCCGTCTGCGCACCGCCTCGATCGTGGGCGCCGCCGAGTACGTCAAGGCCCGCCTCGACGCCGGCGCCACCGACGGCCCGGCCAACCGGCAGGTCGTCGACTCCGTCCTGCAGCGTCCCGACGAGCCCGGCGAACTGCTCGGCTACTGGACGGCGGCCTACGGGCGCGCCGTGCCCAAGCCGGTCAAGCGGGGCGTCGCCGACGCCGTGCGGCGCCTGTACCATGCCCGGTCGCTGCTGAAGTACGACACCGCCTCCAAGGGCTACCGCTTCGGCGACATCCTCAACCTGGTGCACGCGGCACCGGACCCGGACAAGCCCTGGCAGGGCGAGCTGTTCCGGTACGCCCTCGACCGCCGGCACCACCCGGAGACGGCGGTGCCGCCGGCCTCCGACCGGGTCCTGACCGCGCACCGCGAGCTGATGGCGGTGCCCGTGGCGGAGCGCCGGGCGGTCGTCACGGCACCCGGCGGCGCCGAGCGGCTCGCGGCGGCCGGGATCACCTGGGAGATGCTGGCGGGCTGGCTGCAGGGGCCGATGGACAAGGCGGCCTGGGAGGCGGTGATCCCGTCCATGGGGACGATGGCGCTCCTGCGCAATCTGCGGAATTTCGACGAGGCCGGTGTCGGCGACGAGGCGGCGGAGCAGGTCGCGGCGCGGATCAGTGACCCGGCGGAGGTGGCGCGCTCGCGGCAGTTCCCGTTCCGGTACCTCGCCGCGTACCGGCATGCGCCGTCGCTGCGCTGGTCGTACCCGCTGGAGCGGGCGCTCGGCCACTCGCTGGCCCAGGTGCCCGCGCTGCCCGGCCGGACGCTGGTCCTGGTGGACCGCTCGGGCTCGATGTTCTACGCGCGGCTCTCGGACCGCTCGGAGCTCACCCGGGCCGACGCGGCGGCGATCTTCGGTACGGCGCTTGCGCTGCGCGCGGCCGAGGCGGATCTGGTGGAGTTCGGGACGTCGAGCGGCCGGGTGCGGTTCCGGCGCGGGGAGTCGGTGCTGAAGGTCCTGGGACGCTTCGGCGACCTGGGCGGCACCGACACCACCGAGGCCGTCCGGCGGCACTACCGGGGCCATGACCGGGTGCTGATCGTCACCGACGAGCAGTACGCGTACAGCCGCCACGGCGACCCGACCGAGCAGGTCCCCGCGGACGTGCCGGTCTACACCTGGAACCTGGCCGGGCACCGCGCGGGCCACGGGGTGTCGGGCACGGGGAACCGGCACACCTTCGGCGGTCTCTCCGACGCCGCCTTCCGCATGGTCCCGCTGCTGGAGCGGGCGCGGGACGCGGACTGGCCCTGGGCAGGCTGAGCGGTGCGGCCCGCACCCCCGTCGCGGGGTGCGGGCCGCCGCCCCGCGGTCACAGGGCCTGGGCGGCCGGCTTGACCATCCCGCGGACCGTGCGGGACTTGACGAAGCTGCCCATGGCGGTCATCTCCCACTCGCCGGAGAACTGGCGGATGAGCTTCGCCATCAGCACGCCGGTCTGCGGCTCGGCGCCGGTGAGGTCGAACCGGACCAGTTCCTCGCCGGTGGCGCCGTCCAGGAGGCGGCAGTAGGCCTTGGCGACCTCGGTGAACTTCTGGCCGGAGAAGGAGTTGACGGTGAAGACCAGGCCGGTCACCTCCTGCGGGAGACGGCCGAGGTCGACGGTGATCACCTCGTCGTCGCCACCGCCCTCGCCGGTGAGGTTGTCACCGGAGTGGCGGATGGCGCCGCCCACGATCTGGAGCTTGCCGAAGTAGCAGCTGTCGATGTGGTTGCGCTGCGGACCGTAGGCGATCACGGAGGCGTCCAGGTCGATGTCCTTGCCGCGGAAGGCCGGCTCCCAGCCGAGGCCCATCTGCACCGAGGACAGCACCGGCCGACCGCCCTTGACCAGGGAGACGGTCTGGTTCTTCTGCAGGCTGACCCGGCCCTTGTCCAGGTTGATCTTCCCGGCGCCCGGCGCGGCCGCGGGGGCCGGAGGGACGGCAGGCGGGGTGGCAGGAGAGGCGGGCGCCGTGGCGGGCGGGGCGGCGGGCGGCTGCGGCGGGGCCGTGGGCTGGGCCGGGGCGGCCGGCTGTGCGGGGGCGGCCGGCTCCTCCACCGAGACGCCGAAGTCCGTGGCGATGCCGGCCAGGCCGTTGGCGTACCCCTGGCCGACCGCGCGGGCCTTCCACGCGCCGTTGCGCAGATAGATCTCCACGATCACCAGGGCCGTCTCGGAGCCGAGCTGCGGGGGCGTGAAAGTGGCCAGCACGCTGCTGTCGTCGGCGCTGCGGATGGTGGCGGTCGGTTCGATGCCCTGGAAGGTCTGGCCGGCGGCGTCCGGGCTGGCGGTGACGACGATCTTCTCGATACCCGGCGGCACGGCGGCGGTGTCGACCGTGATCGCGTCGGGTGCGGCACCGCCGCCGGAGCGGTAGGTGACACCCGGGCCGGCGGGCTGGTTGTAGAAGATGAAGTCGTCGTCGGAGCGCACCTTGCCGTCGGCGGTGAGCAGCAGGCCCGATACGTCGAGCCGCACCGGAGCGGCGACGTCCACCGTCACACGGGCGGTGGAGAGGGGGATGTTCGAGCCGGGGGTCATAGCTGTCATGCCCGGTGAACGAGCGAAGGCGTTTTACCGTTCCCTTACCCGGCGGCCAATCGGGTCGGCCTCACTCCGGCACCACCACGATCTTGCGGCCCACGCCTGCCGCGAACTGCTCCAGGGCCTCCGGGTAGCGGTCCAGGGGGACGCGGTCGCTGATGAAGACGTCCGGGTCCAGCACCCCGCCCGCGAAGAGCTCCGCCGCGCGTTCGTAACTGTGCAGCACCGCCATGGAGCCGGTGATGGTGATCTCCTGGTTGTAGATGCGGTACGGGTCGATCGTCACCCGCGTCGCGTAGTCGGCCACGCCGAACTGCAGGAAGGTGCCGGCCTTGGCCACCCGGCCCAGGCCGTCCTGGATCGCCGCGGCGTTGCCGGTGGCGTCGATCACCAGGTCCCAGCCCTGCGGGCGGTCCAGTTCGTCGGCGTTGGCGGCGGACGCCGAGACGCCCAGGCCGCGGGCGGTCTCCAGCCGGACCGGGTTGACGTCGACCACGTCGATGCTGGCCGCGCCGGTGCGCTTGGCCAGTTCCAGCATCATCAGACCCATCGTCCCGGAGCCGTAGATCAGTACGTGGGCGCCGAGGCGGGACTGCAGGACGTCGTAGCCGCGGACCGCGCAGGACAGCGGTTCGATCAGGGCGGCGTCCTGGGTGCGGACGTGGTCGGGCAGCCTGACGCAGTTCGCCACCGGGGCCACCGCGTACTGGGCCGCGCCGCCGGCCGTGGTGACGCCGATGGCCGCCCAGCGCTCGCAGAGGTTGTTGTGGCCGGTGCGGCAGTGGCGGCACTCGTAGCAGTAGAGGGACGGGTCCACGGCCACGCGGTCGCCGGGGGCCACCTCGGTGACCTGGGTGCCGACCCCGACCACCTCGCCCGCGAACTCATGGCCCGGGACGACGGGCAGCTTCGGTGCGAACTCGCCCTGCAGGATGTGCAGGTCGGTGCCGCACAGGCCGCACGCCGCCACCTGGACGACCACCTCGCGCGGCCCGGGGGTGGGGTCCGGCACCTCGGTGACGACGGCCCGGCCCACGGACTCGATGACGGCGGCCTTCATTTCACGGCTCCCAACGACAGGCCCTGGACCAGCTTGTCCTGGGCGGCGAACCCCGCGGCGAGCACCGGCAGGGAGATGACGAGCGACGCGGCGCACACCTTGGCCAGGAACAGGCCCTGGCTGGTGATGAAGCCGGTCAGGAAGACGGGGGCGGTCTCGGCGACGACGCCGGTCAGCACGCGGGCGAAGAGCAGTTCGTTCCAGCTGAAGATGAAGCAGATCAGGGCCGTTGCCGCGATGCCGGGGAGGGCGATCGGCGCCACCACCCGCCACAGGATCGTCGGCAGCTTCGCACCGTCGATCTGCGCCGCCTCGATGATCGCGACCGGCACCTCGGAGAGGAAGGACTGCATCATCCAGACCGCGATCGGCAGGTTCATCGCCGTGTAGAGCACGACCAGCGCCCAGACGTTGTCCAGGAGACCGGTGTTCTTGGCGAACAGGTAGATCGGCAGCAGGCCGGCCACCAGCGGCAGCATCTTGGTGGAGAGGAAGAAGAACAGGACGTCTGTCCATTTCTTCACCGGCCGGATGGACAGCGCATAGGCGGCCGGCAGGGCGAGGGCCAGAGTCAGCAGGGTGGAGGCCACCGAGGCGGTCATGGAGTTGATCAGGGCGGGCCAGGGGCTGGCGCCGCCGCCCACGCCGAAGAACTCGCGGTAGCTGTCCAGGGTGAGCGAGGCGGCAAGGGAGGGCGGGTTGGTCGCGGCGTCCGCCTCGGAGTGGAAGGACGTCAGAGCCATCCAGAGGATCGGCAGCACGAAGGCGATGCCCGCCAGCCAGGCGGTCACACCCAGGGCGGTGCCCTGGAAACGGCATCGTGAGCGGAGCCTTCGGGGGCGTGCGGCGGTCGTGGCGACGGTCATCAGCGGGACACCTCCGCACGGAACAGGGACGACACCACGCGGAGCGCGAAGGTCGCGAGGACGAGCGAGCCGATGACCACGAGGACGCCGGCCGCGGAGGCGACGCCGTTCTCGTGCGCCTGGTAGAAGGTCTGGTAGATGGTGTACGGCAGGTTCGCCGTGCCCAGGCCGCCGGAGGTGATGGTGTAGACCGCGTCGAAGTTCTGCACGATGTAGATCGCCCCGAGCAGCACGCTGAGCTCGATGTAGCGGCGCATGTGGGGCAGCGTGATGTGGACGAACACCTGCCATTCGTTCGCGCCGTCCATCCTGGCCGCCTCGATCAGCTCCGAGTCACGGCTCTGCAGACCGGCGAGCAGGATCAGCGTCATGAACGGGGTCCATTGCCAGATCAGCGACGCCTCGACCGCCACCAGCGGCATCTCGGAGATCCAGTCCGGCTGGACCGCCCCGTCCCCGCCGATCCAGTGCAGGACGCCGTTGAACAGGCCGTACTCGGGGTTGAACAGCACATGCTTCCACAGCAGCGCCGAGGCGATCGGAACCAGCAGGAAGGGCGCGATGAGCATGGTGCGCACGGCGGCCCGGCCCCGGAAGCGGCGGTTCAGCAGCAGCGCGAGGATCAGCCCGAGCACCAGGCTCACCAGCACGACCGTGACGGTCAGCAGGACGGTCGTCCACACCGACCGCCGCAGCTCGGGTGTGCTGAGCACCTCCGAGTAGTTGCCGAAGCCGGTGAAGTGGCGGTCGTCCGGGTACAGCGCGTTCCAGTCGAAGAAGGAGATCACCAGGGTCGCGACGAAGGGCAGCTGCGTCACGACGATCATGAAGATCAGCGCCGGCAGCAGTGGCGCCCGGGTGGCCCACGCGCGCATGCGGTTCGGCGGCCGGGTCGCCGGCCGCACGGGGGCGGCGACCCGGGTGGGACGAGTCGTGGTGGCCATGACTACTGGTACTTCTTCCCGACGGCTTCGGCGAGCTTCTGAGCCTTGCTCAGGGCGCTGTCCACGGACTGCCGGCCCGCGATGGCGGAGCTGATCTCCTGGGAGACCTTGGTGCCCAGATCGGTGAACTCGGGAATGCCGACGAACTGGATGCCGGGCGCGGGACGGGGCTGCACGCCCGGGTCCTCCGGCCTGGCCTCGGCGATGGCGTCCCGGGTGACGTCCGCGAAGGCGGCGGCCTGCTCGCGGTATTGCGGAATGTCGTAGGTGGAGGCCCGCTTGCCGGCCGGCACGTTGGCCCAGCCGATCGACTCGCCGACGAGCCGCTCGTAGTCCTTGCCGGACGCCCACGAGATGAACTTCCAGGCGTTCTCGGCGTTCTCGGAGGCCTTCTGGATGCCCCAGGCCCAGGTGTAGAGCCAGCCGGCGTTCTCGGTCTTCTCCACCGGGGCCGGGACGTAGCCGATCTTGCCCTTGACCGGGGAGTCGCTCGCCTCCAGAGAGCCGGCTCCGGCGGTGGCGTCGTACCACATGGCCGTCTTGCCCTGGGTCATGTTGTTCAGGCACTCGGCGTAGCCCGCCTGGGCGGCGCCGGCCTCGCCGTGCTCGCGCACCAGGTCGACGTAGAACTGCGTGGCCTCCTTGAACTCCTCGGAGTCCAGCCGCGCCTTCCAGTCCTTGTCGAACCAGGTGCCGCCGAAGGTGTTGACCACGGTGGTCAGCGGTGCCATGACCTCGCCCCAGCCGGGCAGGCCGCGCAGGCAGATGCCCTTCATGCCGGACTCGGCGCCGTCCACCTCGGCGGCGAGGGCGGCGACCTCTTTCCAGGTGGGTTTGTCGGGCATCGTCAGGCCGGCGTTCTCGAAGACGTCCTTGCGGTACATCAGGAAGGAGGACTCGCCGTAGAACGGCTCGCCGTAGAGCTTGCCGTCCTCGCCGGTCAGGGCCTGCGTCATCGAGGGGAGGACGTCGTCCTGATCGAAGGCGGGATCCCCGGCGACGTACGAGTCAAGATCGTGCAGCCAGCCGTTCCCGGCGTAGATCGGTATCTCGTAGTTGCTGAGAGTGGCGACGTCGTACTGGCCGGCCTGGTTGGCGAAGTCCTGGCTGATCTTGTCTCTGACGTCGTTCTCCGGCAGGACGGTGAAGTTGACCTCGATGCCGGTGTCCTTGGTGAAGTTGTCGGCGGTGAGCTTCTGCAGCTCGACCATCTGCGGGTTGTTCACCATCAGGACGTTGACGGAGGGGCCGCCGGACGATCCGGACCCGCCGGCCCCCGAGCAGGCGGCGAGGGGAGTGATCAGCGTCCCTGCGGCGGCCACGACCATGAGGGAGCGTGACGCTCGTCGGCTCTGGGTTCGCATGAGGTACTCCTGAGAATTTCGGGTGCAAAGTGGGATGAATCGATCGAGGAGAGGGCGCTCTGCCGGGTGAGTCGGTCGGCCTTTCGAGCCGTAGAGCCTTCGGGCGCGGATGAGGCCGGCCCGGACCTCAGACGCGGATGACCTGTGGACCCAGCAGGGAGTAGCGGTGGGCCTCGGCGGTCGGTAGCTGGGTACTGGTGACGATCGCCTCCAGGGCGCCGATCTCGGCGAACCGGCAGAAGCTGACCGCCCCGAACTTGGTGTGCACACCGGCGAAGACCGTGCGGCGCGCCGCCCGGACGGCCTGTGTCTTGACCTCGCTGACCGCCGGGTCGGGGGTGGTCAGGCCGTGTTCGCGGGAGATGCCGTTGGCGCCGATGTAGGCGAGGTCGACGACGAATCCGGCCAGCATCTTCGTCGTCCAGTGGTCGACGGTGGCCAGCGTGCCCGAGCGGACCCGGCCGCCGAGCAGCAGCACGGAGTGGTCGCCGGATCCGGCGAGTGCGCCGGCGACCGGCAGCGAGGCGGTGACCACGGTCAGCGGCCGGCCCTTGGGGAGCGCCTCGGCGATGAGCTGCGGGGTGAAGCCCTCGTCGACGAAGACCGTCTCCGCGTCCCCGAGCAGGTCGACCGCCGCGGCGGCGATCCGGCGCTTCTCGGGCACATGGCTGGTGGCGCGGAAGGCGAGGTCCGTCTCGAACCCGGCGCTCTCCACGGGGTAGGCGCCGCCGTGGGTGCGGCGGACCAGGCCGTGGTCCTCCAGAGCGCGCAGATCGCGCCGTACGGTCTCCCTGGCGACGCCGAGGTCGGCCGCGAGCGCGGTGACATCGACCGAGCCGGTGGCGCGCGCGACCCGGACGATCTCCCGCTGGCGCTCTTCCGCCGCCCTCGATCCCATGCCGCTCTGCCTTCCGCGTACCTGCCCGTTCGGGCCCGGGTCGGGCCCATGGGGGAAGTTCTACAGCGGGGGAGCGGCGCTCACCAGGTCTGTTGCCAAGTCGATGCTGCCCGTTTGGGCCCGTTTCAACGGACGGTTGACCGCCTCGGACCTGGGGCGCAGTGCGGCGGGAGGTGAGATCGGGCAGCTGTGGTGCCCGAATGGGGCGGGAGCGAGCCCGTTCGCTGCCCGTACGCCGCCAGTCGGCGACGGGTTCCGGTCAATGTGGCCGGATCGGCGGGTCGGTCACGAAGTGCCCGCCGAGCCTGGTGTGCGCCGGGTTCCCCGGGTCCAGTTCTCCCTGTTCGGCGACGAGCCGCGCGGCGTACTCCTCGGAGTCGTCCTGCGGCTCGTAGCCGAGCGCCCGCGCGGAGGACAGGT
This sequence comes from Streptomyces poriticola, assembly GCF_036689765.1. Taxonomy (NCBI): domain Bacteria; kingdom Bacillati; phylum Actinomycetota; class Actinomycetes; order Kitasatosporales; family Streptomycetaceae; genus Streptomyces; species Streptomyces poriticola. Next base: position 37,377 of record NZ_JBAGKH010000031.1, read on the forward strand.
CCCACCACAGCCGGGTGTTGGCCGAGGAGCCGTACACCACGGTGTGGCCGACGTTCTCGGCGGTCAGGGCGGCGTGCAGCAGCCGGGCGCCGTCGGCGGGGCTCAGCCACAGCGACAGCATGCGCACGCTGGTCGGTGCGGGGAAGCAGGCGCCGATGCGGACGGAGACGGTCTCCAGGCCGTGTTTGTCCCAATAGAGCTGGGCGAGGTCCTCACCGAAGGCCTTGGACAGGCCGTAGAAGGTGTCCGGGCGGTGCGGGGTGCCGACCGGGATCGGCGGATCGCCGTCGAGCGGGCGCGGGACACAGCCGACGGCGTGGTTGGAGGAGGCGAAGACGATGCGCCGTACGCCCTCCTCGCGGGCTGCCTCGTAGAGACGGTACGTGCCCTCGATGTTCGCCCGGAGGATCTGCTCGAACGGGGCCTCCTGGGCGATGCCCGCGAGGTGCACCACCGCGGTGGTGCCGCGGACCGCCTCGCGCACCGCCGCCCGGTCGGCGAGGTCCGCGGTGATCGCGTCCGGCTCACCCGGGATCGGGCGCAGGTCGAACAGGCGCAGCTCGTGACCGAATGCGGGGAGCAGGTTCCGCATCAGGGTGCCTACCCCGCCCGCGGCGCCGGTGAGAAGAATGGTCATATACGCGGACACGCTAGGAAGACGGGTGGTGCGCGTCAAGCACCCCGGCCGGGCGCCGTGCGAGCGGCACCAGCGCCCCCAGCAGCGCCACGGCGACGCAGGGCAGCAGCCGCAGGCCGGCCGGGTCCACCAGCGCCGGCCCCGGCCGCAAGTCCGAGCACGTTCGGAGTGAACACCAGGGTGTTGGCGGTGGCCGTGACCCGGCCCAGCAGCGGCGCCGGCGTCTCGCGCTGCACCGTGGTCAGCACCGCGATCAGCACCGCGGGCAGCCCCGCGCCGATCGCCGCGCTGCACGCCGGCGCCACCGCCTCCGACGGCACCGCACGCACCGCCACCCCCACGGCCGACAGCACGATCCCGCACGCCGCGAACCGCCGCCCGCCCAGCCGCCGCAGCCCCGGACCGGCCAGCAGCCCGACCGCCACCGACCCGGCGCCCTGGACGGCGTACAGCACACCGGCGTACGAGGGAGGCCGGCCCAGGGCGTCGGCCACCGCGTAGACCGCGGCACCGCCGGCACCCGCGCAGAGCATCGTCAGACCGCCCGCGAGGATCAGCGGACGCAGGCTGGGGTGCGCCCAGAGGAACCGGGTGCCCTCGGCCGTGCGTGCCCGCCGGCCGGCGGTGGGCCGCTCCGGCCGCTCCTCGCGGACCCGTACCGCCGAGTACACCCCCGCCGCCGGCACGAACGTCGCGGCGTCGAGCAGCGCCACGCCCGCGCCGCCGTACGCCGCGTACGGGCCCGCTCCCGCCGGCGGCGCCAGCAGCTTCATGCCCTCGTTCGCGGTCATCCGCAGCCCGTTGAAGTCGCCGAGCAGCCGGGTGTCGACGGCGGTGGCGACCAGCGCCGACTCGGCCGCGTCCTGCACGACGCCCGCGCGCCGTGGCAGAACAGCACCGCGAACAGCAGCCACAGGCGGCCCGCGGAGTCCACGGCGAGGAGCACAAGCAGCAGTCCGGCCGTGAGCAGGTTCAGGGCGATCAGCAGCGGCTTGCGGCGGACCCGGTCGGCGAGCGTGCCCAGCGCCGGTCCGGCCGGGGCCGGCGCCCACAGCGCGAGCATGCTCGGCGCGGCCGGCCCGTCCGAGCCGGTGAGGTCCTTCACCCACATCCCGGAGGCCGGCCACAGCGCCGAGGTGCCGAAGCCGGAGACCACCGCCCCGGCGAGATACCGTCCCGCGCCGCGGTCGCGCAGCACGCGGACCACCGTCCACGTCGTCGTCATGCCCGGTCATCGTGGTGCTGAGAGGGGTACCCGCGGATCGGGCAGATGCCGTAGGGATCCGGCGGCGCGACCGATGACTTCTCCGGCCGCCCCCGGTCTACCTTCCAGGAGACCGTCCGACGCACGGTCCGACGCACCGTCCGATGTACCGACCGATGCACCGTCCGATGTACCGACCGATGCACCCACCGGTGAAGACCGCCCGTCCCGCGAGGAGCAGATATGACCGACCACGACCGGCCCACCGACACCACTCTCGACCTCGGCCCGCAGACCCGTGCCGTCGCGCGCCTCGCGGACGGGGTCGACGACGCGCAGCTCACCGGCCCGACGCCGTGCCCGGAGATGGCGGTGCGCCATCTGCTCGGCCATCTGACCGGCCTGTCCGTCGCCTTCCGGGACGCGGGGCGCAAGGACCTGGGCGCCACCACCGACACCGCCCCGGGGTCGGCGCTGCCCGACATCGGCCCCGGCTGGCGCGAGGACCTGCGCAAGGCGCTCGACGAGCTCGCCGAGGCGTGGCGCGACCCGGCGGCGTGGACCGGCATGACCCGGGCCGGCGGCGTCGACCTGCCCGGAGAGGTCGCCGGTGTCGTCGTCGCCGACGAACTCGTGATCCACGGCTGGGACCTGGCCCGCGCGACCGGCCAGGAGTACACGCCCGACCCCGCCGCGCTCCAGGCCTCGTACGGCCTGCTGCGTGCAGCGGCCGAGGAGCCGGACCGCGACCCCGGCCTGTTCGGTCCCGTGGTCTCCGTCCCGGACGGCGCACCGCTGCTGGACCGTGCGGTGGGACTGAGCGGACGGGACCCGGCCTGGACCCCGTGACGGACGGCGGACTCAGCTGCCGAGCGCCGCCTGCATCATCGCCTTGGCCACCGGGGCCGCCAGGCCGTTTCCGCTGACCTCGGAGCGGGCCGCGTCCGACTGCTCGACCATGACCGCGACGGCCACCTCCTCGCCCGTGGTGTCCGACTTGGCGTACGAGGTGAACCAGGCGTACGGGATCTTGCTGTTGTTCTCGCCGTGCTGGGCGGTACCCGTCTTGCCGCCCACCGTCGCGCCGGACATCCGCGCGTTCGAGCCCGTGCCCTCCTCCACCACGGTCTGCATGGCCGACTGCAACTGCCCCGCGGTGTCGGAGCCGACGACCCGCTCGGTCCGCGCACCGTCGTCGTAGTCCTGCAGCACGTCGCCGCTGCCGTCGGTGAGCTGCGACACCATGTGCGGAGACACCAGCTCGCCGCCGCTCGCGATGACCGCCGACACCATCGCCATCTGCAGCGGCGTCGCCGTCACATCGAACTGGCCGATGCCGGTCAGAGCGGTCTGCGGCCGGTCCATGTCCTCGGGGTACACGCTGGGGTACGCGCGTACCGGGACGTCCTGCGTCGTGTCGTTGAAGCCGAACTTCTCCGCCATCGCCCGCACCTTGTCCTGTCCCAGGTCCACGGCCATCTTGGCGAACACGTTGTTGCAGGAGTACTGCAGGGCGGTGCGGATCGTGGCGTTCTCGCAGGGAGCGCTGGGGTTCTCGTTGCTCAGCACCCGGTCGGTGTCCGGCAGGGTGTACGGATCGGGGCTGTCGGTGCGCTCGTCCACGGAGCCGTACAGCCCGTCCTCCAGTGCGGCCGCCGCCACCACCAGCTTGAACGTCGAGCCCGGCGGCAGCGGCTGCCGCAGCGCGCGGTTGGTCAGCGGCTTGTCCTCGTCCGCGTTGAGCTCCTTCCACGCCGCACCGGCGGTGTCGGCGTCGGTCAGCGACGACGGATCGTACGACGGCGTCGACACCACTCCGAGGATCCTGCCGGTCTTCGGGTCGAGGGCGACGGCCGCGCCCTTCTTGTCGCCGAGTGCCTCCAGACCGGCCTTCTGCACCGCCGGATCGATGGTGGTGACCACGTTGCCGGGCTCGGACCGGCGGTCCGTGATCGTGTCCATGACGTTCCCGAGCCGCGGATCGGCGCCGTTGAGGACGTCCTCGTAGATGCCCTCCAGCTGCGTCGGCGCGTAGGCCTGCGACGCATACCCCGTGACCGCCGCATACAGTTCGCCGTCCTCGTACGTCCGCTTGTACGCGAGGTCGCTCCCCTCCGTCCGTGCCGATCCGGTGACCGACTCCCCGGCCACGATGATGTTCCCGAGCGGCTCCGCGTACGTCCTGATCGCGTTGCGCCGGTTGTCCGTGTCGTCCGCGAGCGCCCGGCTCTCGTAGAACTGCACCCAGGTCGCCCTGACCAGCAGGGCGAGCACCAGGAGCAGCGTGAAGACCGAGGCGCGCCTGATCGTCTTGTTCATCCCGCTGGAGGGACGAGCGGAAGGGAGGGAATCGTTCCCTTCCGGCCGGGTCCATCCGGTTTTCTCATCGCCCGTTCATGAAGCCGGAGGCGAACCCGGCCTCGTAGGCCAGGATGACCGCCTGGGTGCGGTCCCGGGCGCCGGTCTTCGCCGGCACCGACGCCACCTGGGTCCTCGCCGCAGCCGGACCCACCCCCGTCCGCCGCGCGAACTCCGGGGTCGGTCTCCGGCACCCGGCGCGCCGCGCTCGCCTGCAGCGTGACCGCGCCCAGCGCGTGCCCGACGGAGCCGTGCAGCTCGCGTGCGAGCCGGTTGCGCACGGCGAGCCGGAGTCAGAGCCTGCGGGTTGCCAGTCCCAGCCGCTCGCGGGCGTCGAACAGGGCGTCCTTCACCAGCTGTTCGTGCGCGGGCGTCAGCCGTGCCGCCGGCACCGAGCAGCTGACCGCGTCCCGCGCGGGGGTGCGGTAGGGGATCGCGACGCCGAAGCAGCGCAGCCCCAGCGTGTTCTCCTCACGGTCCACGGCGAAGCCCTGCTCCCGGACCTGGTGCAGCTCCTCGATGAGCTGCTCCCGGTCGGTGATGGTGTGTTCGGTGACAGCGGGCAGGGTCTCCGGCAGGAGCTCGCGGACCCGGTCGTCGGAGTAGGTGCTCAGCAGCGCCTTGCCCAGCGAGGTGGAGTGCGCGGGCAGCCGGCGGCCGACCCGGGTGAACGGGCGGAGGTGGTGCTGGGACTGACGGGTGGCGAGATAGACGACGCTGGTGCCGTCCAGGCGGGCGAGGTGGATGGTCTCCGCGGTGTCGTCGGAGAGCCGGTCCAGCGTCGGCCGGGCCGCGGCCACCACCTCGTCGCCGTCGATGTAGGAGGTGCCGACCAGCAGGGCGCGTACGCCGATGCCGTACCGGGTGCCGGTCGCGTCGGTCTCCACCCAGCCCAGCTCGACCAGCGTGCGCAGCAGCATGTACAGGCTGGACTTGGGATAGCCGACGGCCTCCTGGACCGAGGCGAGGGAGTGCATGCCGGGGCGGCCGGCGAAGTACTCGAGCAGTTCCACGGTCCGCACCGCGGATTTGACCTGGGCCCCGCCGCCTGTCCCGGCTGCCGACATCGCCCTCGACCCCTTCTTCGACGGGTGGCTGGAGTTGTGGTGGGAGTTGTAGTCTCCGAGCGTTCATCATCAGAGACAGCGTTCAATATACCGAACGCCCCCAGAGGTGGGAGGGACTCGCGGTGGCAGCAGCACCAGTCTGGAGCGTCGACCCCCGGACCGGGAAGCAGCGGGAACAGGTTGCGGTGGCGGCCACGGGCCAGGAGGTGGACGCCGTCGTACGGGCCGCGCACGCCGCGCGGGACGCGCTCGCCGACCGCACCGTCCGCGCCGCGTTCCTGCGCACCGCCGCCGACGAGCTGGAGGCCGCCCGGGACGGCCTGATCGAGGCCGCCGACGCCGAGACCGCGCTCGGCCCGGTCCGGCTCACCGGCGAACTCGCCCGCACCTGCTATCAGCTGAGGTCGTTCGCCGGCATCGTCGAGGAGGGTGCCTTCCTCGATGTCGTCATCGACCACCCCGACGGCACCGCCACTCCGCCCGTCCCCGACCTGCGCCGCTACAAGGTGCCCCTCGGAGTCGTCGCCGTCTACGCGGCCTCCAACTTCCCGTTCGCCTTCTCCGTGCCCGGCGGCGACACCGCCAGTGCGCTCGCGGCGGGCTGCCCGGTCGTGGTCAAGGCGCACCCCGACCATCCGGCGCTGTCCGAACTGGTGGCCAAGGTGCTGCGGCGGGCCGCCGCCCGGCACGGCCTCCCCGAGGGCGCCCTCGGACTGGTCCACGGCTTCGACGCGGGCCTGGAGCTGATCCGGCACCCGCTGGTCGCGGCGGCGGGCTTCACCGGTTCCGTCCGGGGCGGCCGGGCGCTGTTCGACGCGGCGGCGGCCCGCCCGGTACCCGTCCCCTTCCACGGCGAACTGGGCTCCCTCAACCCGGTCCTGGTCACCGAGGCGGCGGCGGCCGAGCGCGCCGAGGCCGTCGGCACCGGGCTGGCCGGCTCGATGACGCTGGGCGTCGGCCAGTTCTGCGTCAAGCCGGGCCTGGTCCTGGTGCCCTCGGGGGCTGCCGGTGACGGCCTGGTCAAGGCGCTCACCGAGGCCGTCAGCGACACCGAGGCCGGGGTGCTGCTCGACCACCGTATGCGGGACGCCTTCCTGACCGGGGTCGCCGAGCGCGCCGCCCTGCCCGGGGTGGAGTCCCCGGTGACGCCGGGCGCGGGCGGCGAGCACACCGTCGGCGCCGGGTTCCTGACCGTCCCGGCGGCGCGGCTGGCCGCGGAGGGCGAGCACGACCTGCTGCTGGAGGAGTGCTTCGGACCGGTCACCGTGGTGGCCCGCTACACGGACGAGGCCGAGGCGCGGGCCGTGCTGGCGCGGCTGCCGGGCAACCTGACGGCGACCGTGCAGCTGTCCGAGGAGGAGGCCGCGGGCGACGGGCGCGGTGCGGAGCTGCTCGCCGAGCTGACGCCGCTGGCCGGGCGCGTCCTGGTGAACGGCTGGCCGACCGGCGTGGCGGTGGCGCCCGCCCAGCACCACGGCGGCCCCTACCCGGCGACCACCTCCACCTCCACCTCGGTGGGCGGCACGGCGATCGAGCGCTGGCTGCGCCCGGTGGTGTACCAGGGGGCGCCCGAGGCCCTGCTCCCGCCGGAGCTGCACGACGCCAACCCGCTGGGACTGCCGCGGCGGTACGACGGGCGGCTGGAGCGCTGAGCGCTCCGCCGGGGGTGCCGCGACATGCGGTCGGTCCGTGCCGCGATGCGTGACCGGCCCGCTGCGGCGCCGTCGTGGCCCGGTGCGCAGTTCCCCGCGCCCCTTCGCGGAGCCACCGAACCGCAGCCGGGCAGTGGTCCTGAGCGCGTCGCCGCAGGTGGGCGGGGTTATATAAGGATTGCTTAGGGGAAGCGCGTAGAAATACGCAATGGACGGGGGGTTCGGTTCGGCCCCAGAGTGGTGCCATGGAGACCTTCGAGAATCTCGTCCGTGCCGAGTTCGCCCCGGAGAACACCTATCTGAACACCGCCGGGACCGGGCTGCTGCCCGCCCGCACCGTCGCCGCCGTACGGGACGCCGTGGCGTCCGCCGCGACCGGCCGGCCGCTGGACATGTTCGCCGATGTCCAGGCGAGCCGGGCGTCCTTCGCCCGGATCGCCGGGGTGCCGGTCACCCGGGTCGCGGCAGGGGCCTCCGTCGCCGTCTACAGCGGGCTGGTCGCGGCCTCGCTGCCGCAGGGGGCCGAAGTCCTGACCGCGGAAGGGGACTTCAGCTCCCTGGTCAACCCCTTCCATGTGCGCGGCGACCTCAAGGTGCGCAGCGTGCCGCTGGAGCGGCTCGCCGAGTCGGTCGGCTCGGACACCGCGCTCGTCGCGGTCAGCTCCGTCCAGTCTGTCGACGGACGGCTCGCCGATCTGGCCGCGCTGCGCGACGCCACCCGGGCGCACGGGGCGCGGCTGCTGATCGACGCCTCCCAGTCGGCCGGGTGGCTGCCGGTGCCGGCCGACGACGCCGACTATGTGGTGGCGGTCGCCTACAAGTGGGTGCTCTGCCCGCGCGGCGTCGCCTTCCTGATCGCACCGGCGGACTTCGGCGGGCTGACACCGCTGTTCGCCGGCTGGGCGGCGGGGGAGCACCCCTGGCGGAGCACCTACGGCCCGGTCGAGGAACTCGCCCGCTCCGCCCGCCGGTTCGACGAGAGTCCCGCGCTGCTGTCCTACACCGGTGCCCGGCACTCGCTGGCGCTCATCGAGGAGCTCGGGACGGACGCCGTGCGCGCCCACGACCTCGCCCTCGCCGACCGGTTCCGGGAGGGGCTGCGGTCCCTGGGGCACGAGCCGGTGCCCGCGCCGGGCTCCGCGATCGTGTCCGTTCCCGGGCTGGGCCACCGGCAGGGCGAGGTGAGCCGCGCCGGTGTGGAGGTCTCCGACCGGGCGGGCAACCTGCGTGCGGCGTTCCACCTGTACAACACCGCCGCCGACGTGGACCGGCTGCTGGACGTGCTCTCCGGCTGACCGCCGCCCGCCCGGCCGCCGGGAGACGCAGCCGGGCCGGTCCCTCTCGTCCCACACGAAGAGGCACCGGCCCGGCGGTCCCGCAGGGCGGAGCGGCGTCAGACGGTCACTTCACCGGGGTGAAGTCCCGCGCACCGATGAAGTCCGGCCGGCGGATCGGCGCCGCGAACGGCTCCACGGCCGTGTTCTCCACGCTGTTGAACACGATGAAGACGTTGCTGCGCGGGAACGGCGTGATGTTGTCGCCCGAGCCGTGCATGCAGTTGCAGTCGAACCAGGTCGCCGAACCGGCCTTGCCCGTGAACAGCTTGATGCCGTACTCGGAGGCCATCTCGGTCAGCGCCTCGTCGGAGGGCGTGCCCGCGTCCTGCATCTGCAGCGACTTCTTGTAGTTGTCCTTGGGCGTGGCTCCCGCGCACCCGAGGAACGTCCGGTGCGACCCCGGCATGATCATGAGGCCGCCGTTGGTGTCGTAGTTCTCGGTCAGCGCGATCGAGACGGACACCGTGCGCATCCGGGGCAGCCCGTCCTCGGCGTGCCAGGTCTCGAAGTCCGAGTGCCAGTAGAAGCCACTGGCACCGAACCCCGGCTTGACGTTGATCCGCGACTGGTGGACGTAGACGTCCGAGCCGAGGATCTGCCGGGCGCGGCCGACGACCCGCTCGTCGCGCACCAGATTCGCGAACAGCTCGCTGATCCGGTGCACCTCGAAGACGGAGCGGATCTCCTTCGACTGCGGCTCGACGATCGAGCGCTCGTCGTCGCGGATCCGGGGGTCGGTGACCAGCCGGTTGAGCTCGTCACGGTAGACGGCGACCTCGTCCTCGGTGATCAGCTGGTCGATGGCGAGGAAGCCGTCGCGTTCGAAGGACTGCAGGTCGCCGGGCACGATCGGCCCGGGCGCGTCAGGCGCGCCCCAGACGACCGGGTCCTGCCGGGGGGTGGACACCTCGGTGGTGCCTCGGCTGGGGTAGAGATCGGTGACGGTCGCGGTCACGGGGACTCACACCTCCTCGGTGAGCAGCGGGTAGACGCCGTTCTCGTCGTGGTCCTCCCGTCCGGTGACGGGCGGGTTGAAGACACAGATGCAGCGGAAGTCCTCCTTCACGCGCAGCGTGTGCCTCTCGTGCCCGTCCAGGAGGTACATGGTTCCGGGCGTGATGGTGTACGTCTGCCCGGTCTCGCGGTCGGTCAGCTCGGCCTCGCCCTCGACACAGACGACGGCCTCGATGTGGTTGGCGTACCACATCGACGTCTCCGTACCCGCGTACAGGACCGTCTCGTGGAGGGAGAAGCCGACCTTCTCCTTGGCGAGGACGATCCGCTTGCTCTCCCACGTCCCGGACGCTGATTTCACGTGCCGGTCGGTGCCTTCGATGTCCTGGAAAGAACGGACGATCACGGTGTTGCGATGCCTCCTCGGTGAGTGTTGCGTGAGTCCGGCGGGCGGGAGCCCGCCGGACGGGTCAGGCGGTCTCGCGGACGGCGCGGGCGAGGGTCTTCAGGCCCTCCTCCAGCTCGTCGGGGGTGATGGTAAGGGCGGGGAGCAGCTTGACGACCTCGCTCTCCGGGCCGGAGGTCTCCACCAGCAGCCCGAGCTCGAAGGCGCGCTTGGCGATCTTTCCGGCCCGCTCCTTGTCGTGGAACTCCATGCCCCACACCAGGCCGCGGCCCCGGTACTCCTTCACGTCGGCGAGGTTCTCCTCGGTGATGGAGATCATGTGCTGCTCGACCTGCTCACCGCGGGCGCGGGTCTGCTTCTCCATCGCCGACCCGTCGGCCCAGTAGGCCTCCAGCGTGGCGGTGGCGGTGACGAAGGCCGGGTTGTTGCCGCGGAAGGTGCCGTTGTGCTCGCCCGGCTCCCAGACGTCCAGCTCGGGCTTGAACAGGGTCAGCGCCATCGGCAGGCCGTAGCCGCTGATCGACTTGGAGACGGTGACGATGTCCGGCGTGATGCCCGCCTCCTCGAAGGAGAAGAACGCGCCGGTACGGCCGCAGCCCATCTGGATGTCGTCGACGATCAGCAGCATGTCCTGGCGCTCGCACAGGTCGGCCAGGGCACGCAGCCACTCGGGCCGGGCCACGTTGATGCCGCCCTCGCCCTGCACGGTCTCGACGATCACGGCGGCCGGCTTGTTCAGGCCGGAGCCCTGGTCCTCCAGCAGCCGCTCGAACCACAGGAAGTCCTCGACGGTGCCGTCGAAGTAGTTGTCGAACGGCATCGGCGTGCCGTGCACCAGCGGGATGCCGGCGCCGGCCCGCTTGAAGGCGTTGCCGGTCACCGCGAGCGAGCCCAGCGACATGCCGTGGAAGGCGTTGGTGAAGGACACGATGGCCTCGCGGCCCTTGACCTTCCGTGCCAGCTTCAGGGCGGACTCCACGGCGTTGGTGCCGGTCGGGCCCGGGAACATGACCTTGTAGGGCAGGTCACGCGGGCGCAGGACCAGGTTCTGGAAGGTCTCCAGGAAGCGGCGCTTGGCCGTGGTCGACATGTCGAGACCGTGCGTGACGCCGTCCCGCTCCAGGTAGTCGATCAGCGCGCGTTTCAGCACGGGGTTGTTGTGGCCGTAGTTGAGCGACCCCGCTCCGGCGAAGAAGTCGAGGTACTCGTGGCCGTCCTCGTCGTACATGCGGCTGCCGTGCGCACGGTCGAAGACTGTGGGCCAGCCACGGCAGTAGCTGCGTACCTCGGACTCCAGGGTCTCGAAGACGCTCAGGTCGGGCTGGGTGATGGTCACGACGAATCGCTCCTCGATGCGTGAGGTTCGGTGAGTGGGGAGGTCGGTCGGAAGTCGGGGGACCGGTGCGGTGTCAGCCGACGTCGGACAGCGGTCCGATGCGGTACAGCACCTCGGGGTCGTGCGGTCCGTCGGGGAACACGCCGGTGTCGAACAGGACCTCGCGCTCCAGCGGGGCGCCATGGCGCTCGGCGAACGCGGTGAACAGCCGCTCGGACGCGGTGTTGCCGGGGGAGATGGTGGTCTCCAGGGTGCTCAGCCCGCGTTCCGCGGCGACGCGGGCGACCAACTGGTCGAGCAGGGAGGCGGCGAGCCCACGCCCACGGTACGCCTCGTCCACCGCCACCTGCCACACGAGCAGGGTGTCCGGCCGTTCCTGCCGGACGTAGCCGGTGATGAAGCCGACCGGCTCCCCGCGCTCGTCGCGGGCGACGGCCGACGTGGCGGCGAAGTCGCGGCACCACAGCAGGTAGCTGTACGACGAGTTGAGGTCGAGGGTCTTCGAATCCCTTGCTATCCGCCACAGCGCGGCGCCGTCCGCCACTCCCGGACGATCGATTTGTAGGTCTGCTTGTGCGGCAGTCATGCAAATTGAACTTACCGAGGGAAAAATGAAATTGCATCGCCGGACGGGGTTACGCGTGAGCAGATTCTGTGCTATCACGCGGGCGCGAGGGCGGTTGATGTTACTCGCCAGTATCGCCCTATTTGCCCCGGATTTAAGGGGTGAATCGGGCACGATGTGGATCGGGTCACAATCGCGTAACCCACGCGAAGTCCGCCCGAAATGACCCCTTCGCGTTATCCAAATCTTTGTGTTTAGCCTCGGGGAAAGCGGGCAGAAGAATACGGGAAGCTGCTCTCGAGTGAATATCTGAAATTGTGTTTGACGATGCCGCGCCAATTACCGTGAATTCAGACTTCCGAAACGTCGGCCGCCCGTGCTGCGCCGGGCTCTCCGTCAGCGCCGCGCCGAGCGCCGCCAGTGCGCCGAGCACCGCCCCACGGCTCGCGGCCGGCCCGTAGTGATTGACCCGGATCATCTCGAGAGTAACCGTCGCCGGCTCCACCACTCCGCCCGGACGGCTTCCGTTGCCACACCCTCACGGCCGGAACCACGGCTTCCGCCGGCTCCCGCCCCGCCGGCTCCCGCCCCGCCGGCTCCCGCCCCGGCAGCGCCGCCCGGGGACCGACAGACCGGCGCCACGGGCCCTCGAGCACCCCGGGGACCACCGTCTAAGGTGCGGAACATGAGCGATCACGCGGTGCTGCACGTCAAGGGGCGGGTGCTCGTCGGGCCGGAGGAGGTCCGGGACGAGGTGTGGGTCGTCGGCGGCCGGATCTCCTACGACCGCCCCGCCGGGGCCGCGGACGTCCGGACCGTCGCGGGCTGGGCGCTGCCCGGCCTGGTCGACGCGCACTGCCATGTGGGCCTCGACCGGCACGGCGCGGTTCCCGAGGACGTCGCCGAGAAACAGGCGCTCACCGACCGGGACGCCGGCACGCTGCTGATCCGCGACGCCGGCTCGCCCTCCGACACCCGCTGGATCGACGACCGCGAGGACCTCCCGGAGATCATCCGGGCCGGCCGGCACATTGCCCGCACCCGCCGCTACATCCGCAACTACGCCTGGGAGGTCGAGCCCGAGGACCTGGTCGCCCATGTCGCCCGGGAGGCCCGGCGCGGCGACGGCTGGGTGAAGCTGGTCGGCGACTGGATCGACCGCGAGGTGGGCGATCTGACGGCGTGCTGGCCGCGGGAGGCGGTGGCGGCGGCGATCGCCGAGGCGCACCGCCTGGGTGCGCGGGTGACGGCGCACTGCTTCGCGGAGGACTCGCTGCGGGACCTGGTGGAGTCGGGCATCGACTGCATCGAGCATGCGACGGGCCTCACGGACGATCTGATCCCGCCGTTCGTGGAGCGCGGCGTGGCGATCGTCCCGACCCTGGTCAACATCGCCACCTTCCCCGGGCTGGCCGACGGCGGCGAATCCCGGTTCCCCCGCTGGTCGGCCCATATGCGCCGGCTGCACGCCCGCCGCTACGACACCGTCCGCAACGCCTACGACGCCGGCATCCCGGTCTACGTCGGCACGGACGCGGGCGGCTCCCTCGCCCACGGCCTGGCGGCGGCGGAGGTCGCGGAGCTGGTGAAGGCGGGCATCCCGCCGGTCCGGGCGATCGCGGCGACGACCTGGGCGGCCCGCTCCTGGCTCGGCCGCCCCGGCCTGGAGGAGGGCGCCCCCGCCGACCTCGTGGTCTACGACGCGGACCCGCGCGAGGACGTCCGGGTGATGGCGGATCCACGCCGGGTGGTGCTGAACGGCCGGGTCGTGGGCTGAGCGCTGCCGGGTCGGCGGCCCAGCGCAGCCGGGCCGCGGGCGGGGGGAAGGCGAAGCCCTGATCGCGGCCGGGACGTCGTCGCCGTACTTCACGGCCTTCGCCGCCGTCGCCCCGTACCCCGCGAACGTGATCGCCGACGCACACGACAGACCCGCGTCCAGGTAGTTGCCCTCGGCCGCGTACCAGCCGCAGTCGGCCAGGTCCGCGGCCTCGCCGACCACCGGCACCAGGCCGACCCCGTCCAGCGTCGTACGGCCGATGTCCGACCACGACAGACCGAACAGACGGCCGTCGATCCGGTCGGCTTCCTCCCCCTCCTGAGGAGGGGGAGTCCTACGGCTCGCGCCGTAGGGGTTCCTGCTTCAGGGCAGGCTGCCCGCCCGGAGTGCGCCGTTGAGGTCTTGCGCCGGCTCCGCACACAGACGCCGTCAGCCCGACGGCCAGAAGTGCCAATGACACATCAAAGGGGTGGTGGATTCCGGACTTGACAGAACGTGACGAGTGAGGCCGAGTGTCGTTGTACACCAAGCGCTTGCGCCGGAGTGTCACCTCGTGCGCTCGAATGAAATCTGATGTCCCCGTGAAGATGTGGAACACCGGTGCCGGAAGAATCGAATCTGCTGACGAAAACCCCACGTTCGGGTGAAGCGCCGCGGGATTGCCGCCCATTCACTCTCCGTACGTAATTCTTACCGGGTCCCGAAGCATGTCTCGTATGGGGGTCCCACACCGTGAACGGCACCAACTTCCGTATGCCCGCACGCCGTTTCGCCGTCGTCGCGGCGGCCACTGTCCTCGCCGCCGGTCCCGCGGCTCTGGCCGGCGCCGGCTCCGCACACGCGACCGACGACGGCACGGCGAGCGCCGTCGTGCTGCGCACCGGGCTCGACGTGAGCCTGCTCAACAGGACCGTGAACGTCCCGCTCACGGTCACCCTGAACGAGGTCCGGGCGCCGCAGAGCGCCGAGAAGACCGCGCTGACCGCGACGCTCGACGGCGTCGACGGCGGAAAGCCGTTCAGCGTCCTGCGCGCGGAGGTGGCCTCGGCCCGGGCGACCGTCTCCGACGGCAGTGCCGAGGCGAGTACCCGGCTTGTCGACGCGCGTGTTCAGGTACCCGGCCTGCCGCTGCTGTCCCTGATCGAGGTCGAGGAAGTCACGTCGAAGGCGGTCTGCGCGGCCGGGGAGGAACCGGTGGCCGAGTCCGATGTGCTGGGGGCGGTCACGGTCCTCGGGAAGCGGGTGACGCTGACCGCCGGTGGTACGACGTCGGTGAAGGTGCCCGGCGTCGGTGACGTGACGCTGGATCTGTCCGAGCGGGAGACCACGTCCCGTACGGCCGCCGCGACCGCGCTGGAACTCGAGGTGTCCGTGAACCCGCTGGAGCTCAACGTGGCGGAGGTGGCGGGGGTGGTGACGCTGGCCAGGGCCACATGCGAGGCGCCTGCCGCGCCGGCCTCCGAGAATCCGCCGGAGCCGGAGCGTACGCCGGAGGCGGCAGGGGCGGCAGCTGCCGAGCCCGCGGGCGAGGTGAGGCCCCAGGGCGCCAAGGCCGAGGCGGACCTTGCGGAGACCGGCGGCAGCGCGATGACGCCGTACGTCGCGGGTGGTGCGGTGGCCCTGTTGGCGGTCGGCGGGGGAGCGGTGGCGGTCGCCCGGCGCAGGGGGTGACGTCCGCGGTGGCGCGCCTGCGGGGTGGTGGGGCCTCGCGCCCGCGCGGCGGAGCAGCACATCGAGCAGCAGCCCCGCGCCCTCAGGTCCGCTCCACCACCCCCCTCAGGGCCGAGAGGAACCCGTCGGTCGTCACCCGGTCCCGTACCGCCAGCCGGAGCCATTCCTCGCCCAGCCCGGGGAAGGTGTCCCCCCGCCGGACCGCGTACCCCAGGTCACGCAGGTGCCGGCGGACGGCGGCGGCTCCCGGCAGCCGTACGAGGACGAAGGGGCCCTCGGCCGGTTCCACCACCCGCACCCCCGGCACGGCCGCGAGGCCCGCCGTCAGGTGGGCGCGGTCGGCCGCGATGCGGTGGGCCGCGTGGGCCGCCTCCGCCAGGGCGCGCGGCGCGACGCACGCCTCCGCGGCGGCCAGCGCGGGTGTGGACACCGGCCACAGGGGCTGGGCGCGCTCCAGTTCGGCGACGGTCTGCGCAGCGGCCAGGACGTAGCCGATGCGCAGCCCGGCCAGCCCCCAGGTCTTCGTCAGACTGCGCAGCACGACCAGCCCCGGCACGTCGGTCCGCCCGGCCAGGGCCTCCCGCTCGCCGGGCACCGCGTCCATGAACGCCTCGTCCACCACCAGCGTCCGCCCGGGGCGGGCGAGCCCGGCGACGGTGCCGGCCGGGTGCAGGACCGACGTCGGGTTCGTCGGGTTGCCGACCACCACCAGGTCCGCGTCCTCGGGAACCGCCGCCGGATCGAGCCGGAAGCCGTCCTCCGGCCGCAGCAGCACCCGGTCCACGGTGTGCCCCGCGTCCCGCAGCGCCGCCTCCGGCTCGGTGAACTGCGGGTGTACGACGACCGGTCGACGGACCTTCAGCGCCCGTGCCAGCAGCACGAAGGCCTCCGCCGCACCCGCCGTCAGCAGCACCCGCTGCACCGGCAGCCCGTGCCGCGCCGCAACCGCAGCCCGCGCGGCCCGCCCGTCCGGGTAGGCCGCGAGCGCGCCCAGCGAGGCGGCGATGCGCTCGCGCAGCCATGCCGGGGGCGTGTCCGCACGGACGTTCACCGCCAGGTCGACCAGTGCCGCGCCGTCGTCGCGGATCTCGGCGTCCCCGTGGTGCCCGAGGTCGGGCCCGCTCTCCCCGTCGTCAGTGCGCATGGGAGTGCACATGGCCGTGCTGGTGCCCGTGCCCGTGCCCGTGCCCGTGATGGTGGTGGCCGTCGTCGTCGGGGTGGAAGTGCGGCTGCTGCGGCAGCCCCACCTTGTCCTCGAAGCCCGGCAGCGCGATCCGGTACACGCACGAGTCGCAGTTCATCCGCAGATCGCCCCTGACCGCCTCCTCGTACCGCTCCCACACCAGGTCCAGCAGCTCCGGCTCCGGCCCGATGACGTCCGCCGACCGCACCTCCGTCCCCGGGTGCGCGGCAGCCCACTCCTCCGTCTGCCGCCGCACCCGGTCCGGAAGGATCCCGGTGAACAGGAAGTAGGGGAGTACGACGATCCTGCGCGCCCCCAGCCGCGCGCACCGGTCCAGCCCGCCGGGCACGTCCGGCCGCGCCAGCGACACGAAAGCCGTCTCCACCCCGGCGAAGCCGCGCCCCTCCCACAGCAGCCGCGCCGCCTTGTGCACCTCGGCGTTGGCGTCCGGGTCCGTGGAGCCCCGCCCCACCAGCAGCACCGTCACCTCGGAACGCTCCCAGGAGGGGTCGACCGCCTCCTCCAGCCGCCGCTCCAGCACGCTCAGCAGCGACGGGTGCGGGCCCAGCGGGCGCCCGTAGGCGTACGAGATCCCCGGGTGGCGCTCCTTCTCCCGGGCCAGCGCCGCCGGGATGTCGCCCTTGGCGTGCCCGGCGGACACCAGCATCAGCGGCACCGCGGCGAACCGGCGCACCCCCCGCTCCACCAGTCCGGTGACCGCCTCGCCCAGCGGCGGCGGGGACAGCTCGATGAAGCCGCCCGCGACGGGCAGCTCGGGGTGGCGGCGGCCCAGCTCCCGCACGAAGTCGCGGAACGCCTCGGCTCCGGCCTCGTCCCGGGTGCCGTGGCCGGCGATGAGCAGGGCGGGCGGAGTGGTCACGGTTTCTCCTCAGAGGTCACGGGGTGGTACAGCAGGGCGTTGAGCGCGGCGGCGGCCACCGCCGACCCGCCCTTCTCGGACACGTTGCTCACGGCGGGCAGGCCGCTCTCGCGCAGCGCGGCCTTGGACTCGGCGGCTCCGACGAAACCGACCGGCAGCCCGATGACGAGCGCCGGATCGGCGGCCAGGGTCAGCAGCTCCTCCAGCGCGGTCGGCGCACAGCCGATCACCCACAGCGCGCCGGGCCCGACCCGCTCGTACGCCAGCCGTACCGCGTGCGCCGAACGGGTCAGCCCGGGGCCGGACCCGGCCTCCCCCAGCCGGCAGACGGTCTCGCGCCGGGTGATCCCGGCCGCGACCATCTCCACGTCCACGACGACGGGCGCCCCGGCGTGCAGCGCGGCATGCGCCCGCACCAGCTCGCCCTCGTCCATGACCAGGTCGTCGGCGTACTCCAGGTCGGCCGCGGAGTGGATGACCCGCTCCACGACGGCCCGGGTCAACGGGGGGAGGTGCGAGGTGTCGAGGCGGGCGCGCAGCCGCCGGAAGGACTCCTGCTCGATGGGGTGCACGACCCGGTTCACTTCGGCTCCTCCCGGTGCTGCCAGCGGTAGCCGCGCGGCGTCACCATCCGCCCGGCGATCTCCCGGGTGGCGGTGTTGCCGACCGTCACGACCGTCATCATGTCGACCGTCGCCGGGTCGAGTTCCGACAGCGTGGTCAGCCTGCTGGACTCGTCGGCGCGGGAGGCGTTGCGCACCACACCGACGGGCGTCGACGGCTCCCGGTGCCCGGCGAGGACCGCCAGCGCCTCGGGCAGCTGCCAGTCGCGGCCCCGGCTGCGCGGGTTGTAGAACGTCACCACGATGTCGGCCTCGGCCGCCGCCCGCACCCGCCGCTCGATGACCTCCCACGGTGTGTGCAGGTCGGACAGGCTGATGGAGACATGGTCGTGGCCGAGCGGTGCCCCCAGCACCGCCCCGGCGGCCAGCGCCGCCGTCACCCCCGGCACCCCGACCACGTCGATGTCGTCGGAGGCCTCGGCGAGCGCGGGTGACGCCATGGCGTACACCCCCGCGTCCCCGCTGCCGACCAACGCCACCGCGTGCCCGCGCCGGGCCTCCTCGACGGCGGTGCGGGCACGTTCCTCCTCGGCGCCGAGCCCCGACTCGATCACCCGGGTGCCCGGCCGCAGCAGGTCCCGGATCTGGTCGACGTACTGGTCCAGGCCGACCAGCACCGACGCCCGGCGCAGCTCCGCCGCGGCCCGCGGCGTCAGCAGGTCCCGGGCGCCCGGGCCGAGCCCCACCACCGCCAGCCGCCCGCGCCCCGGCCGCCGCACCACGGCACAGGTCACCCTCGCGGGCCCGCCGTCCGCACGCTCCGATCTGCGCTTCGGCACCAGGAGTTCGCCCCCGCCGGCCAGCGCCGCCGCCTCGGCGACGGACGGGGTGCCGACCGCGGCCAGCGGTGCGTCGGACGGGTTGGGCACCGCGATCCGCGCCAGTTCCCCGGCCGGGTGCGTCACCAGCGGCACGCCGAGCCGCCCTGCCGCCGCGACCACGCCCGGCTCGTCCGCCTTGGCGTCCACGGTGGCCAGCGCGGCGACCGACGCGGCGGCCAGACCGGCGTCCCGCAGGGCGGCCTCGACCAGCCCGAGCACCTCCTCGGCCGGGGCGCCCCGGGAGGCACCGACACCGATCACCAGCGACGGCGGGCGCAGCACCACCTCCCGCTCGGCGGGCTCGACCAGACGGTCCGTCAACCGGACGGTGTACGCGCCCTCCGCGGCCAGCGGCAGCGGCGGCAGCGGCCAGGCCACCTCCGCCGCGAGCGCCACCGGCACCCCGTCCAGCAGCGCCCGCGACACGGCAGCGACATCGCCCTCCACGGGCAGCCCGAGGGTGTCCAGCCCGGGCAGCCCGGCCGCGTCGGTCGCCGTGGTGACCACCGGCTCGGCACCCAGGACCGCACCCACCTCGCGGGCCAGCTCGTTGGCCCCGCCGCCGTGCCCGCCGAGCAGCGCCACGGCGAACCGCCCGGCCTCGTCGACGCACACCACGCCCGGATCGGTCCGCTTGTCCGCCAGCAGCGGCGCCACCAGCCGGACCACGGCCCCCGTGGCCAGGAAGCACACCAGCCGCTCACACTCGCCGAACGCGGTCCTCACGGCGTCCGCCACGGAACCCTCGTACACGCGCGTGCGGTCCGGCCATGCCGCGGCCAGCCGGTCCCGCGCCACCGCCCCCGCCGCCGTGGCGGAAATCAGGCCGATCACCCGGCAACTCCTTCGGTACGGGTGTGAGGCCTCACGCCCCACAGCAGGAAAACAGGATTGGTGGCGGCGAGCCGGGTCACCTCACCCGGCAGCTGCGCCAGCCGGGACGACTGCAGCAGCACCCCTTCGCACTCCCACCCGGCACCGGTCAGCGCCTCGCGCGCCGCGGGCACCCGGTCCAGGGCGGCCAGCGCCACCACCACCGCCCGCCGTGCGCGCCGCGCACACGCCGCCACGACGGCGGGCAGGTCTCGCCCCCCGCCGCCGACGAACACCGCGTCCGGCTCGTCGAGCCCGGACAGCACCGCCGGCGCGTCGCCGTGCACCACCTGCACATCGACGCCGTGCGCGGCGGCGTTGGCGCGGATCCGCTCCACTCCGTCGGGAGTCTTCTCCACGGCGGTGACGGCGGCGCCGAGCCGTGCGCACTCCACGGCCACCGAGCCCGAGCCCGCGCCGACGTCCCAGACCAGGTCGCCGGGCCGGGGCCCGAGCCGGGCCAGCGCCAGCGCCCGCACCTCGAACTTGGTGATCATCGAGTCGCGGTGACCGAACTCGGCCTCGTCCAGCGCCCATCCGGCCGGCCGCGCCGACGGCCCCGCCACCGCGCGCGCCGGGCCCGGCGCCCGTGTCCCGTCCAGACACAGCACCACGCTCACCGCGGGCCCCCAGTCCCGGGCGGCGGCCTCGGCGGGCGTCACCCGCTCCACCCGCTCGTCCGCGGCGCCCAGCGCGGACGCCACGACCAGTACCCGGGGGTGCGCCCCGAGCGCCGCCCCCAGTTCCGCCGGCCCCGCCCCCGGCCCGGTCAGCACGGCGACCTTGGGATACGACCGGCACAGGTTCACCGCCGTGCGCAGATCCCGCCCGTGCGCGCTGGCCACCACCGCGTCGTCCCAGGGCAGCCCGGCCCGCGCGAACGCCGCGGCGACGGACGACACGCCCGGCCGCACCTGCAGCCGCTCCGGCCCGAACCGCTCGGCCAGCACCCGCACGATCCCGAAGAACCCGGGGTCCCCGGAGGCCAGCACCACCACCGGCCGTTCCTTCGCCAGGTACTCCTCGACGGCGTCGAGCGCGGGCGCCAGCGGCCCGAGCACCACCCGCTCCGCCCCGTCCGGCAGCCGCACGGCGTCCAGATGCCGCCGGCCGCCCACCACCAGCCCGGCACCGGCGAGCAGGTCCTCGGGCACCGTGCCGCCCGTGCCCGCACCCACCACGGTGATCATGTGCTCGCCCCGCGTTCCCGCAGCGCCCGGCGGGCCCGGGGGTCCGCCCTGCGGTACCCGTGGAAGTGGCCCGGGTGGTACAGGTGCGAGCGGGTGCCGTGCGCGTCCAGGGCCGGTCCGACCAGGAACAGCGTGTGCTTCCACAGCTTGTGCTCCTTGACCGTCTCCTCGAGCGTGCCGATCGTGCACCTCACGATCAGCTCCTCCGGCCAGGTGGCCTGGTACGCGACCACGACCGGCGTCGACGTCGGATAGCCGCCCTCCAGCAGCTCCCGCACCAGCTGCCCGCTGCGCGCCGCCGACAGGAACACCGCCATCGTCGTGCCGTGCCGGGCGAACTCGCGGACCTCCTCCCCGGGCGGCATCGGCGTCTTGCCGCCGCCCAGCCGGGTGAGCACCACCGACTGCGCGACCTCGGGGATGGTCAGCTCCCGCTGCGCCACCGCCGCGACCGCCGAGAAGGCGGAGACCCCGGGCACCACCTCGGTGGCGAGCCCGATCTCCGCGCACCGGTCGAGCTGCTCCTGCGTACCGCCCCACAGCGCCGGGTCCCCGGAGTGGATGCGTGCGACCTGCAGTCCCTCGTCGCGGGCGCGGTGGTAGACGGCCACCACGTCCTCCAGCGACATGGCCGCCGAGTCCAGGATCTCCGCGTCCTCCCGGGCGTGCCGGAGGACCTCCGCCTGTACCAGGCTCGCCGCCCAGATCACCACACCGGCCTCGGCGATGGCGCGTGCGGCACGGAACGTCAGCAGATCGGCGGCGCCGGGACCGGCACCGACGAAGGTCACCTTGCCGGCGGGTGTGTCGGCCATGTGGATCGGTCCTCTCGTGCGGGTGGGGTGGTGAGCGGTGGTCAGGAGTGCGCGAGCCGGTGCCCGGCGGACCGGCGCCGATCCGCTACGAAGGGCACATGGCGGTCTTCGTCGCGCTCGGCGCGTTCCTGATGACGCTCGCCGGCGGCTGGACGGCACACCGCGTGACCGACCGCCGCCATCTGGTGCTGGGTCTGGCCGGCGGGCTGATGCTCGGCGTGGTCGGCCTGGAACTCCTTCCGGAGTCCCTGGCGGCGGTCGGCGCCGAGTTCCACGGCGTACCGGTGGCACTGCTGCTCTTCGTCGCGGGTTTCCTCCTCGCCCATCTGGTGGAACGTCTGCTCGCCCACCGGCAGGCCGCCCACGGCGCGGAGGAGAGCGGCGCCCGCGTCCCGGGCGCGGGCCGCGCCCCCGAGGCCGTCCGCACTCCCGAGGTGGGCCTCGCGGCCGCCGCGGCGATGGTCGGGCACAGCGCGATGGACGGCGTGGCCATCGGCGCCGCCTTCCAGATCGGCGCCGAGATGGGCGCCGCCGTCGCGGTCGCCGTGATCGCACACGACTTCGCCGACGGCTTCAACACGTACACACTCACCCGCGTCTACGGCAACGCCCGCCGCCGCGCGCTGGTGATGCTGGGCGCGGGCGCGGTGGCCCCGGTGGCGGGCGCCGCCTCGACATCGCTGTTCACCCTCCCGGAGCCCCTGCTCGGCGGCTATCTGGGCCTGTTCGGCGGCGCGCTGCTCCATCTCGCCGCCGCCGGGATCCTGCCCGAGGCCCACCACGCGCACCCGGCCCGCTCCACGCTGCTGTGCACCATCGCCGGGGTGCTGTTCATCTGGCTGGTCGTGAGCGCCGCACACTGACCACGGAACACACACCGACCACGCGGTGCGCACC
The DNA here is from genome assembly GCF_036689765.1 of Streptomyces poriticola. Lineage (NCBI taxonomy): Bacteria > Bacillati > Actinomycetota > Actinomycetes > Kitasatosporales > Streptomycetaceae > Streptomyces > Streptomyces poriticola. The sequence continues at coordinate 59,623 of NZ_JBAGKH010000031.1, forward strand.
GTGCGCACCGTGCACGGTCCGCGCACCGCCAGCGGCTCACGCCCCGCCGACGCCTCACGGACCCCCCGGGGCCCGGGCCGGCTCACAGCTTGCCGCCCCGTCCGCCGTCCCGCCGCGCGGGCGCGATGAGCGTCGACAGGTACGGCAGCGGACCGGCGTCCAGCTCCGCCGCCGGGCGGATCGACTCCTCCGGCAGGCCGAGCGCGGAACCCCACACGGCGCCCTCCAGCCGCCCGGTCTCCCGCAGCGCCTCGGCGACCTCGGCCGCCTGCCGGCCGAACTTGTACGCGACGACCGTGCCCGGCCCGCTCAGCGCGTCCTTGAGCACCGCGGCCCCCGCGGTGACCGGCACCAGCGTCAGCGGTTCGGTCCCCTCGGTCAGCACCGCCCCGGACCGCGCGGCCAGATCCTGCATGGCGGTCACCCCCGGCACGGTCTCCACGACCGTGTCCGGCACCGACCGGGCGACGGTCTGCGCCAGATACGTGAACGTCGAGTACACATTGGGGTCGCCGATGGTCGCGAACGCGACACTGCCGTGCGCCCGCAGCAGCTCCGCCACCCGCTCACCGGCGGCGTCCCAGGCCGCCTCGCGCCGCGCCCGGTCACTGCGCTCGTTCAGCGCGAACACCACGCGGACCACCTTCTCCGCGGGCACGTAGTGCAGCACCGTCGCCTCGGCCCGCCCCCGCTCCCCGGTGTCCATCACCGGCACGACGACCACGTCGGCGGCGCGCAGGGCGTTGACGCCCTTGACGGTCACCAGCTCGGGGTCCCCGGGACCCACCCCGACACCGATCAGCCTGCTGCTCATGACGTCCGGCACCTCTCGACGAACCGACGGGCGACACCGGGCTCGGCCGCCCAGTGCGTGTGCAGATAGCTCGCGTGCACACCCCGCTGCACAAAACCCTCGACGCGCCGCTCGGGCGCCCGCACACCCCACGCGGGCGCGGGACCGGCCCCAGGTTCCACGGCCGTCCGGTGGAACTCGTGACCCCGTATCCGCGTCCCCGCCGCGGCCAGCGCACTGTCGGCCACCGCCACGGCGTCGCGGTACCCGAGGGTGAGCCGCTCCGACATCCGCGCCCCGGCCTCCAGCACGCCGCACATCGGCAGCCCGTCCAGCTCCCGGCACAGATACAGCAGCCCGGCACACTCGGCGGCGACCGGAGCACCGGCCAGCGCGAACTCGCGGACGGCCCTGCGCAGCGGCTCGTTCGCCGACAGCTCGGCGGCGTACACCTCGGGGAAGCCCCCGCCGATCACCACACCGCCCGTCCCCTCGGGCAGCCCCTCGTCCCGCAGCGGATCGAAGGGGACGACCTCGGCCCCGGCGGCTGCCAGCAGCTCGGCGTGTTCCGCGTAGGAGAAGGTGAAGGCACTCCCGCCCGCAACGGCGACGACGGGCGTGTCCGCGGATCGCGGACGACCCTCGGCCGCAGAACCCCCCGGCACAGAATCCAGGACCTCGGCCGCGTCCCACTCCGCCCCCGGCACCGCACCGGCCCCCCGCGCCAGTGCGACCAGCGCCTCCAGGTCACACCCCGCCCCGACCAGCGCCCCCATCGCCGCCACCGCATCCACCGCCGCGCCCCGCCGCTCGGCAACGGGCACCAGCCCGAGATGCCGCGACGGCGTCTCCACCTCCGCGGCCCGCCGCAGCACCCCCACCACCGGCACCCCGACCGACTCCACCGCCTCCCGCAGCAACGCCTCGTGCCGGTCCGACCCGACCCTGTTCAGGATCACGCCCCCGACCCGCACCTGCGGATCCCAGGAGACGAACCCGTGCACCAGCGCCGCCACCGACCGCGCCTGCGACGACGCGTCGACGACGAGCACCACCGGCGCCCGCAGCAGCTTGGCGACATGGGCGGTGGACGCCAGTTCACCCTCCCCCGATGCCCCGTCGTACAGCCCCATCACACCCTCGACGACGGCGATGTCGCACCCGCGCGCCCCGTGCCGGAACAGCGGGGCCACCAGCTCCGGCCCGCACAGGTACGCGTCGAGATTGCGCCCCACCCGCCCGGTGGCGAGCGCGTGGTACCCCGGGTCGATGTAGTCCGGACCGACCTTGTGCGGGGACACGGCAAGCCCCCGCGCGGCGAGCGCGGCCATCAGTCCCGTGGCGACGGTGGTCTTGCCGCAGCCCGACGCGGGCGCGGCGACGACCAGCCGGGGTACGGACGACGACGAGGAGGAGAGGGCGGGGGACGGGTTCACCACTCGATACCCCGCTGCCCCTTCTGCCCGGCGTCCATCGGATGCTTCACCTTGGACATGTCGGTGACCAGATCCGCGAGGCCGACGAGCGGCTCCGGCGCGTTCCGCCCGGTGATCACCACATGCTGGGTACCGGGCCGGTCCCGCAGCACCGCGACCACCTCGTCGGTGTCCACCCACCCCCAGTGCATCGGGTAGGCGAACTCGTCCAGCACGTACAGCCGGTACGTCTCGGCGGCCAGGTCCCGCTTGACCTGCTCCCAGCCCTCGCGGGCCTTCTCCTCGTTGTCCGTCTGCGCGTCGCGCTGCACCCAGGACCAGCCCTCGCCCATCTTGTGCCAGGCGACGCTCCCGCCCTCACCGGAGTCGCCGAGCACCCGCAGCGCCCGCTCCTCGCCGACCTTCCACTTCGCCGACTTGACGAACTGGAACACCCCGATCGGCCACCCCTGGTTCCAGGCCCGCAGCGCCAGCCCGAAGGCGGCGGTCGACTTGCCCTTGCCGATGCCCGTGTGCACCACGACCAGCGGACGATTGCGCCGCTGCCGGGTCGTCATCCCGTCCTCGGGCACGACACTCGGCTGACCCTTCGGCATTACGCGACCCTCCTCTGCACGTCCTTGACCAGCCCGGCGATGGAGTCCGCCCGCAGCTCGTCCAACGTCACGGCGGTACCCCCCAGCTCACCCGCGAGCTGCCCGGCGAGCCCCAGCCGCACCGGCCCCGACTCGCAGTCCACGACCACGGACGCGACCCCCTCGGCCGCGAACAGCCGCGCCGCCCGCCCCGCCGCCGCGACCGGCTCCGGACCACCGGTGGCCCGTCCGTCCGTCACGACCACGACCAGTGCCCGCCGTGCGGGATCCCGCAGCCGCTCCACCCGCAGCACCTCGTGCGCCCTGAGCAGCCCGGCGGCCAGCGGGGTCCGCCCGCCCGTGGGCAGCGATCCCAGCCGCGCCGCCGCCGCGTCCACCGACGACGTCGGCGGCAGCACGACCTCGCCCGCCGACCCGCGGAAGGTCACCAGCCCCACCTTGTCCCGGCGCTGGTACGCGTCCAGCAGCAGCGACAGCACGGCCCCCTTGACGGCACCCATCCGCTGCCGGGCGGCCATCGACCCGGAGGCGTCCACCACGAAGAGCACGAGATTGGACTCGCGCCCCAGACGGTTCGCCTGCCGCAGATCGTCCCGCCGCACCACCAGCCCCGGCCCCCTGCGCCCGCGCGCCCGCTGGTGCGGGGCGGCGGCCTGCACGGTCGCGGCCAGATGCAGCTTGGTGAGCGCGCCACGCGGACGCCGGGCCCCCGTGGTCCGCCCGTGCTCGGTCCGCGCCCGCGAACGCCGCCCGGCGGCACCCGTACCGATGCCGGGCACGCTCAGCACCTTCGTCCGGAACGGCTCGGCGGCCCGTACGGCCGACTGCTCGCCCGCGCCGGCCCCGGCGGGCTGCGGCTCCCCACCGTCTCCGGCCTCGGGAGCGGCGGAGCCCGCGTCGTCACCGCCCTGCGGCCCCTCGGCGGGCGGCTGCCCGCCTCCGCCGCCGGGACCGTCGGGGTCCGGATCGTCGTCGCTCTGGCCCTGGTCGCCGAACTCCCGCAGCGTCTCGTCCAGCTTGTCCTCGTCCAGCCCCGGAGCGTCGAACGGGTTGCGCCGCCGCCGGTGCGGGAGCGCCAGCAGCGCCGCCTGCCGCACGTCCTCGGCGAGCACCTCGGTCCGCCCGGCCCACGCGGCCAGCGCGGTGGCGGTCCGTGCCATCACGATGTCGGCGCGCATACCGTCCACCTCGAAGGCGGCACAGGTCGCCGCGATCTGCCGCAGCGCCGGGTCGCCCAGCCGCACCTGCGGCAGCAGTTCCCGCGCCGTCACGATCCGCGCCCGTACGGCGGTCTCCTCGTGCGCCCAGCGGGCGGCGAAACCGTCCGGATCAGCGTCGTAGGCGAGGCGCCGCCGCACGACCTCCACCCGCTGGTCCGGCTCCCGGGAGGCGGCGACCTCCACCGTCAGCCCGAACCGGTCGAGCAGCTGCGGCCTCAGCTCGCCTTCCTCCGGGTTCATGGTGCCGACCAGCAGGAACCGGGCGGCGTGCCGCACCGAGACACCCTCCCGCTCCACGTACGACGCGCCCATGGCCGCCGCGTCCAGCAGCAGGTCGACCAGGTGGTCGTGGAGGAGGTTGACCTCGTCGACGTAGAGGATCCCGCGGTGCGCGTCGGCGAGCAGCCCCGGCTCGAACGCCTTCACGCCCTCCGCGAGCGCCCGCTCGATGTCCAGCGCGCCGACCAGCCGGTCCTCGGAGGCACCGACGGGCAGTTCGACCATCCGCGCGGGCCGCGCGGTGCCCGCACCCGGCTCGTGCGGGCCGTCCGGACACCCCGGGTCCGGCGCCCCCGGATCGCAGGAGAAACGGCACCCGGGCACGGCAGCCACCTCCGGCAGCAGCCCCGACAGGGCGCGTACGGCCGTGGACTTGGCGGTCCCCTTCTCGCCGCGCACCAGAACTCCGCCGACGGCGGGGGACACGGCGTTCAGCAGCAGTGCGAGCCGCAGGTCGTCCTGCCCGACGACAGCGGTGAACGGAAACGGGGTGGTCACTTGTCGTCACCCTCCAAGTCGCCCTCCAGCTCCAGATAGGTGGCGCGCAGCCGCTCCAGCGTCTCGGCGTCCGGCTCCGCCCACAGGCCGCGGTCGGCGGCCTCCAGCAGGCGTTCCGTGATGCCGCGCAGCGCCCACGGATTGGACTTCTTCATGAAGTCCCGGTTCTCCGCGTCGAAGACGTACTCCGCGCTGAGCTTCTCGTACATCCAGTCGTCGACGACGCCGGCCGTGGCGTCGTACCCGAAGAGGTAGTCCACCGTCGCCGCCATCTCGAAGGCTCCCTTGTACCCGTGCCTCCTCATGGCGCTCATCCACCTGGGATTCACGACCCGGGCGCGGAACACTCGGTGCGTCTCCTCGCCCAGCGTGCGGGTCCGCACCTGATCAGGTACGGCCGAATCACCCACGTACGCCTCGGGGCTGGCTCCGGTCAGGTGCCGCACCATGGCGACCATTCCGCCGTGATACTGGAAGTAGTCGTCCGCGTCGTGAATGTCATGCTCACGAGTATCGACGTTCTTCGCCGCCACCGCGATCCGCCGGAACGCCGTCTCCATGTCGCCGCGTGCCGCCCGCCCGTCCAGCCCGCGGCCGTAGGCGTAGCCGCCCCAGACGGCGTACACCTCGGCCAGGTCGGCGTCGCTGCGCCAGTTCCGCGCGTCGATCAGCGGCAGCAGACCCGCCCCGTACGCGCCCGGCTTGGAGCCGAAGATCCGTGCGGTGGCCCGGCGCCGGTCGCCGTGCTCGGCGGTGTCCTCTTCGGCGTGGGCGCGGACGTAGTTGGACTCGGCCGGCTCGTCCAGCTCCGCCACCGCCCGCACCGCGTCGTCGATCAACCCGACGACATGCGGGAACGCGTCCCGGAAGAAGCCCGAGATCCGCACCGTCACATCGATGCGCGGACGCCCCAGCTCCTCCAGCCCGACGACCTCGAACCCCGTCACCCGGCGCGACGCGTCGTCCCACACCGGACGGCACCCCAGCAGCGCCAGGATCTCGGCGATGTCGTCGCCCTGGGTACGCATGGCCGAGGTGCCCCAGACCGTCAGGCCGACGGACTTCGGGTACTCGCCGGTGTCCTGCAGATACCGCTGCACCAGCGAGTCCGCCAGCGACTGGCCCACCTCCCAGCTCAGCCGGGACGGAATCGCCTTGGGATCGACGGAGTAGAAGTTCCGGCCGGTCGGCAGCACGTTGACCAGGCCGCGCGTCGGGGAGCCCGACGGCCCCGCCGGGACGTATCCGCCGTCCAGCGCCCGCAGGATGTGCCCGATCTCGTCCGTGGTCCGGGCCAGCCGCGGTACGACCTCGGTGCACGCGAACTCCAGCACCGCGACGGCTTCGGGCAGCTCCGCGCGGAGCACCTCCCGGATCAGCCCCGGGACCGCGCCCGCGTCCCAGTCCCGGGACTCCATCCCCTCCGCGATCCGCCGGCAGAGCTGCTCCAGCAGGTCGATCGCGTCGGCGGCGGTCCGGGAGGGCCCCCCGACCAGGTCGGACAGCTCGGCCGGCACCTTCACCGGGGCGCCCGGTTCGGCCAGCAACTCCTTCTCCACCAGCCCGAAGTGCGCGGCCAGCGACGCCCTGAGCCCCGGCAGCGCGTCGGCCTTCCCACCCCACACCTGCGAGGCGCGCAGCACGGCGAGGACGAGATTCACGCGCGGCTCGCCCACCGGGCCGCCACCGAGGATGTGCAGCCCATCCCTGATCTGCACGTCCTTGATCTCGCACAGGTAGCCGTCGATGTGCATGACGAACTCGTCGAACGCTTCGTCGTCCGGCTGTGCGTCCACGTGCAGGTCGTGGTGGAGCTCGGCCGCCTTGACCAGCGTCCAGATCTGCGCCCGCACCGCCGGGGCCTTGGCCGGGTCGAGGTCCGACACGAGCGCGTACTCGTCCAGGAGCTGCTCCAGCCTGGCGAGGTCGCCGTAGGTGTCGGCCCGGGCCATCGGGGGCACCAGGTGGTCGACCACGGTGGCGTGCCCGCGCCGCTTGGCCTGGGTGCCCTCGCCGGGGTCGTTGACGATGAAGGGATAGACGAGCGGCAGGTCCCCGAGGACCGCGTCCGGCGCGCACCCCGCACCGAGCCCCAGCCCCTTGCCCGGCAGCCACTCCATCGTGCCGTGCTTGCCCATGTGCACGATCGCGTCGGCGCCGAAGCTGTTCTCCAGCCAGCGGTAGGCCGCCAGGTAGTGGTGGGACGGCGGCATGTCGGGGTCGTGGTAGATCGCGATCGGGTTCTCGCCGAAGCCGCGCGGCGGCTGGATCATCACCACGACGTTCCCGAACTGCAGGGACGCCAGCACGATGTCGTCGCCGTCGACGTAGAGGGAGCCCGGCGGCTCGCCCCACGCCTCGGTCATCGCCGTGCGCAGCTCCGGGTCGAGCTTGTCGAACCAGGCGGTGTAGTCGGCGAGCGGCACCCGCGCCGGCGCGGCGGCCAGCTGGTCCTCCGTCAGCCATTCCACGTCGTGGCCGCCGGCCTCGATGAGCCGGTGGATCAGCTCGTCGCCGTTGTCCGGGTACCCGTCGACCGCGTACCCGGCGGCCCGCAGCGCGTCCAGCACCCGCACCGCCGACGCGGGGGTGTCCAGGCCCACCGCGTTGCCGACCCGGGAGTGCTTGGTCGGGTACGCCGTGAACACCAGCGCCAGCCTCTTGTCGGCGTTCGTCCGGTGCTTCAGCGCCGCGTGCCGTACGGCGATCCCCGCGACGCGCCCGGCCCGCTCGGGGTCGGCGACGTACACCGGAACATCGTCCGGGCCCTGCTCCTTGAAGGAGAACGGCACGGTGACCAGCCGCCCGTCGAACTCCGGGATGGCCACCTGCATCGCCGCGTCCATGGGGGACAGGGCGGCGTCCGACTCCTCCCAGGCGGCCCGCGAGGAGGTCAGGCAGAGCCCCTGCAGCACCGGGACGTCCAGGTCCGCCAGCGCCCCGATGTCCCAGGCCTCGTCGTCGCCGCCCGCCGACGCCTGCGAGGCGTGCGTGCCGCCGGCCGCGAGAACGGTGGCGACCAGCGCGTCCGCGCGGCCGAGGACCTCGTACAGCCCGGCGTCGGCGCCGCGCAGCGAACCGCAGTACACGGGCAGGGCGTTGGCGCCGCGCGCCTCGATCGCGTCGCACAGGGTGTCGACGAAGGCGGTGTTGCCGCTGAGCTCGTGGGCGCGGTAGAAGAGCACGCCGACCGTCGGGCGTCCGGCCACGGGGGTGCGCTCCCCGCGGACGCCGTACTCGGGCATCTTCCGCGGCTCGTCGAAGCCCTCGCCGGTGAGCAGCACGGTGTCGGACAGGAACCGGGCGAGCTGCGTGAGGTTGGCGGGCCCGCCCTCGACCAGATAGCGCAGCGCCTCCGCCACGACACCGGCCGGCACCGACGACTCGGCCATCAGCTCCGCGTCCGGCACGGCCTCGCCGCCCAGCAGCACGGTCGGGACTCGGGCCGCCTTCAGCGCGGCGAGCCCGTCCTCCCAGGCGCGCTTGCCGCCCAGCAGACGGACGACCGCGACGTCGGCGCCCTCGACCAGACCGGGCAGCTCCTCCCGGACGTCCACCCGAGTGGGGTTGCCGATCCGGTACGCGGCGCCGGAGGCTCGTGCCGCCAGCAGATCGGTGTCGGCGGTCGACAACAACAACACAGTGCTCATGCAGGCGCTCCCGGTGGGATGAAGGGCAGTCCTTGCGGCGCGCCCGACTCGATGAGCCGCCACAGCGCGTCCGTGTCCGCGTGCTGTTCGATCAGGTCGCCGAGCCGGTCGAGCTGCTCCTCGCGCAGCGCGGCGAAGGAGGTGTCCGGAGCCGGCCCGAAGCGGCGGCCCGCGGCGGCGGCCACCTCGCGCAGGAACGCCCGGCGGAAGCCGTCCGACTCCAGCGAGCCGTGCCAGTGGGTGCCCCAGGTCTGGCCGACCCGGCAGCCGTCCAGGAAGGGATCCCCTCCCTCGACGGTGGCGACCCCGTGATGGATCTCGTACCCCTCGACGTGCTCGCCGAGGGCCTCGCCGGCCGGCCGGGTGAGGGTCTTCTCGCGGGCGAACCGCACCCGCACGGGCAGGATCCCGAGCCCGGCGACCCGGCCCCGGCGGCTCTCCACGTCGTCCTCGATGTGCTCGCCGAGCAACTGGAAACCGCCGCAGATGCCGAGCACGGGCCGGTGCTCGGCGGCCCGCCGGACCAGGGCCTCGGCGATCCCCCGCTCCCGCAGCCAGTCGAGGGCCCGGACGGTTCCCCGGGTGCCGGGGACGACCACCAGATCGGCGTCCGCCAGTTCCTCGGGCCGGTCCACGAACCGCACCACGACGCCGGGTTCGGCGGCCAGCGCGTCCACGTCGGTGAAGTTGGACATCAGCGGGACGGCGCAGACGGCGACCCGCAGCACGTCCTCGCCGACCGGCGGGGCGACCACCGACTCCCGGACCGCGCCGCGCAGCGACACCCGCAGTCCGTCCTCCTCGTCGATGCCGAGCCCGTGCCGGAACGGCAGCACCCCGTACGTGTGCCGCCCGGTCAGCCCGTGCAGCATGTCCAGGCCCGGCTCCAGCAGTGACACGTCCCCGCGGAACTTGTTGACCAGGAACCCGGCGATCAGCTCCTGGTCCCGCGGCGCAAGCAGCGCCACCGTCCCGAAGAAGGAGGCGAAGACACCGCCCCGGTCGATGTCGCCGACGACCAGCACGGGCAGCCCGGCACCCCGGGCGACCCCCATGTTCACGATGTCGGTCCGGCGCAGATTGATCTCCGCCGGGCTGCCCGCCCCTTCACAGATCACCGCGTCATACGTGCCCCGCAGCTCGGCGAGACAGTCGAGCACCGTGCCGAGCAGTTTCTGCTGCCGCCCGCCGTGGTAGCCGCGTGCGCTCAACTCCCCGACCGGCCTGCCCAGCAGCACCACCTGGCTGCTCTGTTCGCCGCCCGGCTTGAGCAGCACCGGGTTCATCAGCGCCGTCGGCTCCACCCGGCACGCCTGGGCCTGCATGGCCTGGGCCCGGCCGATCTCCGCGCCCTCGCGGGTGACGAAGGAGTTCAGCGACATGTTCTGCGCCTTGAAGGGCGCGACCTTGACGCCCTGCCGTGCCAGCCAGCGGCAGATGCCCGCCGTGACTACGCTCTTGCCGGCGTCGGAGGTGGTGCCGGCGACGAGGAGACCGCCGTGCAGGGGTCCCTTGAGCCCGCTCATGACCTGCGTCCCTTCGCGACCGTCCGGCTCGCCAGCGCCCGCGCGCCCGTGCACACGCCGAGCGCCAGCCAGCTCACGCGCCGGGAGAGCCGCACGGCCCGGTCGATGTCGTCGGCCCGGACGGCCCGCCCGGCCGCCCCGTTGAGCACGGGCCGGTGCTCCACCCGGCCGCCGTAGGAGAGCGTGCCGCCCAGCCGTACGCCGAGCGCGCCGGCGAACGAGGCCTCCACGGGGCCGGCGTTGGGGCTGGGGTGCCGCGCGGCGTCGGCGCGCCAGGCGCGGACGGCCCCGCGCGGGTCACCGCCGGCCGCGGCGGCCAGTGCGGCGGTCAGCCGGGCGCCCGGACCGCCCGCCAGGTCGTCGAGACGTGCGGAGGCCCAGCCGAAGCGCCGGTACCGGGTGGACCTGTGGCCGACCATGGCGTCGAGGGTGTTGACGGCCCGGAAGCCGAGCAGCCCCGGCACGCCGCCGACGGCGCCCCACACCAGGGCGCCCACCACCGCGTCGGAGGTGTTCTCGGCGACGGACTCGACCACGGCCCGGGCGATCCCGTCGGCGTCCAGCGCCTGCGGGTCCCGGCCGCACAGATGCGGCAGCCGCGCCCGGGCTCCCCCGACGTCCCCTGTGCGCAGGGCCCGCCCGATCGCGTGCGCCTCCCGGGCGAGCGAGGTCCCGCCCACGACGGCCCAGGTGGCGGCGCCGGTCAGGGCGACGGAGGCGACGGGGGAGGTCCGGGCGGCACGTGCGGCGACGGCTCCGAGCGCCACGGCGCCACCGGCGCACACGGCGGTGTGCAGTGCGCCCCAGCCCCGGTGGTCGCGCCACAGCTGCCGCTCCACGGCACCGGCGGCCCGGCCGAACGCGGCGACCGGATGCCCGCGGCGGGGATCGCCGAGGAGGAGGTCGCAGAGCAGGCCGGCGGCGGCGCCGTACGCGAAGACGCGTTCGGCCCGCATCGGTTCAGCCGACCGGGGGGCAGGGCGAGGGATCGCTGGGGTACCGGTACCTCGGTCGGCAGCCGCGCATGGCGTCAAGTCCTCACTCAGGGTGTCCGCGCCCTGGTTCGACGAAACCGGCGGTGAGAGTTCCTGGCTCCCGGGGGTGGACGCCCCGGTGACAGTGGCGGGACCGCGCCGGATTCGCACCGGCTTCCTCTCCTGCCGCCGTACTGGCCCGGGAAGTCCACCACGCCCCCCGAACAGCCGTCAACTTGCTGTTGACCTGCGACGGGGAGTGTGCGGAGCCCCACACGCCGAGGGTGTGCGCGGGCACGCAAGAGAGGCGCGGGACGGTGGGTTCCGTCCCGCGCCCCGGGGGGGGGGGGGGGGGGGGGGGTGGGGGGGCCGGGGG
>NZ_JBAGKH010000032.1:0-68934 GCF_036689765.1 Streptomyces poriticola
TTCCCTCGGCGCGGAGGAGCCCGTGCCGGCGTTGCTGCGCGGGCTGGTCCGCCGCCAGGTGCGCCGCGCCGCCGCCCGGGAGGGAGCCGAACCGCAGGGCCGTTCCCTGGCCGCCCGGCTGATCGAGTTGGAACCTGCCGAGCGGATGGCGTTCGTGCTCGGCCTGGTGCGGGAGCACACCGCAGGGATCCTGGGGTATGCCGGCGCCGGGGGCGTCGAGGCGGAACTCAGCTTCAGGGACCTGGGGTTCGACTCGCTGACGGGCATCGAGCTGCGCAACCGGCTGGCCTCGGCCACGGGGCTGCGGCTGCCCGCCACGCTGGTGTTCGACCACCCGAGCCCGGTCGAACTGGCCCGGTATCTGCTCACCGAGGCCCTCGGTGACGAGCCCGGCACCGCGGCCGGCCCGGCTCGGCGCAGCGACCAGGACCCGGACGAGGACGCGGTGGCCGTCGTGGCCATGGCCTGCCGTTATCCGGGCGGGGTGCGCACTCCGGAGGACCTGTGGCGGCTGGTGCGCTCCGGTGGCGACGCGGTCTCCGGGTTCCCGGCCGACCGCGGCTGGGACACGGAGGCGTTGTACCACCCGAACCCCGACCACCCCGGCACGACGTACGCGGTGGAAGGCGGATTCGTGTACGACGCCGCCGAGTTCGACGCGGGGTTCTTCGGGATCTCGCCCCGCGAGGCGCTCGCCATGGACCCGCAGCAGCGCCTGCTCCTTGAGACCTCCTGGGAGGCCGTGGAGCGGGCCGGCATCGACCCGCGGACCCTGCGGGGCAGCCGTACGGGCGTCTTCGCCGGCGTCATGTACCACGACTACGGCACGCAGGTCACCGAGGTGCCGGAGGGGCTGGAGGCGTTCCTCGGCAACGGCAGTTCCGGCAGCATCGCCTCCGGCCGGGTGGCGTACCACCTGGGTCTGGAAGGCCCGGCCATCACGGTCGACACGGCCTGTTCCTCCTCGCTGGTGGCCCTTCATCTGGCCGCGCAGTCGCTGCGCAACGGCGAGTGCTCGCTGGCGCTCGCGGGCGGCGTGACCGTGATGACCACGCCCGGTACGTTCATCGGGTTCAGCCGGCAGCGGGGGCTGGCCCGCGACGGGCGGTGCAAGGCGTTCGCGGACTCCGCGGACGGCACGGGCTGGGGCGAGGGCGCGGGTGTCGTGCTGCTGGAGCGGCTGTCGGACGCGCGCCGCAACGGCCACCCGGTGCTGGCGGTGGTGCGGGGCAGCGCGGTGAACCAGGACGGCGCGAGCAACGGTCTCACCGCCCCCAACGGTCCCGCGCAGCAGCGGGTGATCCGCCAGGCGCTGTCCAGTGCGGGGCTGACCGGAGCGGACGTCGACGCGGTCGAGGCCCACGGCACCGGCACCAGCCTCGGCGACCCCATCGAGGCCCAGGCGCTGCTGGCGACGTACGGGCAGGAGCACACCGACGAACAGCCGCTGTGGCTGGGCTCGTTGAAGTCCAACGTCGGTCACACCCAGGCCGCCGCCGGTGTCGGCGGCGTCATCAAGATGGTCATGGCCATGCGCCACGGCCTCCTCCCCCGGACTCTCCACGTCGACACCCCCTCCACCCACGTCGACTGGGACTGCGGAGCCGTCTCGCTGCTGTCGGAGACCACCGAGTGGCCGGAGACCGGCCGTGCCCGGCGGGCGGCCGTGTCGTCGTTCGGGATCAGCGGGACCAACGCCCATGTCGTCCTGGAGCAGGCCGCGCCGGACGAGACCGGGACCGAGGAGGGCGAGCCGGGCGAGGTCGTCGCTCTGCCGTGGGTGCTGTCCGGCAGAAGTCCGCAGGCCCTTCGCGCCCAGGCCGCCCGGCTGCGGGACTTCGTACAGGAGCGGCCGGAGCTGACTGCCGCGCAGGTCGGGCTGTCGCTGGCCACGACCCGGTCCGCCTTCGCGTACCGGGGTGCGGTGCTCGGCGACGACCCGGCGGAGCGGCTCGCGGCGCTTGAGGCGCTGGCCCAGGGCGAGGGTTCGCCGTCCGTGGTGACGGGTGCCGCCGCGGGCGGTCACAAGGTCGCCTTCCTGTTCTCGGGGCAGGGCACCCAGCGACCCGGGATGTGCCGGGAGCTGTACGCCTCGTCCGAGGTGTTCGCGGCGGCGTTCGACGAGGTCTGCGCGCAGTTCGGACCGCTGCTGGAACGGCCCCTGGCCAAGGTGGTGTTCGCGGAGACCGGCTCCCCGGAGGCGGAGCTGCTGGACCGCACCGAGTACGCACAGCCCGCCCTGTTCGCCGTCGAGGTGGCGCTGTTCCGGCTGCTTGAGGCGTGGGGGCTGCGACCCGAGCTGCTGGCGGGGCACTCGATCGGTGAGCTGGCGGCGGCCCATGTCGCCGGGGTCTTCGACCTGCCCGACGCGGCGCGGCTCGTGGCGGCCCGTGGCCGGCTGATGCAGTCGCTGCCCGCGAACGGGGCCATGGCCTCGCTGCAGGCGGCCGAGGGTGAGGTGCTGCCGCTGCTGTCCGGGCGGACGCACGAGGTGGAGGTGGCCGCGGTCAACGGGCCGTCGGCCGTGGTCGTGTCGGGCCGTGAGGGCGCGGTCGAGGAGATCGCCGCGCACTTCAAGGGTCTGGGCCGCAGGACCCGGCGGCTGCGGGTCAGTCACGCCTTCCACTCGCCGCTGCTTAATCCGGTGCTCGACGAGTTCGCGGCGGTCGCGCGCGAGGTGTCGTACCGGGCGCCGCGTATCCCGGTCGTCTCCGACGTCACCGGGGAGACGGCGTCGGACGGGCTGCTCCAGGATCCCGGCTACTGGGTGCGGCACGCGCGGGAGGCGGTGCGTTTCGCCGATCAGCTGACGCATCTGGAGAAGGAGGGCGTCACCGCGTACGTCGAGGTCGGCCCGGACGCGGTGCTGGCCGCGATGGCCCGGGAGTGCCTCGGCGGTCAGGCGCTGGTGGTGCCCGTCCAGCGGCGCGACCGCGCCGACGCCCGGGCGCTGGCCACGGCCGTCGCCGAACTGCACGTCCACGGTGTGTCCCCGGACTGGGCGGCGGTGTTCGCCCCGACCGGCGCCCGTACGGTGGAGCTGCCGACGTACGCCTTCCAGCGCACGGCGTACTGGCTGCCGTCGGGGCCGCAGCAGGCGCCGGCCGGCGGCAGCGACCTGGAGCGGCGGTTCTGGCGCGCTGTCGACAGCCGGGACGTCGGTGCTCTGGCCGCGCTGCTCGACGTCGACTCCGCCCGTGAGGCCGACTCCCTGAACACGGTGCTGTCGCTGCTGTCGGCGTGGGACCACAGCCGCGCCCCCGCCGCCACGCAGGCGCCGGAGGACACCCAGCCGTCCGGGGAAGACGGGGACCTGGCGCGGGCCCTGGCCGAGGCGTCCGAGGACGAGCGGCCGGCGCTGCTGCTGGAGGCGGTGCGGTCGGCCGCGTCCGCGGTGCTCGGGCACGCCGACCCGCACGCTCTGCCGACCGAACAGGACTTCCTGGACGCCGGGTTCGCCTCACTGACGGCCGTCGAGCTGAGCGCCCGGCTCACCAAGGTCACGGGCCTCGACCTGCCGCCCACGCTGATCTACGACCACCCCACGCCGGCGGAGCTCGCCGCGCACCTGCACGAGGAAACGAAGAGGACCGCGTCATGACCCCCACACGTACCGCACCCGTCGAGAGCCCCTGGATCCGCCGCTACCAGCCGGCGCCCGCCGACGGTGTCACCCTGGTGTGCTTCCCGCACGCCGGCGGCTCGGCCACGTCCTTCCACGCGCTGTCCCGGGCGCTCGCCGGGCGGCTGGACGTGGTGGCCGTGCAGTATCCTGGCCGTCAGGACCGGCACCGGGAGCCCGCCTTCGAGGATCTGGACGAACTGGCCGACGCCGCGTTCGACGCGGTCGTCGAGGCCGTCGGCACCGACCGCCCGCTCGCCCTGTTCGGGCACAGCATGGGCGCGTCCGTCGCCTTCGAGGTGGCCGCGCGGCTGGAGCAGCGGGCGGGCGTGACGCCCGTGTCCCTGTTCGTGTCGGGGCGCCGGGCCCCCTCCCGGCATCGCAGCGAGGACCTGCACCGCAAGGGCGACGACGCGCTGCTGCGGGAGATCCGCGCCCTGGACGGCACCGCGCAGGCGGCGCTGGACGACGAGGACATCGTCCGGATGTTCCTGCCGTCCCTGCGGGCCGACTACAAGGCGATCGAGCGCTACCGCAGCGCGCCGGGCGCGGCCGTCGGCTGCCCCGTCGTCGCGCTGACCGGCGACAACGACCCGAAGACCACCGTGGAGGAGGCCCGGGCCTGGCAGGAGCACACCACCGGACCGTTCGACCTGCGGGTCTTCGGCGGCGGTCACTTCTACGTCTCGGAGCAGACCGACGCGGTCGCCGAGGTGCTGGCCACGCGGCTGGGGGTCGCAGGGGTCGGCTAGGGGTTATCCGAGCCAGGAGGCGAAGTTAGCGTGACCGCGCATTCTCCGTATTCCACGGACGCGAATTCACCGTCCTCGAACACGAATCCACCGTCCTCGGACGTGCATTCACCGTTCTCCACGAACGCGAGTCCACCGTTTTCCACCGAACCGAACGCAGTGTTTTCCACAGACCATGGGGGATCCCGAACCATGACCGATCCGCAGACGTGGCGGGTTCTCGGCAACGCGGACGCGCAGGAGCTCGTGCTCGCCGTGGACTTCGACGCCACCGGCCGGGCCGAGGGCCGCTTCACCGATCTGGCCTCGGGTCTGGGTGACCTGCTGCCCTGCTCGATCTGGGAGACGATTCCCCAGGAGGCCGGGACCGGTGCCGGCGATGCCGATCCCGTCGAGCGGTGGCTGGAGGAGGTGGCGGCCGACGGCCGCCCGGTCCGCGCGGTGTTCGGCTTCTGTGTCGGCGGCGTCTACGCGGGCGCGATCGCGCAGCGCCTCGCCGCCCGGCAGGAACAGGCGCCCGCGCTGGTGCTGTTCGACCCCGAGCAGTCCGGCCCGCTGACCCTGTACTCGCAGTTCCACAAGGTCCTCGACTCCATGTCCGCCCTGCTGAGTGCCGAGGAGACCGCGCAGGCGGCGGACGAGGCGCGGCGGGCGCACGAGCAGCACACGACGATGGCCGCGCTGGGCGCCGAACTCCTCGACGTGTACCGGCGTACCGCCAAGCCCGCCTTCGACCGGCTGGAGCTGGACGACAGGCGGACGGAGGAGATCACCGCGGTCTTCGCGTCGTTCGTCGGCTATCTGATCGCGGCCGCGGACATCGACCCGCTGCCCGCGTGGCGGGAGGCCGTCGTCGTCACGTCCTCGTCGCCCACGAGCGGTCTGAACGGCTCCCGGGCGGCCGGCCAGGACATCGCCGTGGGCCGGGAACTGCGCGTCGACGTCCCGCACGTCGACCTGCTGCGCGACCCGGGTGTCACCCGCACGGTGACCGAGCTGCTGGGCGCGGACAGTCCCGCCTGAGAAGTCACGTACGCGCAAGTCCCGTACGCACAAGTCTCGTACGCGCGATTCCCGTACTCGCGTATCCCGTACGTACGCCCCACCGCGAATTCCCGCGACCCCACGGAACGGTTGGAATGCCAGAAGCAACGGAAGTCCGGTCCCGCCCGGCCGACAGCAAGGAGCACGCCCTCTGGCTCCTGGACGAGCTCGTGCCCGTCAAGGGGGTCAACAACCTCTCCGTCGCCCTTCAGGCCGACGGGCCGCTGCTCGGCCCGGCGCTCCAGGGCACGGTCGATCTGCTGCTGCGCCGGCACGAGGCGCTGCGCACGGTGTTCCGGCAGGAGCAGGCGGGCCTCGTCAAGGAGGTACTCGACCCCGCCGCCCTGCGGATCGAGGTCGAGCAGCTGGCGGCGGAGCCGGGTGAAGTGGCCGCTGTCGTCGGTGAGTTCATCGCGCGTCCCTTCGACATCGACGGGCGGCCGCTGGTGCGGGCCGCGCGGGTGAGGTGCGCGGACGGCGACGCGTTCTGTCTCGCCGTCCACCACCTGGTCTTCGACACGGTCTCCGGCGCGGTCCTGCTGGAGGAGTTCACCGCCGGGTACAGGGCGCTCGCGGCCGGTGCCGCGCCACCCGCGGAGCTGCTGGCCGCGCAGCCGCCGTACCGGGAGCCCTCTCCCCGCGCGGCTGCCGTGGAGTACTGGCGCGGGCAGCTGGCCGGGGCCGACGCCGCGGGCCTCGCCCTGTGGTGTGGCAGCGAGGATCTTCCCGAGCCGACCCTCACCGGTGACCAGATCACGGCCGACCTGTCCCCGCGGGCGACCGAGGTGCTGCGCCGGCTGCAGAAGGAGCTGCGCGCGCCGGAGGCGGTGGTGCTGCTGGCCGCGTATGGCCTGCTGCTGGCCCGGCACGGCGCGGGTCCCGACCTGGTGGTGGGCACCCCGGTCAACGTCCGGGCGCGCGAGGCGTCCAGGGCCGTCGGCTATCACGTCAACACCCTGCCGCTGCGCATACCCGTCGACCTCGGCGGCGGCTTCCGTGACCTGGTGCGGACCGCCCGCGTCGCGTTCCTCGGGGCGGTCGCCCACGCCGATGTGCCGGTCGACGTCCTGCTGCCGGAACTGCGCAGGGACGGCGGCGCCTCCTGGCGCAACACCGTCTTCCGCCATCTGTTCAACTACGTTCCGGACGACGGCCGTACGAGCTTCCCCCTCGGCGACACCACGGCCCGCAGGCTCCCGGTGGAGAACGGCTTCAGCAAGTTCGACCTGGAGTTCTTCTTCCTGTCCTCGGCGGACAAGGTGACCGTCCGGGCCGCGTACTACACGCAGGTGCTGGACCGGGCCGACGTACAGGGGCTGCTCGAACGCTTCGAGGCGCTGCTGCTCGCGGCCGCGGAGGGGCCGGACCGGCCGATGGGCGAACTGCCGCTGTCCGGGCCTTCCGACCTCGCGGTGCTGGCCGCGAGCAACGACACCGCGCGCCCGGTGGATCCGCCCAGCGTGCTCGCGGCGGTGCGGGAGCGGGTGGCGCTGACGCCGTCCGCGCCGGCCGTCGTGGGCGACGGTCGCAGCACGACGTACGCCGAGCTGTGGCGGGCCGCCGAGGACACCAGGGACGTCCTGGCGGACGCCGGGGTGAGGGCCGGTGACATCGTCGCGCTGGCCGCGCCCCGGGGTCCCGAACTCGCGGCCGCGGCCCTCGGGGTGTGGCTGGCCGGAGCGGTGTATCTGCCCGTCGATCCGGAGCACCCCGTGCAGCGCCTGGCGTACGTCCTGGAGGACTCCGGCGCGCAGGCCGTGCTCACGGCGCCGGGCGTGGAGCTGCCCGAGGGGGTCCGGGCGCGTGTGCTTGCGCTGGAACCGCTCGCGCCGGACGGCTCCGGCCCGCTGCCGGACCCCGGTGCGGGCGGCCCGGATCCGGACTCCTGCGCCTACCTGATCTACACGTCCGGATCGACGGGGAAGCCGAAGGGCACCCTGGTCGGCCACCGCAGCCTCGCCAACGTGGTCCAGCACTTCGCCGAGGAGCTGAAGGTCACGGCGGACGACGCCGTGCTGTGGCTGACGACCTTCGCCTTCGACATCTCCGCCCTGGAGCTGTTCCTGCCGCTGGTGTGCGGCGGACGGCTGGTCGTGGCCTCCGACGAGGCCCGCACCGACGGCCGCGCCCTGCTCGCCGAGGTCGTCGCGCACGACGTCGGCGTCGTGCAGGCCACCCCGACGACCTGGCGGGTCGTCGCCGACGCGGCGGACGGGCAGCTCGCCGGCCGGCGCCTGGTCTGCGGCGGGGAGCCGCTGCCACCGGCGCTGGCCCGCACGCTGGCCGCCTCGGGCGGCTCACTGCTCAATGTGTACGGCCCCTCCGAGACGACCATCTGGTCCACCTCGGGGCCGGTGCCGGACGAGGTGGTCCGCGTGGACGTGGGCCGTCCGATCGCCAACACCCAGGTGTTCGTCGTCGACCCGGACGGCCGGGAGCTGCCGGTCGGTGTGCAGGGCGAGCTGTGCATCGCCCGGTCGGGCGTCGCGCTGGGCTACCACAACCGCCCCGAACTGACGGCGGACCGCTTCCGCGACCATCCCGCGTACGGGCGCCACTACCGCACCGGCGACCTGGCCCGGCTGCGGCCCGACGGCAGCGTCGAGCTGCTGGGCCGCACCGACCGCCAGATCAAGCTGCGCGGCCACCGGATCGAACTGGGCGAGGTGGAGGCGGTGCTGCTCGACCGTCCGGACGTACGGGACGTCGCCGTCGTCGTGGTGGGGCGCGGCGGGCCGGACGCCGCCCTGGTCGCGTTCGTGAAACCGGCACACGGCGCGGAAGAAGGGGAGGGAGGGGACGGTGCGGCCGAGGTGGACACCGCCGGGCTGACGGCCCATGCCCGGTCCCTGCTGCCCTCCGCCGCCGTACCCCAGGAGATCGTCGTGCTGGAGTCGCTGCCGACCACCGCCAACGAGAAGCGGGACCATCTCGCGCTGACCCGCCTCGCCGAGCAGCGCCGCTCCGAGCGCAGTGCGGCCGCGGAATCGGCGCAGGCCGCGCCCGAGGCGCAGTCGGGGACGGCCGGGCGGCTGCTCGCCCTGTGGCAGAGCACGCTCGGCCGGACCGACCTCGGCCCGCACGCCAACTTCTTCGACAGCGGCGGGCATTCGCTGCTCGGCGCGCAGCTCGTGCAGCGCATCGAGAAGACGCTGGGTGTGCCTGTGCGCCTGGCCGACCTGTTCGCCCATCCCACCCCGCTCGCCATGGCCGAGCATCTCGATCCGGACGCCGCCGCACCGTCGGCCCCGGGCAACTGAGGAAGACGGAGCCCGAGAAAGACATGGAGACCGTGAACCAGAAGCACGCCACCGCCCCGGCCGCCGCGACCGCGCCGCCATCGTGGAAGGTCCTGTGGCAGGACACGTTCGAGGGCCCGGCCGGGTCCCCGCCCCACCCCGCCCTGTGGCAGGTCGTCACCGGGCAGCCGTTCGGCGCCGGCATCGAGTTCCACACGGACGACCCCGCGAACGTCGGCCTCGACGGCGCCGGGCACCTGCGGATCACCGCCACGCACGAGGACGGGGAGTACCGGGCGGCGTGGCTGGAGACCCGGCGCGAGGACTTCGTGCCGCGGCCCGGCGGCGCGCTGCGCCTGGACGCCCGGGTGAAGACCGCAGCGGGTCCGGGCCTGGACTGCGCGCTGTGGGCCTGGGGCACGCAGTTGCGGCACCGGGGCGACGAGGACCCGGTGCAGGCGTGGTACCGGGCCGGGGAGATCGACGTCCTGGAGGCGCTCGGCTCCGAGCCGGACTCGGTGTGGGGTGCCGTCCACTCCCCCGAGTGCCACCAGATCCCGTCCCTGGGCATGGGCGCCCGTACGACCGCGGAGGACGGCAGCCCGCTCAGCGCGGACTTCCACACCTACTCGGCGGTCTGGCGGCGCGGCCCCGACTCGATCACCTGGTACCTGGACGGCCGCGAGTACCTGAAGCTGACCCCGCAGGACACCACTCCGAAGGGCTGGCTGTTCGACCAGCCGGTGTACTTCTGTCTGGCGATCATTATCGGCAGCCCCGGCGGCCCGGTCCTGCCGGGCGACCCCGACCCGGCGACGCTGCCGTCGTCGCTGCTCGTCGACAGCATCACCGTCTCCGAAGAGCTCCCCGCGTGAGCGCGCCCACGGACGTGGACTTCGACAGGCTCGTCGCCGAGCTGGTCGAGCGGGTGCTGGACGACCCGACCGGCGCGCTGGGTCCCTCGGTGTACGAGACGGCCCGGCTGGTGTCGCTGGCCCCGTGGCTGGACGGGGACGCCGCCCGGGTCCGGTATCTCCTCGACGAGCAGCGGTCCGACGGCAGTTGGGGCGGCCCCGGCGGGTACGCCCTCGTGCCGACGCTGAGCGCGACGGAGGCGCTGCTGGCCGTGCTGGGCCGGGAGGGCGGCGAGTTGCCGCTGCCGCCCGCGGCGCTCGTCGAGGCCGCGCGGCGGGGGCTCGCGGCGGCGGCCGCGCTGGTGGCGTGCAGCGCCGAGGAGCCGGTGCCGTCGACGGTCGTGTTCTTCATGGTCATCCCCGCTCTGGTGGAGGGGATCAACGCCCGGCTCGCCGTCCTCGGGGGCGGACCGGTGCAGCCGCTGGCGCTGCCGCACGGGCTGACCGACGAGGCGCTGCGTGGGCTGCGCGGGGGTGCCTGGCGCAACCCGCTCGCCGGTCACTACCTGGAGATCGTGGGCCCGGCGGCCGTCGGCGCCGCCGAGATGGAGCCGGTCGACGGGGTCGTCGGCTGTTCCGCTGCCGCGACCGCCGCCTGGCTCGGCCCGCGGGAGCCGGCCGACCCCGCGCACCCCTCGGTGCGCTTCCTGCGGCAGGCCCAGGAGCGGGGATCCGCCGCGGTCGCCGCGATGACCTCGATCGTGTACTACGAGCGGGCGTGGATCGCCGGAAACCTGGCGACGGCGGGGGTGGAGCGCGAGGTGCTCGCTCCGCTGCTGAAGGAGCTGCCGGGTGACGTCGGCCGGTCCGGGGCGCCGACCGCGCCGGGGTTCGCGTACGAGGCGGAGACCAGCGCGATCGTCCTGACGGCCCTGGCCCGCCTGGGGGCGCCGCAGGAGCCGGAGTACCTGTGGCAGTACGACGCGGGCAGCCACTTCATGTCCACCATCCCGGAGCACGAGCCGTCCACGACCACCAACGCGCACATCCTGGAGGCGCTGGGCTGCCACCTGGCCGACGGTCCTGCTGAGGGGGACCGGTACCGGGACGCCGTCGCCCGGATCGCGTCGTGGCTGCGCGACCGCCAGGGGCCGGACGGCAGCTGGTCCGACAAGTGGCACGCCTCGCCCTACTTCGCGACGATGCGCTGCGCCCTGGCCCTGCACCGGTACGCCGGCCCGGCGTCGGCCGAAGCCCTCGGCAGGTCCGTCGACTGGCTCCTGCACCGGCAGCACGAGGACGGCTCCTGGGGCCGCTGGGACGGCACACCGGAGGAGACCGCCTACGCGATACGCACCCTGCTGGAACTCACCGCCGACGGCGACGCCCGCTCCGAGGAGGCGACCCAGGCCGTGCACCGAGGCTGCGCCTTCCTCCTGAAGCAGGGCCTGGACGCCGAACACCACCCCCCACTGTGGATCGGCAAGGAGCTGTACGCCCCCGGCCATCTGGTCCACGCGGCGGTGCTGGGCGCACTGATCGCGGCCAGGCGGTAACGGGCCACCGAAGCGCTGTCGGCGGCCGGCGGTCACCAGCCGCCGGCTGCGCCGGCATCGCTGGTCCCACCCGGCGGTGCCCGGCCTCTCGAAGCACTAGGCACGCCCGGCGGCTACCGGCCGCCAGAAACGCGTGGCCCCGGGCCGCGACACCGGCGCCGCGAAGCGTTGGTTGCGGCCGACGGCAAACAGCCCCCGGAGCACTGGGCACGCCCGGCGACAACCGGCCGCTCGGAACGTGACCGCGACCCGGCGGCAGCAGACCCACGGCATCTCCGGCCGCAGCCCGGTCCACACCGGCCGCGCGGAGCGCTGGTCGCGCCCAGCCGTACGCACCCGCTCCGAGCACTGCGCGTAGGCCGTCTTTATCCGGCCAGCAATAACACAACTCAGCCAGTCTATTAACCGGGTTCAGTTATGCTGGGACCCGGAATTCGCCGTTCGGCCTCGTCGGGCGGCGCGCAAGGCCGTCGCTTCGGAAAGGTCGATCGATGACGTCACACGTCCAGGACACGTACGGCACCCAGGAGGCCGTCGGACTCGACGACGAGCTGGCCCTGGAGCGTGCGTACGTCGCGGTGTGCCGCGAGGCGATGACCCGGCAGGTGGACGATGCCCAGTACCAGGTCGTCGCGGGCGAGGACGTGTCAGGTGACGGCGCGAGTGCCGAGGCGCTCGGCCGCTACCTGCGCACCCGCGCACGGCAGATGGCGGAGGAGCCCGACAGCCCGCTGTTCTTCGGCCGGCTCGACTTCGAGGACTCCGAGGAGGCGGGGGACCACCGGCGGCAGCGGTACTACATCGGCCGCAGGCGGGTCTCGGAACACCCGGCCGCACCGCCCCTGGTGATCGACTGGCGTGCGCCGGTCTCCCGCACCTACTACCAGGCGAGCGCCCTGGAGCCGCGCGGCGTCGCGGTGCGGCGGCGCTTCGGGTGGGCGCCGTGGAGCCACGGCGCTCCCGAGGACCTCACCGGATTTGAGGACGAGCACCTCGACCACGCCCGCGGCGACGACGGCGGCGACGCGGCGAGCGCGATCGTCGCCGCCGAGATCGAGCGGCCCCGCCTCGGCCCGATGCGCGACATCGTCGCCACCATCCAGCCGGAACAGGACAACCTGGTCCGCAGCGAGCTGAACGAGTCGGTCTGTGTGCAGGGCGCCCCGGGCAGCGGCAAGACCGCCGTCGGCCTGCACCGCGCCGCATATCTCCTCTACACGTTCCCCGAGCGGTTGCAGCGCAGCGGTCTGCTGATCATCGGCCCGAACCGCACCTTCCTGCGCTACATCTCCGAGGTGCTGCCGTCGCTGGGCGAGATCGACATCGCACAGCTGACGGTGGAGGACGTCGTCGCACGGCACCCAGTGCGGCGGGCGGACTCCGAGGACGTCAGCGTCCTGAAGCACAGCGACCGTATGGCCACCGTCCTTGAGCGCGCGCTGTACGCCCGGGTGAGGCACCCGGAGGAGTCCATCGCGGTCACCGACGGCTCGTACCGCTGGCGGGTGGACTCGTACGACCTGGCACGGGTCATCGACGAGGTGCGGGGCATGGGGGTGCCGTACGGGATCGGCCGCGAGCATGTGCGTTCGCGGGTGGTCACGCTGATCCAGCAGCAGGCCGAGCGGCGGGCCGGCCCGAAAAGCGTGACCTGGGCGCGCAAGATCGGCCGTTCGAAGCCGGTCGCCGCGCTGCTGGAGGCGGCGTGGCCGGTCGCGCGGCCGGAGGAGGTCGTGGCCACGCTGCTGAGCGATCCGGCGGTGATGGAGGCTGCGGCGGACGGGGTGTTCGACGCCGCCGAGCAGCGGGCCCTGCTGTGGGCGAAGCCTCCGCGGTCGGAGAAGAGCGCCACCTGGTCGGTCGAGGACATGCTGCTGCTCGACGAGGTCGCGGGGCTCATCGAACGCCCCGAGGGCTACGGCCATGTCGTCGTGGACGAGGCCCAGGACCTGTCGCCGATGCAGTGCCGGGCGATCGCCCGGCGCAGCGCGTTCGGCTCCATCACGGTGCTGGGCGACCTGGCCCAGGCGACGGCGCCGTGGTCGGCGCGGACCTGGCAGGAGCAGCTGACGCACCTGGGCAAGGCGCAGGCCACGGTCGTCCCGCTGACCACCGGCTTCCGTGTGCCCGCCGCGGTGATGGAGCTGGCCAACCGGCTGGTGGGCGCCCTGGGCGTGGACGTGCCGCCGGCCCGCTCCCTGCGCCACGACGGCGAGTTGACGGTCAGCGCCGTCGACGACCTGGCGTCCGCCACCGTGTCCGCCGTCCGCGCGGCCCTCGGCCGCGAGGGGTCGGTCGCCGTCATCGCCGCCGACGACGCGGTCGCCGCCACCTCGGCGGCGCTGCGCCGGGCGGGCATCGAGACGGCGACGGCCGAGGAGGTCGGCACGGCCGCCCGGGTGACCGTGCTGCCCGCGACGGTCGTCAAGGGCCTGGAGTACGACCATGTCGTCGTGGTGGAGCCGGCCGCGATCGTCGAGTCCGAGCCGCGCGGACTGCACCGGCTGTACGTCGTGGTGACGCGTGCGGTGTCCCGTCTCGACGTCCTGCACGCCCGGCCGCTGCCGGAGCCGCTCGCCGCCTGAGGCGCGCACCGTCCGAGAACGGTCGAGACCTGTCCGAGAGGTGCGGCCCGGGGACTCCCCCGGGCCGCATTTTCTTTACGCCTCTTTGAAGAACCCGAAGGCGGAAAATTGCCCTGCCTTTCGAAGTTGGCCGAATTGCCGTTGCCGACGGTCGCACTTGCGCCAAATCCCTGTGGCGATGATCACTGAAGGCCCCGCAGACTGTCTGAAGTTGCAGGATGGCTGAAGACATACCGAAGCCTCGGCACCATAGGAGCACCTGCGGATGTCCATCGTCGGACGGGACATACAACTCACCCAATTGCATGACCTGCTGACCGCACGCGACCGCGGAGCGGGTCCGATCGCCCTGGTCAGTGGCCCTGTGGGGATCGGTAAGACCGCCCTCCTCCACGAATTCACCCAGAGCGCGGCGAAATCCGGTTCCCTCGTCCTGAGAGCAGCCTGTTCCCCGCGAGAGCGCGCCAACTCCTGGGGCGTGGTCCATCAACTCCTGTGGCGTACAGGGCGATTCAAAGGAGCTTCACAGCGTACGAGTGACACGCTCGCAGCCGTCGGCCGCAGCCTTGCGGCGGTCACCCGGGCGCCGGAAGGTGAACGCGACAAGGCCATGGACGAATTCTGCGCGGCCGTCATGGAATTGGCCGACGACCATCCCCTCGTCCTCGCCGTCGACGACATCCACGAGGCCGACCCCGAGTCGCTGGGCTGCCTCGGGCACCTCGCCCGCCGTATGGTCGCCTCCCGGGTCCTGGCGGTGTTCACCGACCGGCCGCAGGCCCTGCCCCCGTACGCCGCCGCCCGGGCCGAGTTCGCCCGGCAGCCCGGGTTCCATCAGCTGCGGGTCGGCCCGCTGACCGTCGGCGACATCCGGCTGCTGCTCACCGAGCGGCTGGGCGTGCCCGTCGACGAGGCTGGCGCCGCGGAGTTCCACGCGGCGAGCGGGGGCAGCCCGCTGCTGACGCGGGCGCTGGTCGAGGACACCTGCAACGCCCTGCAGGGCACGTACACGAGCGCGGCCGCGTTACGGCCGGTCGCCGGGGAGATGTTCGACTCCGCGGTGGTCGACTGCGTCCACCGGGTCAGCGCGCCCGCGGCCGATCTCGCCCGGCACCTGGCGGTGCTGGGGCCGGACGCGCTGTCGGTGCTGCTCGACCGCGACAGCACGAACCCGCCCACCCGGCACCTTCAGGAGCTGACCCAGGCCGGCCTGCTGGCGGGACCGGACTTCCGTCACCCGAGGATGCACACCGTGCTGGGAGGTGAGGTCTCCGCCGAGGAGCGGGCGCGGCTTCACGGGCGGGCCGCCGTACTGCTGCACGACAACGGCGCGCATCCGGCCACGGTGGCCGAACACATCGTGGCGGCGGGAGGTATCGCGGAATCCTGGGCTCCCCCACTGCTCCGGGAAGCCGCGATCGAGGCGCTCGCGCAGGACGAGTTCCCCAAGGCGATGCGGCTGTTCGATCTGGCCCACGCCATCTGCCCGGACGGGCCTCTGCGGGCGTCCATCCTGTTCCAGCACACCCTGTCCGCCTGGCAGGTCGACCCGGCCAAGGCCATGCGCCGGCTCCCGGAGCTGAAGGAGGCCCTCCAAGCCGGGCACCTCACGGCCCTGTCCGGCGCGATGTCCCTGATCAAGAATCTGGTCTGGCACGGCTACGTCGACGAGGCGGCGGAGATGCTGCAGCTGGTCGACCGGCAACTGGCCGACGAGCCGGACGAGCAGGGCCTTGCCGAGGCCCGCGCGCTGCAGCAGTGGCTGTCCGTGCTGTGCCCGCCGTTCCACCGGCGCATGTTCGGTGAGGTGACCCCCGACATCACCGAGGAGTTCACTCCTGCGGCCATCGCAGCGCAGCCGCGCCTTCAAGCAGCCGCCGCTCTGTCCGTCGTACTACGGGGCGGTGAGGCGGAGGAGGCAGTGGTCGGCGCCGCCCACGTATTGGAGATGTCCAGTCTGACGCCGACCCTGGAAACCATCCCGCTGGCGCTGATGACCCTGTTCTATGCCGAGCGCACGGAACAGGTCGACGCGTGGTGCACCACGCTGCTGGACGCGGGCCGCGAGCGGAACATCGCACTGCTGTCCTCCCTACGGGCTGCGAACCTCATCCGGCAGGGCCGGCTGCTGGAGGCGGAGACCCACAGCGACCTGGCCCTGTCGCGGATGTCGTCGCAGGGCTGGGGGCTGAGCATCGCCCTACCGCTGGCGAGTTCGGTGTACGCGCTGACCGCCATGGGCCGGTATGACGAGGCGCGGGCCCGGCTCTGCCGCCCGGTGCCCAAGGCGGTCTTCCAGACCGTTTTCGGCCAGCACTACCTGTACTCCCGAGGCCAGTTCCATCTGGCTACCGGACGTCTTCAGGCCGCCCTCGGAGATCTCCTGGCATGCGGCAAGGCCCTGGAGAGCTGGGGAGTGGGCGACACCACGCTTATCCCGTGGCGCACCGGGGTGGCTGAAGCCCGGCTGCGCCTGGGCGAGCCGGACCAGGCCGTCACTTACCTGCAGGAGGAACTGGCCCGGCACAAGAGCAGTCCCCGGGTGCACGGCAACGCCCTGCGCCTGCTGGCCTCGACGATGAAGCCCCGGCAGCGGCTGCAGGCGCTGCAGGAGGCCGTGGACGAACTCCAGGCCTCCGGCAGCGACTGGCTGCTGGCGCACGCCCTGGGTGATCTGGGCCGTGTCTACCATCTGCTCGGGCAGTCCAACCGGGCCCGGGTGATCGTCCGGCGTGCCTACCGGATGGCGAAGAAGTGCCATGCCGAGCCGCTCAGCCAGAACCTGCTGCCGGACGCGGAGCGGGCGGCCGAGGGACGGCGCTGCGCTGCCGGGCATGAGGTCTCGGAGCAGGTGCATGACGTGTTGTCCGAGGCCGAGCTGCGGGTGGCCGCCCTCGCGGCGGAGGGCCACACCAACCGGGAGATCGCCCGTCGGCTGTTCATCACGGTCAGCACGGTCGAGCAGCACATGACACGTGTCCTGCGCAAGCTCAACCTGTCCCGCCGTGACGAACTGCCGCAGGGCCTGGACACTATGGGCGGTTCAGCCGCACCGGCAGTGAGTGCAGCCCGCGGATGAGGGTGCTGGTGCGCCACCGCATGTCCTCGGGATCGACCGCGAGCCGCATGGCGGGGAAGGTGTCGAGCAGCACGCCGAACGCCACCTGCGCCTCCATCCTGGCCAGCGGCGCCCCGAGGCAGTAGTGGATGCCGTGCCCGAAGGCGACATGGCCGCCGGTGGGCCTGCGGACGTCCAGTGTGTGCGGATCCCCGAAGCGCTCGGGGTCCCGGTTGGCGGAGGCCAGTGCCAGCAGTACGAAGTCGCCAGCCGGGATCGCGGTGTCACCGATGCGCAGGTCCTCGGTGGCGCAGCGGAAGGTGGCGTGTTTCAGCGGGCTCTCCAACCGCAGGAACTCCTCGACCGCGCCGGGCAGGAGGGAGCGGTCCTGGCGCAGCGCCTCCCACTGGTCCAGGTTCCGCATCAGGTGCAGCGTGCCGTTGCCGAGGGTGTTGACGGTGGTCTCGTGGCCCCCGATGAACAGCAGGAAGGCCATCGAAACCAGTTCGGTCTCGGTGAGCCGGTCGTCGACGTCACGGGCCGAGACCAGCGCGGCGAGCACATCGTCGGTGGGCGTACGGCGCTTGCGCTCGATGAGGTCGCCGAGGTACTCGATCATCGCGGTCGACGCGGCGGCGGTCGCCGCAGGCGAGTCGCCGGAGACGAGCGCCTTGGACCAGGACTTGAAGTTCTCCTGCTCCTCCAGCGGCACGCCCAGCAGCAGGCAGATCACCCGGATCGGCAGCGGGAACGCGAACGCGTCCAGCAGGTCCACCGGGTCCTCGTCCGGCAGGGCGGCGAGCAGTTCGCCGGTGATCTGCTCGATCTCCGGCCGGAGCTTTTCGATGGCGCGGCTGGTGAACGCCTTGTTCACCAGCTTGCGCAGCCGGGTGTGGTCCGGCGGGTCGGAGTGCAGCATGTGGGTGGCGAGGGCGGAGGAGAAGGCGCCACGCTTGTTGCGGTCCGGCTCGTTCTGCGCGAACAGCCGATCCGTCCGGTTGAGGTCGGTGCTCAGCCGGGGGTCCGCCAGCGCCGACCGCACCTCCTCGTAGCCGGTGATCAGCCAGACCGGTAGTCCGCCGCACACGGGGACCCCGGGAGGCATCATCACCCGGTGCGCCGAGCCTTCGGCGTTGAGCCGTGCGTACACGGAGTGCGGGTCCTGCATGAACGCGTCGTCGAGTTCCAGAGGGACTGAATCCTGAAGCATGGGCACATCCTCGAAAGTGAGGGCTCCGGGCCGTTCGCGGGTGGCGCTGAGCCTATGTACGCCTCTGGTGGCCGGGCCTGATCTGCGGCGAGATGAGGGGGTGTAGGGGCCTGATAGGGGCCGCCCGCCGGGTCCGTTCAGTGGGTTCCGGCGGGCGGCCGGAGCAGCCTCCGGGCCGGGGGAGGTCACCCGGCGACTGCTGGTCGGGCGCAGCCACCAGGCCGGGGGAAATCACCCGGCAGCTGCTGGTCGGGGCGCAGCCACCAGGCCGGGGGAGGTCGCCCGGCGGCTGCTGGTCCGGTGGGGGCGCGGTCAGTTGCTGGGCGCCAGGTCGCCTTCCGTGGCCCGCGCCTGCTCCGGGGGAGCCTGGGCGGGCTTGCGCAGGTCGATGGTGATCAGCAGGCCGGCGAGTACGGCGGCGAGGGCGGTGATGCCCGCGGCCCACAGGCTCGCGACGGCGTAGCCGTGGACGGTCGCCTCGGTCACGGCCCGTTCAGCGCGGCCGCCGCCCGCGATCCGGTCGGCGGTCACGCTGGTGGCGATGGCGTTGAGCAGGGCCGTGCCGATGGAGCCGCCCAGCTGCTGAGAGGTGGAGACGAAGGCCGACACCACGCCCACCTCCTGCGGCGGCACGCGGTAGGTGGCGGCGCTGATGCACGGCGAGATCACCAGTCCGACACCGATGCCGAGCAGGATCTGGGTGGGCATCAGCGTCGAGGCGTAGGAGCTGTCGGGGGTGAGCCGGCCGAGGTTGAGCAGGCCCAGCATGGCGATGAGCAGGCCCGGCACGACCAGCAGGCGCAGCGGGACGCGGGGCACCAGCCGGGCGGCGATCTGGGTGGAGGTGAGCACCGTCGCCACGGTCGCCGGCAGGATCGCCAGGCCCGTGCGCAGCGGCGAGAAGTCCATCACCACCTGCAACTGGTAGGTGAGGATCAGGAACAGGCCGAACAGGCTGACCATGGCCAGGGCGATGGTCAGGCTCGCTCCCGCCCGGTTGCGGTCGGCGACCAGCCGCAGCGGGAGCAGCGGAGCCGGCCCCCTGGCCTGGGTGAGGCCGAACGCGGCGAGCAGGACCACGGCGGCCGCGAGGCAGCCGAGGACGCGGGGCGAGGTCCAGCTGTGGGTCGCCGCCTGGTCGAAGGCGTAGACGAGGGCGAGCATGCCGCACGCGGAGAGCACCGCGCCGGGGACGTCCACGCGCTGGCGGTTGGCGGGCATCGCCGGCAGCAGCAGCAAGGCCCCGGCCACCACGGCCGCGCCGATCGGCACGTTGACGTAGAAGCACCAGCGCCAGTCGAGGTACTCGGTGATCACGCCGCCGCCCAGCAGGCCGATGGCGCCGCCGGCGCTGGCGACCGAGCTGAAGACACCGAACGCCTTGGCGCGTTCGCGCGGTTCGGTGAACGTGGTGGCGAGCATGGCCAGGGTCGAGGGCACGAGCAGCGCGGCGAACACGCCCTGCGCCGCGCGGGCGCCGACGAGCACCTCGGCGTTCGGCGCGGCGCCGCCCGCCACCGAGGCGACGGCGAAGCCGACGGCGCCGGCCACGAAGGCGCGCCTGCGGCCCACGAGATCGCCGACCCGTCCGCCGAGCAGCAGCAGGGCACCGAAGGCGAGGGTGTAGGCGGTGACCACCCACTGCCGGCTCGCGTCCGACATCCCGGTGTCCTGCTGGGCCCACGGGAGGGCGATGTTCACGATGGTCATGTCCAGCATGACCATCAGCTGAGCCAGGGCGATCACCCCCAGCCCCCACCACCGGTAGCGCACCGACCTCTCGGTGGAGGCCGCTGTTGCCTGTGCCATGTCCTGATGTCCTTCCCTCACCGCGGGCGGCGCTCAGTCCGGCCCGTCCGTCTTCCGCTGGCGGACACTAGAACAGATTTCTTAACCAAGTCAATTCACAGACTCGGTCACCTGATTGCCCGGGTAAGGGGATGTGCTAGGATGGCCTGGTGAATGCGCCGATGGGCTTGCGGGAGCGCAAGAAACAGCGAACGCGAGAGACGATCTCCGACACGGCGATCACGCTCTTCCTTGAGCACGGGTTCGACCAGGTCTCGGTCGTCGACATCGCGGCCGTCGCCGAGGTCTCCAAACCCACGCTGTTCAAGTACTTCCCCACCAAGGAAGACCTGGTCGTCCACCGCTTCGCCGACCACCAGACGGTGAGCAGCACCGTCGTCGCGGAGCGGCCGCCCGGGGTGTCCGCGATCGACGCCCTGCACCAGCACTTCCTGGACGGGCTGGCGGCCCGGGACCCCATCACGGGGCTCAACGACGACGAGGACGTCCTCGCCTTCCACCACCTCGTGTACTCCACGCCGAGCCTGGTGGCACGCGTCAGCCAGTACCTGGCCCAGGCCGAGGAGGCGCTCGCCCAGGCCCTGGTCGACGCGCTGGACTCCGACCGCGAGATCACGGCCGCCCTGCTGGCCGGCCAGGTCATCGCCACCGAGCGCATCCTGGCGTCGGTGAACTGGCAGCGCATCGTCGCCGGCCGGTCCGCTGACGAGGTCTACCCCGAGGCGGTGGCCGACGCCGACCACGCCTACGCCCTGCTGCGCCAGGGCCTGGCGGGGGCAGCCGCCCAGAAGTGAAACCGCCGATGACGACGGACGCCGGATCAGCCGGCCGCGTCCGCCGGGTGATCCGGGCCATGGCCGGGCTCCTGCCTGGGCAGGTTGTTGTGCCGCTCGATGTAGTCGGCCAGCCGGTTCATGCTGTCCGTGCCGCGCTCCCGGAAGGCCCGTGCCTGGGAGGCCATGTCGGCCGGGGACTTGTTCTGGCCAAGCTTGTACACGCCGTCGATGTGCCCGATCGGGATCTCGAACCCTGGATGAGCCGCAGGTACTCGTCGAACAGCGCGCTCGCCCGGCGCGGCAGCGACCAGGGCTGCTTCGGTGCGAGCCGGCTCTCCTGGTCCTCGATCAGGTCGTCCAGCTGGCGCATGGTGCGCACCTCGTCCAGCAGCCGCGGCCGACCCGTGACGTGCACGGCCGCGTACGCCCAGGTCGGGAAGTGCGGCTGGGAGGCGTAGTGGTCGGGCGAGATGTAGGCGCTGGGGCCCAGGAACGCCACCACCACCTCGACGTGCAGGCCAGCGCCTCACAGATCGGGTTGCCCCGCGAGAGATGCCCGCGCAGCTTGCCGTAGGGCTAGCGCGTGTCTCTTTGATGGGTTGGTCAGTTGATCGGATGTGTCTGTCCGATTAGTGATCAGTGATGCGATGTGGGACCGGATCGAGCCGCTGATGCCGGCCGATCCGGTCCGCGGACGGCGGTGGGACGACCACCGCCGCACGCTCGAGGCCATCGCGTGGAAGTACCGCACCAACTCGCCCTGGCGGGACCTGCCCGACGAGCTCGGCTCATTTCAGACCGCTCACAAGCGGCTGATCAGATGGGCCGTCGACGGCACCTGGGAGATGATCCTCGCCGCCGTCCTGGCGGCGGCGGACGCCGACGACGACATCGACTGGACGGTGTCGGTGGACTCCACGGTCGTCCGGGCCCACCAGCACGCCGCCGGAGCACTCAAAAGGGGGCGGCTCACTGCGGCGAGCCCGCCGATCACGCGCTCGGACGCTCCCGCAGCGGGCTGAGCACCAAGGTCCACCTGGCCGCGGACGGCCGCGCACGGCCCCTCGCCTTCACCGTCACCGCAGGCCAGGCAGGTGACGCGCCCGCCTTCGAGACGGTGATGTCCCGCATCCGCGTGCCCCGCACCGGCCCGGGCAGGCCCCGGACCCGGCCCCTGGCCGTTCTCGCCGACCGCGCGTATTCCTCCCGTGCCATCCGCGCCCACCTGCGGCGCCGGGGCATCCGTGCGGTCATCCCGCAACCGTCCGACCAAGTCGGCCACCGCCTGCGGCGAGGCCGACTCGGTGGCCGTCCGCCCGGCTTCGGCAACGAGGCATACAAGCAGCGGAACAGCGTCGAGCGGTGCATCAACCGTCTCAAGCAGTGGCGCGGCCTGGCCACACGAACCGACAAGCTCGCGATCGCCTACCAGGCCGCACTCCACCTCGCGGGCATCCTCATCTGGACCCGACGCTGACCAAAGAGACAGAACCTAGTCGATCCGGCCATTCCCGCTCCTGCGCTCACACGATCCGGTCGCGCTGGAAGGGGCGCGCTCCCCTCGTACGGACGGATGAGCGGATGTGTTCGCAAATCAGGCACACGAAAGAGCCACAGTCACACGGACCGCACGAGTCACCGACCGCGTCGTGCGCGCCAGCGCGTTCGATCACACGGCGAAGCCGCACCGGAGTGCTCCGGTGCGGCTTCGCCGTCTCACTGATCCGCGCAGAGATCCCGCCAGGACGGACCTCGAGGGGAGCCTCTCCGTATCACCCGCGTATCACACAGCCATCACCAACTGGGCAGACGTTCCCGGACCAAGTGGCTCTGCCCTGCAATTCCATGCCCGCGTTGGACCGGCATAGACGCCCCTGAAGGGTCTCTACAACCTGTGCCATGTGGTGCCGCTGCAGCCCAAACCGGAGGGCAGCCCCGACAGGCTTTGCTGCGGCCTCAGGCCGCGTCCCACAGGCCGGCGTCCAGGATGCGGGCGGCCTTGGTGATGCTCCCCGGCATCAGATGCCGGTAGGTGCGGTACGTCTCCTCGATCGACTTGTGGCCCATCCATTCCGCCACGTCGGTGATCGGTATCCCGTTCCCGAGCGCGTTCGAGGCGAAGTAGTGCCGGAAGCCGTACATGCCGACACCGTCCTTTGCAGGCAGGTCCTTGAAGAGCTTCTGCACGCGGCGGCGTTCCATCGGCTCGGTGTAGTAGCCGCTCGGACCGCGCAGCAGATAGCCCTCCTTCGTGGTGCCACGCTTCTCCTCGTACCGCTCCATCGCCTCCCGCACCGAGCGCGGCAGAGGAACCTCCCGGAACTCCCCCGCCCTGCGATGCTTCAGCTTCGCCAGCCTGTGCGTGTTGGAATGGATCTGCTCATGCACCCGGTAGACGTCATCCGCCACAACGTTGTTGACGTTCACTGCCCGGGCTTCCCCGTTCCGCAAGCCGCAGCCCACCATCATGACGATCTCAAGCGCGAGATGTTCGTCAGCTGCTGCCAGTGCCTTCTTCACGTAGGCGAGGGATGGGATGACCACCTTTTCGCGGACGTATTCCGGTTCCTGGACGCCCCTCACAGGGTCGTCCGCCATGGCACCCTTGCCATACGCGTCCCGGAGGATCGCCTTGAGGACGCGGAAGATGTTCATCTGGTTTCCGCGCCCCACCCCGTCCGTCTCCAACTCGTCCAGGAAGCGCTCGACCACAATGGGCGTAACCGAGTTCAGTTTCCGCGACCCGAGACGCGGAATGATGTGCACGTTGATGGAGCTGTCCACGTGACATCCCGTCGAGTACTCCGTCATCTTGCGCTGACGAGGACGCCATTGCTTCGCGTATTCCACGATCGTCTGCTGACCGAGTTCGCGGCGAACCTCGGCGACGGATGGTGCCGTTGTCTTCTTCTCCGCGTAAATCTGCGTGAGACGCTCGATCGCATCGTCCTGCGTGTCGTAGCCGGCTTCTTCACGTTGCTTGCCGAGAGCGTCCCGGAACCGAATCGTGTACGGGTGCGGGCAGCGGGTCGGCCTGGAACAACCGCACTCCTTGAAGAACGACCCCATCCCATGAGCGAGCTGTCGAGCCACGCATCAAGCCTTCCGAGCAGGGCGCCGGGCGGCACAGCAGGCCCCTGCCACAGGAGCAGGTCAGCAAGCCGGACACCGACCGACCCGATGCTGACCGTTTGCTGACCTGGAGGCCACGATCAGGGACCTGACCTGCGGAAATACCCAAACGCTAGATCTTGGACTTGAATACTGTACGAAACACGAAGAAACTCCCGGTTTGTCTGCTCCCTGCTTGCTTCTTGCAGGTCAAGGGCGATGTCCGGAGGCTACAACGTTTCGCATGTGCGGTCAGGTGTCGCCGGGTGTTTGAGGACTCACACTGACCCGTTGCTGACTTTCTGACGGCGCGCCCGTCGTCTGCTTACACGCGTGACGTTGAACCGCCCAGCCTCACCATTGCGCAAGCAGCACATCGTGACGAGTTCCGGCGCGAGCTCATCGTCAGCGGCAGTCAGCACCTTCTCCTGGGTTCCGCAACCGACCCCGCGCTTCTCCAACTCGTCTCGGGAGCGCTCGACCATGACTGGTCAGATGGAGTTCAACCCTCTCCCTATCCGAGGCGGGCGATGACGGCCCCATCGATGGAGCTGTTTCCGTGCTCACCCACGGAGCACTCTGCCACCCGGCGGCTCGAGAAGCCCGCAGTTGCTTCGCGTATTCCGCGACCGTCTGCTGAACCAGCGCGCGCCAGAACTCGGCAACCGAGGGGTCTTCTGTTCCTCCGACATCATCAGCCGGCTCGGTCTCACCGTCGGCCCAGCCGTAGGGGTGAGGTCGCCCGCGCGGTCGCTCGGCCGTCGGGGCGACAAGGCTCCGAGTCCGCCTGCCCAGTGAACCGCACAGGTGCGCGGGACCGGGCCGGCGAGGAAGAAGGACCTGCCGCCCGGCAGCCCGGAGATGCGCCCGCACAGAAGCAGCAGTCCGCCGAAGGCAGGGCGTAGAAGGCGATGACCCACTGCCGATTGGCGGAGGAGATGCCCAGGTCCGACTCGAGCGAGGGCAGGGCGATGTGATGACGTCCAGGACGACCATCAATTGTGCGAGGGAGATGAAGATCAGCGCTGTCCACCGACGGGGATCGGGCAGGCTGACGGATATTGACATGGCGTGAAAAGCCTTGACTTCCGGGACGTGTGGGAGGAGGAGCAGCTGACGCCCTTCCTGCACGGCGGACGCCGCTGCCTGCGGTTGGTCACCACCCGCGTGCCCGCCCTGCTGCCGACCGATGCGGTGAGCATCGGGGTGGACGAGATGTCCGAAGCACAGGCGCGGCAGATGCTCGCCTGGGGCATCGGCCCGCTGGATGATGCCGCGGTGGACGCGCTTGTGGCGGCCACGGGTCGGTGGCCGCTGCTGCTGCGGTTGGTCAACCGGTACCTGGCCGCTGGAGCGGCTTCCGGCCGGACCGACACCGCGGCGCGGGAGGTCCTGGCACGTCTCCGGGCAGCCGGGCCTGCCGGGCTCGATCGCGGCGAGGCGAACGGGCCTGACATGGACGATCCGGTCCGGCGGGCGCGGTTGGCGCGGTTGACGCGGTTGACGCGGTTGACGCGGTTGACGCGGTTGGCGCGGTTGGCGCGGTTGGCGCGGTTGGCGCGGTTGGCGCGGTTGGCGCGGGCAAGCGTCGAGGCAGGCACCGAGCTCCTCCCGCAAGGCGGCCACGAGCGTCTGGCGGAACTGGCGGTCTTCGCCGAGGACGAACCGGTCCCGGCGACCCTGCCGCTGCGCCTCTGGCGGGCCACGGCCAGCCTGGATTTCCTGACCAGCCGCCAGCTCCTGCAGGACATGGCGGATCTTTCCCTGGTCACCTTCGTCGATCAGGGCAGCTTCACCCTGCACGACGTGGTCCGTGAATTTCTGCGGGCCGAACTCGGCCCCGAACGCCGTCGCTCTCAACACCGTGCTGGTGGAAGCCGTGGCCGATGGTCTTCCCACCACGGCACCGCCCACTGCCGACCGAGGGTCGGACGCTCCGTGGAGCTCCGAACCGGCATGGTGGCAAATGCCGGACCGCGAACCCTACCTGTGGGAGCACCTCAGCAGGCATCTGCTGGAAGCGGGGCGACCAGCGCATTGGCCGTGACAGCGTGCTGGCTGCGGAACCGGGCTGAGGTGTCCGTGGTGCCGGTATGGCTCGGATGACCGCCAGAAGCTGGCTGCAGAGCTGCTTGTGGCCAACTCCGCGGTCACGGACGCAGCGTTCGCCCCGGACGGCACCTGGTTCACCGTGGCCGGCAGCCACTACGTGAACGTGTGCACGTGGAATCCGCAGGGCCTCGAGCGGCATGCGACGCTGATCGGCTATGACTACACGGTGACTGCGGTGGCGGCCTCCCCGGACAGCGCCGTGTTCGCCGCCGCAGTAAGCGACGGGACCGTGCGCCTGTACATTCCGTCACAGAACGAGCGGAGCAGGCCGGTCATCCTGGAAAGCGACCGAACCAAGGTGACCGGCGTGGCGTTCGCCCCCGACGGAAGCGTGCTGGCCGCCGTCAGCGACGACGGGGCACTGCGCTTGTGGCACGTGCGGACCCGGCAGCCGGCGGCTGTGCTGCGCACCGGTGACCGGCTCCGCGGATGCTCCTGGTCCCCCGCCGGCGACCTCCTCGCCGCTGTGGGCAGCAAGGGCCTGTACCTGTTCGGGGTCCACGCTCCACCTGGAGCTCCCCCGTGATCGACCAGGCGTCGCACGAGCCCGCGTTCCGCGTAATTCAGCGGCCTGGAGAGCTGAGTCTGGGGTTTCACCTGCGGACATAGGTGTGGCCACCTGGAGGGCGTTTCTCTAGGCGGTGGTGTTCTGGCTGGTCAGCAGGGTGCGGCTGAAGGCCGAGCCCCTGTTCGGGGTGGGGGATGTTGAGCTTGGCGAGTAGGTCGGTCTGCGGCTTGGTCAGGCCGGTGACCTGCTGGAAGGTGCCAGTGGGGCCGGTGAAGGCTCCGACGTGGGGCCGCTGGAGCTCTCGGCGAGCCTGGGCCGGCCGGTTCGGCGAAGCGGACCTTCTCGGTGCGCCTGCCGTCTGATTCCAGAGCGTGCCGCTTCGCGTAGTCGACGGCGCGCCGCCGTTGCGCGACTTCGTCGTCGGGGTTGGCGAAGCTGTCCGGTGCGGAGCCGAAAGCGGTGGCGTCGGCTGGACGTGTGAGGGCAGGTTCCGGCAGCTTGGGACCTGGTCTGTGGCAGCGAGAAGGGACACACCGTGCAGGACCTGGCGTCGACGTTGGACTATGTCCGGACGGCGGACGGGAGACGGCTACGCGTCGAGTGCTCGGGGGACCCGTGCGGCCGGCCGGTGTTCCTGCTCCACGGCACACCGGGCAGCCGGGTCGGCCCTCGGCCGCGCCCCATGTACCTGTACCAGCGCGGAGTACTGCTGATCAGCTACGACCGTCCTGGTTACGGGGGATCCGACCGCCTGCCCGGCCGCCGCGTCGTGGATGTCGCGCAGGACGTGGCGGCGGTGGCCGACGCCCTGGGCATGCACCACTTCGCGGTCGTCGGACGTTCCGGCGGCGCCCCGCACGCGCTGGCCTGCGCGGCCCGGCTGCCGCACCGGGTGACCCGGGCAGCCGCCCTCGTCACCCTCGCGCCGCGTGACGCAGAGGGACTCGACTGGTTCGCCGGAATGGCACCCTCCAACATCGACGAGTTCAGCACCGCGGCCGCCGACCCCGAGGAGTACGAGGCACGGCTCATCCCGCGAAGCGCCTCCATCCGCTCGGACCCGGCCCAACTGCTGGAGGAACTGCGCAGCGAGATGACCGAGGATGACCGTAAGATCGTCTCGGACAGCGGCGTTCGCTCGATGCTGCTGCGCAACTACTGTGAGGCGTTGCGGAGTTCACCGTACGGGTGGATCGACGACTCGTACGCCCTGACCGTGCCCTGGGGGTTCGATCCGGCCTGCATCCAGGTGCCGGTGCTGCTGTGGCACGGCGCGCGTGACGCCTTCTCCCCGGTGACCCACTCGTCCTGGCTCGCCGCGCGCATTCCACGCGCCACTTTCAAGATCGAACCGTCCGCGGCCCATTTCGGGGCGCTGCGCGCACTGCCCGACGTACTGAGGTGGTCTCTCGGCACCTCTCCGGGCGAGGCGGTGCCGTTCCAGGAGGACGGGGCCGCCTCGTCGCCTCACACCGCCAGCGGTTCCAGGTCGCGGTAGATCCGTCGTTCCTGGCGCGCGGTCCGGAGGATCGTGGCGTTCTCGCCGAGCCGCCGCTCCAGCTCGGCCAATGTCTCCTCGCGCAGACGCTCCGCCTCCGGGCTACCGAGGGAGCGCAGCGTCAGCGCCGAGTTGGCGAGCGCGGTCAGGGTGTCCGGGTGATGCTGCCCCAGGACCGTTCTCAGGACGGCGGCTGCCCGCCTTTCCAGCTCGTACGCGTCGTCGAAGCGGCCCTGGTCGGCGAGCACGTTGGCGTAGTTGAGACCCGAGATCAGCGTGTGCGGGTGGTCCTCGCCGAGGATCTCCGTCAGACGGGGCAGGACCCGCAGGAACAGGCTCTCGGCCTCGTCCATGTCCCCGCAGCCCCAGTGGAAGATGCCGAGGTTGTTGAGCGCGCCCTGGGTGTACGGGTGGGCCTCGCCGGGGACCTTCATGTACCCGTCCAGCGCCTCACGGGCGACGTCCCGGGCCTTCTCGCGTTTGCCGGTGGCGTACAGGTCGGACGCGAGGTTCAGATTGCAGGCCAGCCAGTCGGGGTTCGGCATCGTGTACCGGTCGTGGTATCTCGCCAGGGTCGAGGTCGTCAGCCGCAGCCCGTCCTCCACCTGTCCCACTCTCCGCAGTGACACGGCGAGCGACTTGGCGCAGCTGAGAGTCGGCGGCAGGTGCCTGCCCAGGACATCCTTGTGCTTCTTGTACACATGAGAGAGAAGCACCACGGACTCCTGGTAGCGGCCTGCCTCCCGCAGGTCGCGGCCGAGGCTGGAGGCAGAGCCGAGGGTGTGGGGGTGTTCGGGGCCGAGGACGTCGATGCGGCGTTCGTAGACTTCCTGGTCCACGGCCCGGGCGTCGTGGTAGCGGCCCACCATGCGCAGGGCCAGCGCGAAGTTGTTGGCCGCGCTGAGGGTCCGGGGATGCGAGTCGTCGAAGATCTCTCGGAATCCCTGGTGCGCGGCTTTGGCCATGTCCACCGCGTCCTGGTACTCGCCGAGCGCGGCAAGGTCGCTGGAGAGACCCGACGCTGTGATGTAGGTGTGCGGATGGCTGGATCCGAGCACGCTGCGCTGGCGTGCCAGCACCTCCGTGTCGATCTCCCGAGCCTCCACGTAGCGCCCTTGGGAGCGCAGTACGTTGGCGAGCTGGCAGCGCAGGTAGAGGTACTGCACGTCGTCCTCGCCGAGGCTCTCCTTCCATTGTCCCAGCACGTCTTCGGCCAGTTGGCGGGCACCGGTCAGATCTCCCCGCTTCCACAGATACCGCACCCGGTCGATCAGCAGTCGGCGGGGTGCCGGCTCGGCGCAGCTCTGGATGCCGGAGGCGAGCAGGTGGGGCCAGATGGAGTCGAAGAGCGGCCAGGTCGCCGGGCTGTCGGTGGGCTCCTCTTCGTTGGGCCGGGTGCTGGCCAGAACGGTGTGCACGACGTGCCGGGCCTGTTCCTGTTCCGCTGCGGACAGCTGCGAGCGGATCACGGCCTGGACCAGGCGGTGGATCTGGATGCTGTTGCTGCTCTGGTCGACCTTGGCGAGGGCGAAGCGGCCGATCTCGCGGATGACCCGCCCGAGGAGCAGGCTTTCCTGGAGGGTCGGGTCCCACAACCGCAGCGCGTCCAGCATCTCCTTGCTGTAGAGCACATGTGCGGAGATCGGTTCCGGCGCCATGAAGGCGCACAGCTGGAGGAGGCGTACCGAGGCCGGTGACCGCTCGTTGAGGCGGGTGATGGAGATGTTCCAAGTGGCGGCCACCGGTTCCGGGTAGGAGGTGGGGTGG
Organism: Streptomyces poriticola; assembly: GCF_036689765.1. Classification (NCBI taxonomy): domain Bacteria; kingdom Bacillati; phylum Actinomycetota; class Actinomycetes; order Kitasatosporales; family Streptomycetaceae; genus Streptomyces; species Streptomyces poriticola. The sequence continues at coordinate 29,502 of NZ_JBAGKH010000032.1, forward strand.
TTGAGCCCCAGCACGGCGGTGGTCTGGTCGGTGAGCTGCCGGAGGTACTCGTCGGTGGGGGTGGCCGTCTCCGCGAGCCAGGCCGCGGCCTGTTCGACGGCCAGTGGGAGGTCGCCCACGGCGTCCGCCACCTGGTCGGCCTCGCCGGTGCTCAGCCCGGGGGCCAGCCGCGTGAGGTGCTCGACACTTTCCTGACGCGGGAACACGTCGACGGACAGCGAGGCGCCCTGCTGTGCCCACGCCTGGTTGCGGGAGGTGACCAGGATGTGGCCGCCGCCCGACGGGAAATACCTCTTGATCGTTTCGGGGTCGTCGGCGTTGTCGAAGACGAGCAGCCAGCGGGTGGTCGGCGTGCCGGAGGCCAGCATCTGGACGACTTCGGCACTGGCGAGCGCCATGTCGTTGCCACCGGACGCGCCGATCCGCGAACCGAGCTCGGCGAGGGAGGCGAGGATGCCGTCCTTGTGCTCCGCGGAGATCCACCACACCAGGTCGTAGTCGGCGATGAAGCGGTGCACGTACTCCAGGACGATCTGCGTCTTGCCGACGCCGCCGAGACCGAAGAGCGTCTGGGGCTGCGGCAGCACGATGGAGATGCCTTCGCCCAGCTGCGAGCGCAGTTGGTCGAGGACCGCGGCCCGGCCGGTGAAGACGGTGTTGCGGCTGGGGGCGTTGAAGAACTTCGGCCGCTCTCCCGGAAAGCGCGGGCTGGTCGAGCCTGCGGGAAACTGGTCGACCGTCAGGTTCAGTGCGTCGAAGACCCGCCGGACGCACTCGGTCTCGTCCACGTGGTTCAGGTCCACCTGGACCCGGTCCGCTTCGGAGCCGGGCATCTGGACACGGTCCACCCGCAGCCGGGTCACGTCCACCGGCGGCAGGCCGGGGGCGGACTCGGTGAGTTTCCGCCAGGCCGCACGGCCGTACCGTGCCCGCAGGAAGGCGTCCGACGCCAGCACCAGTGTGCGCACGGCCGCGTCGGGGCGCTCGGGGACGCCGATGGACACGTCGTGCAGGGCCACCTTCGAGCGGAACGGCTTGAGGATTCCCTCCAGCCATTCCGCCCACATGCGGTCCTCACCCGCGTACACGATGACGACGTCCTCGGCCAGGGTCGTCGGCCGGCGCCGGGTGTAGGCCTTCAGCAGGCGTACCCGCACCGGCTCGGGCACCGGCGGCATCCGGGTCACCTCTCCGTCGGAGACGACCGCGGTGAGCCGCTCGAAGGCGGACAGCAGGGAGTTCGGGACTCCGCTCTTGTCGCCGATGGCCGCGAGGGTCTCCTCGTACGCGTAGTACGGACGGTACGGGATCTCGACCGCGCCCCAGTACTCGTTCAGCTGCGCCGCGTCGAGCAGGTCGCCGTCCTCGCCCCGGGGCAGTCCGTCGAACTTCAGCCTGGCCAGCGCCCGTCCCGCGTCGGCCTTCTCCTTCTCGGCCTCGTCGACCCGCATCGGCACGGGAAGCACGCGGATCCACCGGTCGCGGTAGCCCGCCTCGACGGTGCGGGCCACGGCCGCGCCCCCCTCCAGCGCCTGGTCGCTGAGCGTGAAGCAGTCGACGAGGACGTCGGGCATCTGGATGGTGCAGATGTCCGCGCTGTCGGACAGGCCGGTGCGGCTGTCGATGAGGACGTAGTCGTACGACCGCTTCATGTCCACACGCAGCGCGTCCAGGAAGATCCCGCCGCCGAGGCGATCGTAGAAGTTGTCCCATTCGAAGGAGGACACCGTGGCCGAGTACGCGCGGTTCTGCTGCCCGGCGGACAGGAAGTCGAGCGAGCCCTGGCCCGGGAAGGACAGTCCGAGCGGCTCGGGATCGACGGAGATCGCGTGCAGGCCGGCGCGCGCGTACTGCCGGTGCCAGGGGCCGGAGCGAGGGACGCCGTTGGCGGCCGCCCAGGAGTACTCGGTGATCATGTCGAGAACCCCTGTGGTGGCCGCGACGGCGCTGGGGTCGAGGAACGGATGGAAGAAGCGGTCGAGGCCGGGGGCTTCGAGATCCCAGTCGACGACCAGCACGCGTGCGCCGTTGGCGGCGAGGATCCACGCCGTGTTGGCCAGGGCCATCGTGCGGCCCGTACCGCCCTTGTAAGAGTAGAACGTGATGATACGTCCACTCCGGCGCGCCGTCATGTTGTTCCTCCGTGGTCGACCCCTGACACGTCATGCAGGGAATGGGCGGGCCGATGGGACGCAGCCGGCGCGGGGGTGTCCGCCCCGGCGCCGGGGGGTCGCGGGACCGTGTGCGCGCGGGCCGTGCGGAGCGCGCATCGGGGCTCGCGTCCGGCGCCCCGGTCCTGTGTCTCCACTGTCTCCACGCGTACCTCCATGCCGGTCGATGCCCTCGAGTGTCCGACGGCGTCAGGTGGCCGAAATCAGCACTGCAGATGACCGGATTGCCGACGGGTCATCCGCTGGGCGCCGTTCCCCGCCGGTATCCGGACATCTGGCGCAGAGCGGCGTCCACAGTGTCCCGCATCTCCAGGAGCGTGACCGTCTTTCCCGCGAAATCACCCTCGCCCTGGGGGCCGCCCGGCAGCGCCACGCCGATCGAGGCGAAATCGCTGTCGTCGAGCACGATGTCCTCGTACGCGATCCACTCCCCCTCGCCCACCACGCAGCGGTATGTCCGCGTCGGTGGCGGCGGTGCCGTGCGGTACTCGGCGAGGTGGAACGCGCTGCACGCCTCGAACCCCACCCGGAACAGCAGGATCTGGGCGTTCGCCGCGTAGAGCCGCGCCAGGGGGGACCGCTCCCCGAGATGGCAGTGCGGGTCGTGACCGGCGAGCAGGTCGCGGGACCGGGGCCCGATCGCGGCGAACGAGGTCTGCGGATGCGCGCTGCGGACCGCGCCGGGGGTCGTGCGTACGCAGTCGGCCAACGCGCCGACCGCCGGGCACGGAGTGACGTCCGGATCGAACGGCGGCATGCCCGCCCGGTAGGCGGCCACCTGCCACTTCTCGGTCAACCCGACGGTGAGCGCGCGATGTCGGTCGGAGGTGTCGGAGTTCTCGGGGGTGAAGGCCGGCGTGATGAGCGTGCCCCGCGGGCCGACCGCGTCGAGGAGGGCGTCACGGACCTCGGCTGGAGCCAGGCCGGTACCGCTCAGGGAGGCGTGCACCAGCAGAACTCCGCCGCGCCGGACACCCAACCCGTGCAGGAACCGGACGAGTCCCGCCCCGTCAGGCACGGGAGGCCGTCCACTCCGTGCGCAGTTCGTTCACCAGATGGGCTCCGCTCTCGGTGAGTTCCCGGTCCGGCAGACCGGCCAGCTCGTCCAGGACACGGCCGGCCAAGGCCCGCGCCCACGGGGCTTCCGGGGAGCGGCAGGTGGCCCTGCCGACGTACTCGCTCGCCAGATCGAGCAGTCGCCCGGCCGCACTGCCCGGCAGGTTCAGGTCGACGACCTCGCGCAGGGCGTCGAGCCGCGCCCTGCGGCCGAGCCGGGGCAGGGCGCGGGCGAAGTCCTCCGGTTCGAAGTCCGTCGCGACTCCGAGCGCGCCGCTGCCGCAGGTGCCCAGGCGCAGTCCGGTGCCGGCGACGAGCGGGGTGATCGTCGTCATGACGGGAGCGTTGACGCCCTCCCACCATCCGGGTTCGCGCTCGTCCAGGAGACCGTACGCGGTCTCCAGCCGTCCGCAGAATTCTTCCAGGGGGCCGGGTCCGAGCGGCGGGGCAACCGGGGCGCGGAAGCAGTCCCGGAACGGGTCCGCGTCGTCGATCAGTAGCCGTCGGCCGTGCCCGAGGGCCACCGACACCAGCGGACGCCAGCACCGCGGGGTGAGGGAGAAGTCGCCGGCCCCGTTCTCCGGGAGGTCCCGGCCGCGTAATCGGAAGCCCTCCGCGCCGACCCGGAACTCCACCCGTCCCGGCCGCGGCATCCGTACGGTGCCCAGGGTCGGAAGGTGGACCTCCGGGCTCGGCTGGTCCCAGCGCAGCGTCGATCGAACGCCTGCCCGCAGCGCCGCGGCCGTGCCGGCCGCCATGAAGCGCGCCCGGTCCACCGTGCCGTCCCAGGAGCGGGTCAACGCGGGACGGAGATAGGGATGGGAGACGACCGCGTCGAGGTGGTAGGCCGTGGTCGCGTCGGCGTCCAGGCGGACCAGGAGTCTCCATGCCTCGTCCCAGTCCGCGCCGCCGGCGAGCCTCGTGTTCACCCCTGCGAGCAGGGTGCGGTCCAGTCGCAGCCGGGCCTGTCTGAGTTCGGCGGCGCCGGTCACCGCCGGGGCCAGCGCCCGCTCGGTGATCCGCTCGGCGATGCCCTCGATCAGGGCGCGCAGGTCCGCGCAGTACACCGACGGGTTGTCGAAGCCGCGCCCGGAGCGGTAGCGGTGCGCGTACAGCCCTCCGCCGCACGAGGCGACGACAGGGCAGCGTCGGCAGGTCTCGCCGAGTGGGGTGCGGCGGGCCCGCCCCGCCATCCGCTCGGTGAACTCCGCGAAACCGTGGCGGAAGACGTCGTAGCCGGTGGCGGGGGCGCCGTCGTAGGCGATCTTGAGCGAGTCGGCCTGCTCGATCGTGCCGTCGGTCTCTACGACCGCGATGCCACCTGGCGCGAGTCCCAGGGCCTCGGTCAGCGCGGGGCCGCCGCGCAGCGTGCTGAGCACCGAGTCGAAGGTCCGCACCGGGACCGGGCGCCCCTGCTCGTCCCACCGGTCGAAGGCCTTGAGGAGCCAGTCCGCATAGGGCGTGGCCGTCCCGGGCTGCCCCGGAGGCGGTGGCGTGTCCCAGGTGGCGTGCGGCAGGAGGTAGTCGATCCGTGGTGGGCCGAGGCCGGTCAGCGTGTCGTGGACGCGGACCGGGTCGTTGGCCACGTCGACCGTGCACAACAGCCCGTGGAAGAGGTGCCGGTGCGCGGGGAGGCGGAGCAGTCCGAGTCCTCTCAGCACCCTGTCGTGGCTGCTGCGTCCCCGGTGGTCGAGCCGGTGCCGGTCGTTCGCGGCGCGGTCGCCGTCGAGGGAGAGTCCCACCTTGACATCGAACTCCTGGAAAACCTCGAGGTGGGCACGGCTCAGCCGTACCCCGTTGGTATGGATGTGCAGGTCCAGGTCGGTCGTCGGGGCCAGCGCGCGGGCGAGTTCCGCGCAGATCGAACGGAGCCGGGCCGGACCCGCGAGCAGCGGCTCGCCGCCGTGCAGAATGACCGTGAGCGACTCGATGCGCTGCTCCTGCGCGTACTCGGCGAGGCGGCGGGCGACCTGACGGAGCGTCTCCTCGGAGATCAGCGCGGGCCTCCTCCGCCAGCTCTGGTCCGCGCGCCGGTAGACGTAACAGTGGTCGCACGCCAGGTCGCATCGACTGTGGATCTTCAGAACCAGTTCCCGGATGGCCACGTCCGTCACTCCTCGCCGACCGCGCCGCGCGACAGCATCCGAGGCCGCTCAGACGGCCGAGTTGAACGTGGTCGTTCTCCTGGCGGATTCTTCTCCTCGGGCCGAGGTCGCCCGCCTGACGGCCGTGGCGACCCTGGACCCGTGGGTGCAGATCTCCGCGAGTGGTGTTCTCCCGGGCGTCGACAGTTCCGTGGGGGGCTGGTCTGCGGGTTCTGTGACCGGAATCTTCATCTGTGTCGGCTTCACCTTGGTTCGGGGCCGTCCTCCCACACACCGGGGACGGCGAGGATCCGGGGCTGGAGTGGACACGGTGCGCGTGGACGTTCCGCCGAGCATGCCTCTGCCATCTTCGCAGCCCTGCACAGGGTGGGCAACGCGTCGTGCGGCGCCCGGTGCGGCAACGGTGCCTTTCTCGTCACCGCCGGCCGCTGTGCTCGCCGACCCGCCGCGCCGCGGGCGAGTTGGGGCCGCCTCAGGCGGACAGCAGGAGTTCGAGGTCCCGGTCGAGGCGCCGCCAGGCCCGGCCCGCCGCCGTCCAGGGGTGTCCGGCGCCGAGTCGTCTGTCCAGCGCTGTCACCGTGCGGCCGTGCAGCCGGGAGGCCTCCTCGGTGCGGCCCGTCGCGCGCAGGGTCACGGCCAGGGACAGGTCCGCGATCAGGGTGTCGGGGTGGCCGTCCCCGAGGCGGGCGCGCAGCGTCGCCGCGCACGACCGCGCCATGCTCTCGGCTTCGGTGAACTGCTCCAGGTCGCCCAGCACATTGGCCAGCGTCAGCCGTCCGCACAGGGTGTACGGATGGGCGTCGCCCAGGTGCTCGCTGAAGGAGCCGACCGTCCGGGTGGCCGCCGCCAGCGCTTCACCGGTCTCTCCCGCGGTGCGCAGCCACGCCGCGAGGTTGTGGTCGCAGACGGCGTTGTCCGGGTGTTCGGGTCCGCGCATCTGGGTGACACCGTGCTGGAGACGGCTGATCACGGTGCGCGCGGCGGCCAGGTCGCCCGCCCCGGCGGTCAGGGCCGCCAGGTTGACGCCGCACGCCAGCCAGTCGGGATCGTCCCTGTCCCGGCGCGTCGTGTACCCCTCCTCGGCGTCCGCGGCGAGTTCGTCGGCCTCGTCGCGCCGTCCGATGCGGCGCAGGGAGACAGACAGGCTGACCGCCGCGCGCAGCGCGCCGTGACTGTTCCGGCCGCGCAGACTCTCCAGGGCGGGGCGCAGTACCCGCACGGAGCCGGCGTAGTCGCCCAGTTCGCGCAGGTCCCGGGCGAGACTCAGCGCCGTCGCGAGGGCCGACGGATGACCGTCTCCGAACACCTGGCACTGCCGCTGCCAGGTGGCCAGGCTCTGCTCCCGCGCGGCCTGGTAGTCGCCCACCAGGCGCAGCGACCGGGCGAGCGCCTCGGTGGCGGTCAGCGCGCGGGGGTGGTCTTCCCCGAACAGCTTGTGGAATCCGGTGGACACCTCGCGGGCCAGTTCCAGTGCCTCGGTGAACCGGCCCAGCGCCCGCAGGTCCTCCGCCAGGCCCGCCGCGGTGATCAAGGTGTGTGCGTGTCCGGGGGGCAGCAGCCCACGCTGGCGGGCCAGGGTACGGGTGTCCAGGCCGTGCGCCTCCTCATAGGCTCCCAGGCTCCGCAATGCGGCAGCCTGGTGGTTGCGCGACCGCAGCACCTGGTCGTCGTCGCCGCCCCCGTCGGCGGCGGACCAGTTCCGGTCGAGCCGGCGGCCCAGTTCGAGAGCGCGGGTCGGCATGCCGAACTCGGCGGTACGGCGCAGCCGTTCCAGCAGTACGGCCCGGGTGTCGCCGTCGCGGCACGCGTCGGCACCGGCGTGGTCGAGGTGGGGCCACAGCCGCTCGAACGCCGAATCGTCCGCCCCGGCGGGGGAACCGTCGCGTGGGGGAGCGGCAGCGGTGAGGAGCCGGTGTGCCTCGTGGCGGACATCGTCCACCGCGGTGGCGGAGAGGCGGGACAGCACCAGGCGCTGCACGATCCGGTGCACCTTCAGCGTCTTGCCGGCCTGGTCGACCTCCGCCAGGCCCAGCCGACCGAGTTCCTGCACCTGACTGCCGACCATCATCGGCTCGTGCAGCGAGGGGTCGTGCGGACGCAGCAGGCGCAACGCGGTGTCGGTGTGCAGCAGGGCCAGCGGCAGCGGCAGCGGCGCGAGATGGCTGCACAGGGCGAGCAGCCGCAGCGCCGCAGGAGCGTGCTCGGCGAGGGCGGTCAGGGCCACGCCGGTACTGGCGGCGACCGCCGGGGGGGCCGGGTCGTCCGCACGTGTGGTGGCCCGGTCGTCGCTCCGGGCGGCCAGCAGGCCCAGGTAGTGGTCGGCCGACGGGAACCGCGCGAGCCACGATCCGGCCTGTGCCACCGCCAGCGGCGTGTCCCGCACGGCGTTCGCGATCCGGTCCGCGTCCGCGGCCGACAGCGTCCGGGCCTTGCGCCGCAGCAGCTCGATGCTCTGCTCCCGGGTGAACGCGTCGACCCAGACCGGGTCCATGACCTCGCTCCACGCGCGGTCCCGGGAGGTCACCAGTACGTGCCCATGCGGTCCGGTGGGCAACAGCCCCGACAAGCCCGGCACCGCGCCGGCGTTGTCGTACACCAGGAGCGACCGGCCGTGCGGGGGGCCGGCATCCAGTGCGTCGAGGGCCCGGCGCGCGGCCATGGGCACGCCGTCGCCGCCCCCGATGCCCAGTCGCTCCGCCAGCCGTGCCAGCGACAGCAGGACCGACTCGCGGCTCTGTGCGCAAACCCACCACACCACGTCGTACGCCGCCTGGAAGCGGTGGACGTACTCCGCTGCCAGCTGGGTTCGCCCGGTGGCCGTGAGGCCGTCCACGGGGAGCACCACGGCCTGTTGACGTCCGACCTTCAAGGTGGCGTCGAGCTGCTCCAGGAGCCGGTCGCGGCCCACGAACACGGGGTTGCGCGGCGGTGCCTGCCATATGTCCGGCGTCCGGCGCGGGAATCGCGGCCGGGCCGGTCCCAGAGCCCTGTCCGCCGCCTCGCCGGACAGGCCGAGGCTGCGCAGCAGGGCCTGGGCGGTACGCGGCTCGTCGAGGGAGGTCAGGTCGACGGGGTCGTAGTCGCTGAACGGGGGCGTGAGCGCGACGGGCTCGACCCGCAGCGGGATCAGCTGCCCCGCGGAGCCGGAACCGGGATCGCCCATGCTCTCCCACAGCGTCCGGCACTGCGGCGAGCGCAGGAAGGGCGACGACAGCAGGGCCAGCGTGCGAGGGGCGCCGGACGCGGCACCGGTGCCGGGGGCGATCACCTCGAAGCCGGAGCGGGTGAGCAGCCAGTGGACCCAGTCCGCCCACATCCGGTCCTGTGGGACGTACCACAGCCGCAGTGGCGTGGCGACGGGGGACAGCTGCCTGACGAAGGAGGCGAGATGGCGTCTGCGCAGTTCGTCGTCGAGGGGTGGGAAGTGTCGTACACGGCCTTCGGTGATCCGCTCCGTGAGCCGTTCGAACGCGGCCAGCAGACTGTCCGGCCGCCCCGGCCGGTCTGCGAACGTGGCGAGCGTCTCCTCGAAGGCGTACTCCGACCGGTGCGGGACCTCCAGGCCGGTCCACTGGTCGGCCGGCAGGTCCTGGAAGCTGACGCGGACGAGCTCGCGGGCGGCCGCCAGGCGGGTGTCCCGGCCGTCGGCGACCCGTGTCGCGACGGGCAGCACGCGCAGCGGACGCGGATGGACGTCCCGGAGTATGGAGCGGGCCATGCGTGCCGCGCCCTCGATGCTCTGCGTGCTCAGGGTGAAGCAGTTGACCAGGACGTCCGGCATGTCGATGGTGCACAGGCCGACCAGGTCGCTCACGCCGCAGCGGCTGTCGATGAGCGTGAAGTCGTAGTGGCTCTTCATGTCGTGGCGCAGCGCCTCCAGGAACCGCGCGCCGCCGAACCGCTCGGTGAACTCCCGCCAGCTGAAGTCCATCAGGTGCGTCAGGTACTCGCCGTCCTGCCGCCCCGAGGGCATGTAGTCGAGGCTCCCGCCGTCGGGGAAGGTCCAGTCGACGGAGACGGCGTGTGGCAGGGCCCGGGCGAGCCGGTGCCTCAGGTCCGCCGCCGATTCGGTACCCGGCCTCGTGCGCCATTCCGTGACGTAGCCGGAGAACAGGTTGAGCACGCCCGTGGTGGCGGCCGAGGCCGCGGTGTCGAGGAACGGGTGGAAATAGCGGTGCAGCCCCGGCGCCTCCACATCCCAGTCGGCGGCCAGCACGTGGTAGCCGTTGGAGGCCAGGATCCAGGCGACGTTGGCCAGGGCCATGGTCCTGCCGGTGCCGCCCTTCTGGGAATAGAAGGTGACGATCTGCCCGTCAGGTCCGGGGGTCATCGCGCGTCTCCTGGGCGGATTCCGGCTCCGGGACGGGGCCGAGCAGCCGTGGCCGGGGGAAGTGGGGTCCGGCGGGTGGATAGACGGGAGCCACGTGTCGCAGGAACTGGGCCGCCGCCCACTGGATCACGGTCGGGAGGATGTCGGCGAAGGCGGCCAGCGAGGGCACCCCGCCCGTCGCGGCCCGGGAGACGCTGCGGCCTCGCTGGAGCGTGCGCGGCAGGGTCTTCTCCAGGGCGGTCTGCAGATCCGCGCCCGAGGATGCGTTGTCCGGATCGGAACGGTCCCACGGCACGACGACCACGACCCACGGCTGAGCCGCCGCGTCCACCCTGGTGAGCAGGTCCCGCTGTCCGGGGTCGGTCACCGCCCAGCGGTCGAGCAGCATCACCGTCGGCGCCGACGGCCGTTCCTCGGCGAGCAGGCTGCCGACCGCCTCGTCGAGCGGCTCGACGGTGGTGAGGTAGTCGAGCCCGCTGACCTGCTCCGCCGCGAAGTCGGCGAGCGGCCGGGAGGCGTCCGCGTCGCTCCCCCGGTAGGGGTTCCAGTCGACCGGGGAGGGACCGTAGCAGCGTTCCGAGCGCCCCGGAGGCAGGTCGCGCCGGCTGGGCGCCGCCACCACGATGCGCAGCCGGCGCAGTACGGGAGGCGACCCGAAGGCGCTGGGCAGGGCCGCGAGGTCCGGGGGGGCGCCCCGGGGCACCGGGATGTCGTGGGCTGTGGTGACGATCGTCTGGGCCAGGAGCAGCACGGCCTGCTCGTAGTCGGTCCGGTACCGGCGCAGCTTCATCAGGGAGTACAGGCCCTCCGAGGCGTAGTGCGGGCCGAACCGTTCGTGGCCGTGGTGCAGACTCCTCGCGGTCGGGGGCAGGCGCTCGCCGTGCACCGGCACCCACAGCGCCGGCACGATCGCCGGCGGGGCGGTGTCCCATGCCGTCGGGCCCCGGGCATGGCGCGACGCGAATGCCTGCCACTCGCGGCCGCAGTGGTCGCTGGCGAAGTAGCGAGGGGAGTAGAGCGGGACGAACACCCGGCAGGTGGCCAGCGCGGCGGCCAGGCGCGAACTCCACTCCTCGCCCGTCCGCACGGCGTGGTCCATGAACCCGACCGACTCGCCCGCCGGAAGGTCCGTCAGCATCAGCACGTGCTCACAGAGGTTCTGGTAGAGCCGGCGCACCCACATGTCCGGATCCGGGCCGTCGGTCGCGTGGCGTGGCGTGTGTGCGTAGCTGAGGAAGAAGTACGGGACGTGCGGGTCCGTTCGCTCCGTCGCCTGTTCCACACCAAGCCCTCCCCACGCGTCCGGCGGTCAGAGGGTCCGCAGGAACGAGGCCAACTCGAGCATGTCGACCTGTCCATAATCCTCCGGACGGACCACGATCGTCAGCTCTTTGCAGACGACAGACCGGCGTGACCTCGTGACGAAGGACAGCAGGATCATTTTGATGAGACTGGTGTGGTCCATACTGTCGATGCGGGCCATGCCCGATCCGATCACCGGCATGGCCACCGCCTCGCGGCGGGCGTGCAGATGGATCGCCTGCCACAGCCCTCCCAGACTGTTCCAGATCTGGTCGGGTCCGGAGTCGACCGTCAGGTCGTTGCGCATCGTGCCGTAGGCACTGAGGAAGTAGCGCCGTGCGGGCAGGCCGAGCACAGCGACGGTGCCGAGGGGGTAGCGGACGAGTTTCCCCGCCCGTTTCGCCGCCCGCTCCTCCACCCCGACCGGCTGCGCCCCGGCGAGCGCGGCGCCGAGTTCCTCGTCGAGCCGAGCGGTCTCGCTCGCGTACACGCGGTGCAGGAACTGGCCCTGCACGCTGCCGTGAATGATCAGCAGATCGTCCCGGGTGTCGGTGTCGAACACGTCGTTGCTGCCGATGACCAGATGGCCCGGCTGTGCGAAGAGGTCGCCGACCTCGATGTTCACCCGGAATCCCGGTCGCAGGAACTCGTGGCCGACCTGCTTGCGCGGCCAGGACCGCAGGATGCCGCCGGCCAGCGACAGGCCGACGACCGCGAGGAACGCCGTTCCGCGCGGCAGGGAGCTGTCCGGCCAGAAGGTCAGGTACAGCTGGACGGCCCCCGAGAGCAGACCGAACTGGACGGCGCAGGCGCGGCCGGTCGTGGTCAGGCCGAGACGGGTACCGAGGACCGTACGCAGCTGGTGCCTGAACGCCCCGATCACACCGTCTCCTCATTACCCGTACCGTCCGCCTGGGCGGGCATGGAGCGGGTCGGCTCATCGTAGACACCCGAGAACCTGGTCCTCTTGCGGGGCGGACCGCTCTGTTCGTCGCGCAGTGCCTCCACGGCCTGTTCCAGATCGGTGATCCTGCTGATCTGCTCCCGAACGAGCGAGGTGAGATCCTCCAGGATCTCCTGTGCGGACCGGCGCGGCGGTGCCTGATCGCGCATTCCCCCCGTGCAGTCGATCGCGGCGAGGGCGTCGCGCAGTTCCGGCCACACCTTGCGGAAGAGACTGTCGACGCGGCTGTTGTCCGGGGGCCGGTTGGCCGACTCGCGCAGGACCGTGTTGATGGTCCTGACCATGTTCAGCACGTCCTCCTCGTCGTGCGCCCGAGCGGACTGGAACTGGCGCAGCGGGCTGCTCGCCGCCTCCAGGTCGTCGTGGCTGCCCTCCAGCAGGAAGGGCACGAGCTGGCCCTTGCGCTCGTCGACCTCTTTGGACAGGGCGCCTGACTCGAAGGTGATCCACGGGGCGTCGATGTTCGCCCGGGTGACGCACGCGATCCCGAAGGAGCTCTCGTCGAGCTGTCTCTTGATCTCGTCCAGCCCGCGTGCGCCCTTCCTGATGCTCTCCGAGGACACGAACGGGTCGATCTCGTCGCTGAAGTAGCGAAGCCACGAGGCGAGCCGTTCGGCGCACCTCCGGGACGGCATTCCGGACCAGCTCAAGAAGATCTTCATAGGACGCCCCGATCTGCCCCGCCGCACGAATGGTCCGACACAAGCCAACTGCTCCCGAACCGGGGCACGTAGCCCTCCGTGTCCCGCAGTCTTCCCGCGATCCGGCCACCTCGACACCACGCGCCCGGGCCGGGAGCGGGAGCGTCCGGTCAACGGCGGATCCTGAGGGTGACGGGGAGACATATGACGGATACCGACGTCGACTCCGACGGGTCCGGGAACGGTCCGGTCCTGGGGTACCCCGATCCGGGCTCCGCAGTCGACGACCTGCGGCGCGTCGGCGTGCACCCGGACTTCTGGTATCCGGTCGCGCTGTCTCGCCGCCTGCGCAGGTGGCAGGTGCTCGCGACCGCGTTCGCGGGCGAGCGCATCGCCCTCTACCGTGGGGAGAGCGGCACCGCCCACGCGGTCGAGGACCGGTGCGCCCAACGGCAGATGCCGCTGAGCATGGGGGTGGTGGGGGGCGACACGCTCCGCTGCCGCTATCACGCGTGGGCCTATCGCGGCGACGGCCGTATCTCCCGGATCCCGTATCTGTCCAAGGGCGACGGCCGACCGCCGCGCGGTGTGCGCGGCTACCCCGTCCGCGAGGCGTACGGCCTCGTGTTCGCCTTCCCGGGCGACCCCGGGAAGGCGGCGGCCACCGCACTGCCCGAGCTGCCCGCCTCGGTGGTCCAGACGTCGGCGGCCAGCCGCCCGTAGCGGGCGTCGCTCGCCGACGCAGCGCCTCGCTCTCGTCGGTGAACGACTGAACGGTCACCACCGGCCCGAAGATCTCCTCCTGTACCAGCTCCTCATGCCGGCGCACACCGGCCACCACCGTGGGCTCGTGGTAGAAGCCCGGCCCGCCGGTCACCGCTCCGCCCAGCACGATCCTCCGTGTGCCGGAAGCCGGCCCAGCAGCCCCTTCGACCGTGGCGAGCTGCCCGGCGTTGCTCAGCGGACCGAAGGCGGTGCCTGCGTCGAGCTCCGCGGCCTGCCCGACGAACGCGTCGACGAACGCGTCGTGGACGTCCGCCTGCACCAGCAGCCGGCTCGGCGCCGTGCAGTCCTGCCCGGCGTTGTAGCAGGCGACCGTGGCCAGCTGCGCCGCGGCCTCCCCGACGTCGGCGTCGTCATGGACCAGGACCGGGGCGTTGCCACCCGGTTCGAGATGGACCCGTTTGAGGTCCGCGGCGGCCGCCGCGGCGATCTCGCGCCCCGCCCGCACACTGCCGGGCGGCGCGCCACCTGCTCAACCGCTTCCTCGGACAACGTCACCACTGCCTTGGGACCCGGCAGCCCCTCGACGGGCAGCGCGCCTTCCCGCCGAACGTCCGAGCGCCTGCATGACCGGCAGACCCGCCCGGCTTCACCCACGGCACTTCGGCAGATCCGAGCCGTCGAGCGTGGGCTCAATCGGAGGGCGGTATCGGGGGCCGTATGCCGAGCCGCTGCTCAGTGTCCCAGGCCCGGAACCGTTCCACTTCGGTGAACCCCAGCTTTGCCGCGAGGCGCATCGAGCCCGCGTTGGCGGTCTGGGTGGCAAGTATCACCGGCTCGCCGGGAAGGACGCCGGCGAACCAGTCGAGTACCGCCGCGCACGCCTCGGCGGCATAGCCGGACCCCCACGCCCGCGGCAGTAACAGGTAGCCGAGTTCGACCTTCCCCACGGCAGCCGGGCGACGGTGCCCTGTTGCTCTCCTGAGCAGGATCTGGCCGATCAACGCCCCGTCAGATCAACGACGAAGCTCCCGGGCCACCGCTCGGGCACCTCGGGCATTTCACGCTCAAGCTCGTCACGCGGGAGGGGTCCACCGAGGTACGTGTGCACCTCCGGCGAAGCCAGCAGCTCGATGAACGCCGCACGGTCCCGGGTCTGGGGCTCACGCAGCACGAGCCTGTCGGTCCTGATCGGTGCAGGCGGCCACGCAACTGGTCCGAGATCATTCATGCCGGCCAGCCAATCAGCGGCCTCCGCAGCGATCAAGACTCGCGGTCCCTCGTGACTTCCTGTCCCCCTGAGATGTCCTGACACGCGTGACCCGGGAGACGAAGTGGTACGGCGGTTCCCGGCAGTCGGCAGCCGGGTGCGCCTGGGGTGGGTGCCGACCTCGGCGTACGCGGGCCCGAACACCGCCGTGATGGCGGGCAAGGCCGTCACCACCGGACTGATCGGCTTCTTGCGAGAGGCCGTCCAAAGCAGCCACCAGCGTCTACGGGACGACCGGCGTTCGCGGGAGCGTTTGTGGCTCGCCAGTCCGCCGGACTCCGTACGACGCCCCGTCGACCGGCCCGACGGCATCCTGCTCACCCTCGACCACGTGCGCCAGGCCGCCCCGCCGCCGCTGCCGGAAGTGCTGGACGGGTGGGTGTCCCCTGAACTGTGCCGGGACGCGGACGGTGAGGATCCGCTCGCGAGCGAGGGACCGGGGAAGGAGTTGGTGCGGGCCGAGGATGGTCGCCAATGGCGGGAGGAGGCCGACGACCACAGCGTCCGCCGCGAAGATGGCCTCCTAGGTTTCCTCGAGGACGTCGAAACGCAGGCCGCTCGAGCCGCTTCCGGTTCCGCTGCGTTTGCGGCGCGTGGTCCAGCTGTGGGCGTCGCCGTCGCGCCAGCGGCTGAACTGACGGCTGCGTTCGACGCGTACACCGGAGCGCGGCACCTCCTCCTCGTGGAGCCAGTCGGTCTCGGTGAGCAGGCGGCCGAGGGGGCTGGGGGGAGCCCACGCGTCCCTGATCAGGCGGACCAGGCGGAGTCGGTACTGCTCCTGGTCGGGTTGCCCGTCGAGCAGCTCCGGCACGAGGGGATACCAGTGCGCCGGGACGGTCGTGGCCACCCGGTAGCGGACCGGGCGGTCCGGGCCGGCACCGTCCGCCCCGGCACCGTCCGCCCCGGCACCGTCCGCCCCGGCACCGTTCGGGCCGGACGCCGCAGGAGAGGCCGCCTGCGCGGAACGGGCCGCCGCGGCGATCCAGCGGGCGTAGCGGTCGATGGGCTCGCCGGCCCGGTCGGTGACCTTCTCCTCGACGGCCCACGCCAGGTTGATGCCCTCGTCGCGCAGGAACAGCACGGATTCCATGGGCGGGCTCTCCAGGCCGCCGGGCAGCGAAGCGGGCCGGTAGAACCACGGGGAGGGGGCCGGTCCCGCCTCGCCGTCCCCGCTGTGGCCCGCCGCGGCTCCCATGGACTCGCTCAGTCCGTACACGCCCCACTCGGGGTCCTCGGCGGCTGCGGGCGCCAGGACGGTGGCACCGCCGAAGACGTCGGTGACGGTGCAGTCGACGACCCTGGCCAGCGAGCCGACCTGAGCGGGCAGGGGTGCGCAGAACCAGTCGTTCTCGTAGACGGTGGCGTAGGCCACGAGCAGCAGCCGCCCCAGGTCGGCAGGCGAGGCATCGATCGAGCCGAAGTCGACGAGTGCGTCCTCCATCTCCCACAGGCGGGAGACGGGCATACCGCCGAAACGAGCCGGAGCGGGAATGGTCTTCCGCTCGTCGCGGAACAGTGCGGCCTCGGCCACCGGTGTCCGGGCGGGCGCCGCGTCGAAGGCCCACCAGTCGAGGTGTCCCCCGTTGTACTCGCCCACGTGCAGCGGCACGTCCGCCAGAGTGGAGGCGCGGACGGAGAAGGAGTACTCCATGCGATGCGGGTCCCAGGTGCGGGGCGGTGTGTGAGGCTGCGACGGTATGCGCGCGGTCCACCAGGCCAGCCATGCGGCGGCGGCCGTCGCGAGGGCTTCACGGGTGTCCTCGGCCGCGCCGAACCGTGCAGCAGCCTCCTGGTCGCGTGCGGCGAGGCGTTCCAGCCAGGGCGCCAGGGCGACCGGGTCGGGCAGCCTGTCGCGTACCGCCGCCGCGGAGGCGTCCGGTGCCAGGGCTCCGGACGGGCCGAAGGCGCAGGTACGGGCGAAGGCGGGCAGCAGGGCGAGGAGCCCCGCCGCGGCCAGGGCGCGCCGCCAGCGCAGGGCGCCGGCCAGCACCAGCCGGGGATCGGGCCCGTCCTGGCTCTCCTCCTCGACCAGTTCCTCCAGCACCATGGACGACGGGTCGTACGACTGCCACTCGGTGGCGTCGTTCCGGGAGCCACCGTGCCAGCCGTCGAGCAGGTGCCTCTCCTGGGTGACGGAGACGTCGACGGGCGAGGCCGCATCGTCGCCGCCGAACTCGCCGAACGCGTACTGCCGGGCGAGGAACCAGGCGGCGTCGTGCGTCACGGCGGCGAGCGCCTCCTCGACACCGGTGTCGCGTGGCACCGGTTCATAGCGGAACATTGCCATGACTACTCCACGGGCTTCAGTGGATGCCCCCGGTGGGGGGTTCGGCCCATTGCACGGGCAGCAGGCCGCGCAGCTCTGCCACATCGGTGAGGTCCATCCCGCGGACCCTGGCCAGGGCGAAGGTCTCCTCCACCACGGCGTGCAGGTCCTCCATGCACCAGCCGCGCGACGGATCGGGGGGTACGGCCAGCAGCCACGCCTGCGGGGCACGGGCGTCGGGCTGGTTGTAGTGGAAGGCGAGCGCCCCCATCTCCTCGTCCATGGGTTCCGGAGCGGTCTCCGTCCAGGAGTCCACCACCAGTCCCGTGACGCGGCCGGCGTCCGGAGGAGCGTCCGTCCGCAGTACGGCGCATTGCGTCGGCGCCGGTTCGCTGCGGGAGGGCGCGGGTACCGGCCCGCGCGCGATCCACGGCCGTCCACCGGGGCTTTGGGCGACGGTGAAGCCGCTCGGGGGGCCCGAGGCGAGGACCTCGGACGCGGCCAGTGCGTCGCCGAGGGTGCGCGCCCGGGGCCTGACCCGTTCCATGTCGGTCAGCCAGTCGGTCACCGCGTCGTCGTCCGCGCCGTCGGGCCGCGGGGCCGTCAGCGCGGTGCCCGCGTCGGTGCCGCTCAGGTCGAGCACCGGCAGGACGGGCAGCGACTCACCGAGCACGCCCGCCACCGCGGTGCGCACCGCGGTCACCCACTTGAGCGCGGCCGACGGTTCCGGCCGAGGTTCGGGCACGGCGGCGAGGGGCGCGGCGTTGAAGTGGTCGAGCACGAAGGAGGCTTGCGCGCGGACGGCTTCCACGCCCGTGGGGTCGCCGGGCGGCCCCAGGGTGCAGGCGGAGTGGACGCCGTGATCCGCGAGGGCGTCGAGGTACCGGGTCAGCGTCTCCGCTCCGTCCGGGAGCAGCTTCGCCTGCTCCCGCACCCAGGCCAGGTTCACCCTGACCGCGTCGAGCCAGGTCGTCACCCGGGTCCACAGCTCGCGCAGGTCGGCGCCGGCCCAGCTGTCGGCCTCGGCGGCGGCGAGGTCGGAGGTGAGCAGGGGCCGAGCGTCGCGGAGCACACGTGCCAGTGACCGGCACAGCTGCTGGAGTTCGGCGAAGCGGGCGGCGGAGGCGCGGGTGACGCGGGACGGCGCCGCCCCGGGGTCCGAACGGGCCGCGGCCTGCCGGAGCAGCCGACGGGCCAAGGCATTGTCCCGGGCCGGGGCGTCGTCGGGCTTGTCGTCGGCGGGGTCGTCGGCCGGCCCGGCGCCGAGCACCGCGTCGAGGGCGCAGATGCCCAGTTCGGGCAGGGCGACCGTGAGCGGTGCCGCGGGGTCGCCGAAGTCGAACGTCCAGGCCGAGGCGTCACCCAGGCGGATCTGGCACCAGCGTTCCAGGCTCGGTTCGAGGGCGGCGAGCGGACGGCCGGTGGCCCATCCGTTTGTCCCTCCGGCCGGGGTGAGCAGGCCGAGGCGGTGGGTGACGGCCACCGCCGAGCGCGGGGTGCGGATGACGTCGAACTCCTCGGGCAGCCTGTCTCCCCGGGCGATGCCGTCGGCCGCCGCTCCCGCTCTGACTGGATTGTCGCCCACCAGTTGGTGCACGCTCTCCGCGAGAAGCAGATCGCCGACCGCGTCGACCGTCGCCTCCAGCTCCTGGACGAATCCGTCGGCCTGGGCGAGCAGCGGCAGGTCCGCTTCCGTGACGTCCAGCCCCAGATCGGCCAGGAGTCGGCCGTGCGCGAGCCAGTCGTCGAGCAGGGCCTGACCGTCGACCACGGACTGTGCGGCCGTCGCCGTACGGGCCTCTTCGCTTCCGTCCGTGCCGGGGTCGACCAGGTCGGGAACGGGGTAGTTGACGCGCAGCGGACGGATGAGCACGTCCAACCGTGCTTCGTGCAGGGAGCGTTCGAGGCGGTAGCCGAGGAGTGCGCCCAGTGTCTGACCGGAGCGGATGCCGTCGACGGCCGACAGGGCCCGCCGTACCCGGCTGGAGGTGAGGTTGATGCCGAAGGCCTGACGGTTCGTGTGGGTGAGCCAGCCCGAGCGCAGCACGGCGAGTGTGGTGGCGTGGTGCATCGACGGAGCGATGAGGTAGCCGTCATGGGTCTCCTGGGGGTCTGAGGCGCCGCCGGGCCCCTCGATGTCCGTCTCGTGCGCCTCCTCCGTGCCCTCGCCGGTCACCTCGTCGGTCGTCCCACCGCCCGTGACCCCGGTCTCCTGTTCGTCCGCCTGCTGCTGTTCGCGGGGGGTGACGCCGGTGACCCAGCCGTATGCGCCGAGGTGGGTGCCCGCCGGACTGTCGGTGCGCAGCCTCGCCAGCCGGGCCGACGCGGCCGAGGTCGTCCACGCGTCCAGCCGGTGCGTCTGGGTGTCCAGGACTTCGCACAGCAGTCGTTCCACGTGGCGGAGGTCCCCGTGCGCCCGGTCCTCCACCTCCGACAGCTGGTCGAGGGCGAGGCAGATCCAGTCATAGGAGTCCGGGGCGACGCCGGCCGGGGCCGTCAGATGACCGTCGAGGAGGCGGACGCGGGGTTCCACCCGCCCACCGTGGTCCTCCAGTTGCCGGCGCAGGGCCTCCTGGTGCATACGCAGCACCATGGTCGCCACGTGGTAGAACAGCCCGAGCTTGCCCGTCGAGGCTCCGCTGATCATCGTCTGGAAGGCACGGAGGCGCTCTGCGCGTTCGGGGGTCATCTCGTGCTGGGCGGCGAGCAGCGGGGCGGTCTCCTGCCACCAGTCCCACATGCCGCGGACCGGGGAGTGGTCCACCAGCTCGCGCAGCTCCTGGGTGGTCTCCTGCTGTACGTCGAACTCGAGGGGCGGTGCCGGCGGCACCTCCTCCGGGTCGGGTCGCTCCGCCCAGGTGAAGCCGCTGAGATACGGGATCGTGCCGATGGGTGTCTCGGGCAGCGGCTCGTACGGCGGGGTCTTCGGCGTCTGGAGGTAGCAGCGCAGGCGCCGGGAGGCGGGGAGGCGGTGCAGGAGATCGTTGATGGTGGCGTCCGGGTCGCCGCCGGAGACGACGCTGGGGGCACGCCAGCCCTGGGACTCGGCGAAGGTGCGGAAGCCGAGCAGGTGATTCAGGATGCGCAGATCGACCTCCGTGCCGTGCCAGAGGTCGAGCGAGGTGGCGGGAAGGATGCCGTAGGGCTGGCGGCCCACGCGCACGCTGGGCAGCGAGCCCCGCCCGTGGACGTGGTCGACGTAGTGGGAGACCAGGAACAGCAGGTCAGGGTGGATCTTGGTCTCTTCTCCCTCCCTCAGGTCGAGCGAGCGCCAGTTGGTGGAGGCGGCGGCCAGTGCGCCGAGGGCGGTCCGCAGATGGAGCAGGAGGTCGTGGTCGTCCTCGGTCAGCCCGTCGGGGACGTCCGTCAGCACCGACCCGGCGGCGGGCCCCAGCGCGTGTGCGATCCGAGCCGCCGCCTGACGGCTGCCCGGCACGAAGGCGGCGCGCTGCGCAGCGAGTTGTTCGGGTGCCGCCTGCGGGCTCCGGGACTGCCATGCCGACCGCTTCTCGGCGGTGTTGTTGGTGGGCGTTCCGGTGGGCAGCACACTGAGGCCGTCGGTACAGCGGTGAGCTTCCAGGAGGGTTCCGACGAGCCCGGCCGTGTGCTGCGACGGGCCGCCGCGGACGCCGGTGACGGTGAGCAGGTCGAAGTGCTGCGGCAGGCCGGTCAGGGGCACGCGCACTCCCATGCCGACCTCGACGGCCTTTCCGAAGTCGGTGAGCCACAGGGGTGGCGCGGTGGCGGTGGGGCCGAGGCCCACGTCCAGGGTCCCGGGGACGGCTGCGCCCTCCTGCCGCCAGACGAGACCGATCTGGCCGTCTCCGGTGACCTGGTAGCCGGAGAAGACGAGCCGGTCCGGGAGGACGTAGGTGTGGGCCGCCCGGGTCCAGGCGCTCTCGCGCGTCGGTGGCTCATCGGTGAACGGCCCCGGATCGGGGGCCGCGGTGCCGTCGGGCGTCTCGGTGCTCGGGGGCTCACCCTGCAGGTGGTAGTGCTTCGTCGCCCAGGTGGCCCGCCCGGGGCCGATGACGGCCACCAGGTGCCGCCAGGCGGCAGAGCGCCGTTCCTGGTTCCCGCCGGCGGCCCAGACGGCCTTCCAGTAGGTCTCGGTGGCCGTGCGTTCCGCGGCGGTGAGCGCCGTCTCATGGGAGTCGACGTGTATCTCGTCGGGGTAGGTGCGGATCCAGAGTTCGGGTTCGCCGCCGTCGGAGGTGCGGAACACGGTCTCCAGTCGCAGCGGCAGCAGTAGCACCGGGTCCTTGGGACCGTCCGGCCACAGCGGCGGTGCCGCGCCGGCCAGTTCGCGGTAGACCTCGCGGGCCTGCTGGAGCCGGGTCTCGGCGTCGGCGACCTCCTGGCGCTGATCGAGCATCTCCTGCTGCACGCCCGCGTCGTTCGCCTCGCTTCCCAGGAGCCTCTTCTCGTATCCGGCGAGCCCGGCCCTGGACCAGTCCAGGGCGATGCGGGCGTCCGCGACGGCGCGGTGTGCCTGCGCGATGTCCGTGTTCACGTCAGGGGTCTCCGATCAGGCTGCGGGCGGATCGGACGATGCGGAACGGGCGCTGGAGGGCCATGTTGGCCACCTCGGCGGCGTTCCACCGTCCGCCGGACACCGGAGTGGGCGTGCCGGGCGAGGGAAGGACCCGGCCGTCGATCTCCGCGAAGCCGCGACCGCCGTCCACGTCGCCCCAGTCCAGGTCGCTCCAGGGGGGCCGCGGCTGCGCCTCGTGGGTCTCCTCGTCGGCCTGCTGGACCGTCGCTGTCTCCGCGGTGTCGAAGCCGAACCGCACCCGGTGCGCGTTCTCGGCCAGGACGAACCACCAGTCGTGCACGGTGGCCTCGGGCAGCTCGAAGGCGTATGCGGCCGTCTGCTCGTCGAGGTTGAGGATCATGACGGGGCGCTGCCAGCTCTCCTCGGCGAGACCGGGCTGGTGCCGGGCCTCCGGCGGCAGCGCTGCGACGGTCATGTCGGGGTAGCGGCGGACCAGCGGCCCCCGGATCAGCAGGACGTCGAGTCCGCCCGCGCCGGCCGCCAGGTGGGACCCCAAGGCGCCGTCCGGTGTCCAGGTGTGGAGGGGAGGGACGTCGGACACCCCGTCGGTCCGGGGCCAGAACTGGGTGAACGGAGTGCCTCTGAGGTCGGTGGGATACTCCCGCCAGCGCAGCTCCCGGTTGATCTCGTCGTTGGCGCCCACCATGAAGGCGGCGATGAACTCCGGGTTGGCCTTGAGCAGAACGGCGCGGTTGTCCGGGATCAGGGCTGAGCCGGGCAGGAACCAGTCCGGCAGGCGTTCCTTGAGCGCGAGGGCGAGCGGGGCGGGGAACGACGGGCACATCATGACGGGGTCGGTGGGGGCAGGGGTCTCGGCGGCGAGAAATCCGGGCTCCGGTGAGGCTTGGTGCGCCAGCCGTGCCGCCAGCAGCGGGCCGGGTTCGAGGGCCGTCGTCAGCCGCGCGCCCAGCGCGCTCTGGTCGACGGGCACCCCGAGTTCGAGAAGGTGACTGCCCGGGTCGTCCGACATCGAGTCCGAGGCCAGCACATGGTGCAGCACGGGCACGTTGAGAGCGGGGCCGGCGGACATCGCGCCGAAACGCTCGGCGAGATCGCCGACCAGGGGGGCGACGGTGGTGGCGGTGAACGCGCGCTCCAGGGACAGCAGGCGCAGCGCCGGCATGGTCCCGTCCGTACCTTCGGCCGCCGGTGTGTCCTCGGATGTCTCGCCGACCATTCGCCGGACCGGGTCCGCGACGGCCGAGGTCAGTGCCTGTGCCTGGTCCGGGAAGCCGTTCGCCTCGGCGGAGACGGCCATCGCGGACAGGACCCGGAGGACGGTCCCGGCTCGGTGGGAGTCGTCGGAACGCAGCGCGGATCCTACTCGGGCGGCCAGTTCATCGCTGTCCTCTCCGGCTAGCGGCGCTGTGGCCTGCGGGGCGGTGACGACTGGTGCGGGCATGGGCGGAATCAGCTCGCCGCGGAGCGCACGCGCCACGTAGGAGCCCGGCCGTACTCCGGTGCGGCGGGAGGTCGGCCCGCGGGAGCGCAGCACCGACCGGTGCAGGGCGGGGTCGGCCAGTGCGGTCGGGGCGGGGCTCACGGCGATCTCGGTCCGCAGCGGCAGACCGCTGTCGGTCATGACCCGGTCGTTGACGGGCCCGGCGAGCCTCAGCAGTTCGGCCGGGTCCAGGGTGCCGATGTCGCGGCGGTGCACGGAGGAGGCCACCTCGGTGCAGAACGCCGTACGTGCCCGGAGTCGGTTGGCCTCCCGGATGGGTCCCACCTGCTCCCAGGCGCGGGCCATGAGGAACTCCTGGTTCTCGCGGACCCACTCGGCTCCGAGCGCGGCCGGGATCCGGCGTTCCGGCCACAGGTTGAGGTCGGCCGGCCAGCCCGTGCCCCCGGCGTCGATCCCCCGCCGCACCAGATGGTGCCCGCCGTAGAACGGCAGGGTGACGTCGTCCTCGGCGCCGCGGCTGATCTGGTCGGCGACGCGGGTCATGAAGTCCTCGACCGCCGCCGCGTCGACGGTGTCGTCGGGCGGGTCGTGCAGGGAGAGCACCCCTTGGACCACGATCGTCTGCCGTGCGGGCGTGCCGTCCGAGGTGCGTAGAGGTTCACCGTTGCGCCATGGTTCGGTGATGTCGACGGACACGCCGCCCAGGGCCGCGATCTCGTCCTTCTTCAGCGGGACGACGGCGCTCGCGAGCTGCTCGAAGTCCCCTGCTTCGCCGGTGGTGAACTCCCAGTGGTGATACACGGGCAGCCGTACGACGCCGCCGCCGACCTGCCAGGCGTCGCCGAGCGCGTCGACCGGCTGGTCTCCGTCGGTCAGCCCCGCCACGCGTCCGCCCTCGAACGCCGGTACCAGGCAGGCCAGGTACGGGGTGGACTGCTCGAGTCTTCTCGGGCAGAGCAGCCGGGAGGTGAGTGGACCGGCGCGGCCCGCGGGCCGTTGGACGTGCGCCCACGCCCAGGAGGAGGCCGGATCCGGCAACCGGGCCGGGGCGACGTCGACGAACGGCAGGGGCCGGCCGGGCTGCGGCTGATGGTCGGCGCGCTCGAGGACGACGAGGGCCAGCCAGGGGCGCAGCCGTCCCTGGTCGGCGCGGGCCGGCGTGAACAGCCAGGGTAGTTCGGGCAGGTCGAACTCGATGCAGGCGAGGTAGTTCGGTTCGACGTCGGCACTGCCCGGGGTCGGCTCCATGCGCAGGATGTGGCGCGGGTCGATGCCGACGACGCCTTCCGGTCCGAGCATCTGCAGGCCCGTCCCGGGCGGATCCATGGTGACTGTCCGGCCGCCCGGCCCGACGAGGGTCAGTTCGGGGCTGAGCGTCGGCAGGAGGTGGGGCATCGTGGTCGAGACCGCGGCGCCGATGGAGCTCTGCATGTGGGGGGCGAACTGGAGATCCTCCGTCATCAGTCCCGCACCTCCCAACTCTCCACTGCCTTCAGGTCCCGGTGGCCGGCCAGCCGCAGCCGCAGCTCGGCGGCGGCCGGGGCGCCGCCCGTCGCCGACCCGGTGTCGACGCCCGTGCTCTCGGGGGCGACCTTGGTCATCGACCAGGTCGACATGACGGCCATGGCGGGCCGCTCGGTGACAGTCATCGACTGCTGCGCCGGCTGCCACCAGTGCGGGCTGCGCACGGAGGGAGCCAGAGCCACGAGTTCGGCATCCACCAGGTCGAGCACCCGGGGGGCCCGCCGCATGACCTTCAGGTGCACTCCGTCGATGACGCGGGTCTCCCATTCGAACGTCGCGGTGATGAACGCGCTGTCGTCCGGCGTACCGGTGTCCGTGACGAAGGCGACGCCCGAGCGGAAGTCCTCGAACGCGGGACTGCCCAGCTGCTGGTCCTCGGTCATGCCCAGGAAGAGACCGGGCGCGAAGGAGTCGAAGGTGGCGGCACGGCCGGCGTCGTCCTCGCCCAGCCTGGCGACGGCGACGTCCCAGCGCTGGGCGGGCTCGACCGGGGTACGGCCGAAGCGCTGCACGTCCACGCCGAACGGCAGGACGCGCTGCCGGGCCACGAGCCTGCCGTGCGGGTGGACGCGTCCGCCGGCGGCCAGCAGCCGGTTCGCGGCAGGTGACAGCCGGACCGGGGTGCGGTCGTCCCCGGGCGGCAGCACGGTCCAGGCGCTCTGCTGCCGGAACGCCGTGCGCAGCTCTTCCTCCAGGTCGGGGGGCGCGGTCGGCAGCGGCGGCGGGCGGCTTCCCCACGTCTCGTCGAAGTCGAACGATGCCTCGAAGAGGAAGAGGTCGATGCTGCCGCGGCCCACCGCGTGCCAGGGAGCGGGGCCCTCGAGGGTCAGGGAGAACGCGATGCCCAGCAGGGTCTCGCCGAGGACCCGCACGGCGAGGGAGCCCCGCATGGCCGCCGTGAATCTCAGGGCGGGCTCGAAGTACACGAGCACATCGAGGCCGAACTGGCCGCGCAGGCCACAGCCCGCGATCTCGGCGACCAGGGAGAGCTGCGCGCCGAACTGCACGGTATTGCTCGTGATCGCGAAGTAGGCCTCGCAGCGCAGCTGGATCCACGGCACCGGCGCGAGGTTCATGCTCAGTCGGCGCAGCGGCGGCACGCCCCGGGGGATGGTGAACGCTGGGTGGAAACCTCCGGCGCTGAGCACGAAGGTCGCGTCGGGGCCGCCTCGGCTCAGCACCAGGACGTCTCCGTTGAGCGGGATGCCCGCCATGTGCGACCCGTTGAGGCTCGCCATGAGGAAGGCGCTCGGTTCCGCACTGTCGTACTGGCCGGCGAACGTGGCGTTGAGCTCGATCAGCGGTACGGCCGGGTCCGGTACGGCCACTCTGAGCACCCCGAGCACGGAGAGCCGTACAGGGTCGGGCAGTTCGGCGACCACGGCAGCCGACAGGGAGATCATCCGCCCGCCCCACGAGATCTTGAACATCGGCCCGACCACGAGCCGGCCCGGTGTGGCGGGGAAGAGCGCCGGCAGCCGGGGCAGGACCCGCAGCGCCGCCCGGGCGGGGTCCGGAGGGAACAGCAGGTCGTCGGCGGTGCCGTCGGCGATGGAACCGATCAGGGCCTCACGGTCGACCCGCCGGTTGACGCCGACGATCCCGCCGACGCCGCTGAGGGCGAAGCCGAAGCCGACCTGGAGGCCCGGTTCGGGGAAGGAGGCACCGAGCAGCACGAGGAACGAGGGGCTGCCGTCCCCCTTGAGCCTGGCCTCCCCGAACGCGGTCGCCGTGACGACGGGCAGGGAGGCGCTGAGGACTCCGGACAGCTGACTGAAGTCGGGGCTCCGCATGAGCCGCCCGCGCAGCCGCACCGGTGGCAGCGGCGCGTCGATGTCCACGGTTTCGGGAACCTGACCGGCGGCGAACCGCTCCAGTTCGAGTCCTGGGATGGCGCCCATGTGACTTCTCGCCGCCCTCAGTCGATCGGGGTGCTGCGGTGGGCAACGGCACCCTCGGTGGGTGACCAGCTGATGTGTCCGTGCTGGAAGCGGTGGGAGCGGCTGCTGCCCGTGCCGGTCTCGTCGGTGGTGGGGTAGCGCAGGAAGCTGTTCTCCCAGCCGATCCCGGCCCACGCGTCGCGGATGGCGCCGTGCACCTCGTGGGCGCCGGTCTGCGGGGTCCAGTAGATCGAGCCGCCCTCGAAGTGGTTGAAGCGCCCGACGCCGTCCGGGCAGCCCAACTCGTCGGTCACCGGGTAGCCGAGGAAGCCGATGGATCCACCGACCTGGGCATACTTGAGCCGGATGTCGCCGTGCACCTCGTGGGCACCTGTCGCCGGGGACCAGTAGATCGAGCCGTTGCTGTAGTCGCGTGAGGTGCCGCGCCGGTCCGGGTTCGGTCCCTCATGGCTTCCGGCGCCCGCGTCGAACGGCGGGCCGATCCACTGGACGGTGTTCCATTTGTCGTCGATGGCGGTCACTGCGGCCTCCCGTATGGCCTGACGTGCTGAGCTCCGAACAGGACGTTGGACAGAGCAACCATGAAGGCCGATCTCCTTTCGTCAGTGCCAGGGCGTGACGGTGAGCCGGATCCGGGCGTCCGCGCCGAGGATCGGTGCAGCGGTGTGGAAGGGGTCCGTCACGACCTCGTTGATCCCGGACGTGTCTCCTGCGAACCCTCGGACATGGACGAGGGGGAGTTTCTGGGGCTCGGACATACAGCACTCACCCGTTCAGCATTCACCGATGTCCGGAAGCCAGGCCGCCGGGTGGTCGATGAAGATGTTGGAGACGTATCCACCCAGCGCGGGCACGAAGCTCCACGCGTCGTTGGTGTGACCGGCCGTGTCCACTGAGTCGCCCCGGATCTGGCACTGCACCGTCACCCGCGTCGGTCCGGACAGCACCGCGACGACCGGAGCGTCGAGACGGGGCTGCGCCCGCACGTTGACGCCGGTGCCCCAGGTGACGAACGTGCCGTCCGCACCGGCGCCACCACCGTCTGGTGCCACTCCCGGCACGGGCAGAGTCCAGTCGTGGGCGTCGTCGCAGCGCGGGTCGGCCACCACGGACAGGTGGAAGTGCGCCTCGTGCGGATTGGCGCCGTCGTACGGCTCCCACTGCCAGTTGCGGTTGGTGCCGATGCGACGGTTGGCGATGACGTACTTGATCCGCGGGTCGCGGCTGTCGAGGAGCCGGTCGGCCACCTGCTGGATGTCGAGACCGTGCGCCGGATCGTGGGTGAAGTCGCGGGCGGTGACGATGCCGGGCCCGTACCAGGGATTGTGGTCGCTGGCGCTCCCACGCGCCTGATGGGCCGCGTCGCCGATGCTGCCGTCGGCGGCGGTGTTGCGGCCCGGGAAGCGTGCGTCGAGCTGACGTCTCAGCGTCTCCAGGCTGTTCGCGACTCGCCAGGACATCGGGGCCTCCTGGTCGATCAAGAACCGGCGTGCAGATGCTGCGGGCCGGACACTCGGTCGACGTGGTCGTTGACGTAGTAGTCAGGAGTGCTCTTCCGCGGATTGCGCGAGCTTGCCTCCGGGCCACACGGCGTTCTCCACTCCGGAGGAGGCCGTGCTGGTGGCGTAGAGGTGTTCCGGGGCCTCGTCGAGGTTCGTCGCCACGTCCGACGCTACGGAGCGGCCGTCAGCGCGGCGTCACCCCGTCGTCAACGGCCCTCCACGGTCCTCGGGGTATGCCTCGGACCTGTGCCCGGAGGAGTTGCACAGCGTGTACGAGGAGCAGGAACCGGTGCCGACAGCCTCCGCGGAGAACGCGGCACGCCTACGGAGTCGCACGAGGGACATCACGAGCAGTGACGCGCCGTTGGTGAGGCCTTCGGCCTTCGGGGTGCGCTCACGCGGACATCGGTGAGCGAGGCGATCAAGGTTGGTGTCTCCGCCTGACCAGTTGTGTTTGCTCGGCCAGTTCCGGCTCGAACTCGGAACCGGAAGCTCGGAACCGGAAGCGTCGAATTGTGTCACAGCGGCCAGCGGCTCCTCGCTTTCATGGGGCTCCGTGAACGCGTGTGCCGCACGGTCCTTGCAGGCACGTCGTGGCCGGAGGTCACCGAGGAGCACGCCGGGGGAAGCCTGCGGACCACCTTGTGGAAGATGCCGCGTGGGGAACCGCCCCTGATCGGCTGCTGCGGAGATTCCCTGCTGATCACCCCGGCCCTGCATGTGGACGTCCATGACCTCACGCACATACCCAACCGGCCTCAGCTCGGTTCCGTCCGTGCCGCCGGCCGCTCCCAGCGGCGAGGATCGCTCTCCAGCGCGGCACGGTCCCAGTTGCCGTGCTCTGCGGCTGCCTCGTAGGTGGTGCGCAGGAACTCCGTCAGCGCCTGATCGGGATCGCGGGCAGTACGTACTGCTTCGTACGGCAGCAGGAACTGTCCGTTCTCGGTGCTGTAGAAGGCGTCGGCGGGACGGACCGGGTGGGTGGCGAAACCGTCCGGCTCGGGGTAGGCGTAGGCGTAGAAGGCGCCTTCCTCACCGCCGCCGGGCCAGAATCCGCAGCTGGACAGTTCCCGTGAGTAACCCTCCACCATCACCCAGTCACCGCAGTTCGGGGCGCCGCCCGGATGAGGTGGGGCCGGACGGCCGGAGAAGCGGGTGCACGCCAGGTCCATGGCCCCCCAGAAGAAGTGGACGGGACTGACCTTGCCCACGAACTCCGCCCGGAAGCGACCCAGGACGCGGTTCGCCTGCAGCAGCTGGCGCCAGAAGAGGTGTGCCGCCGCCGCGTCGTAGGAGGAGTGCTGCTCGTCCTCGGCGAACGGGATGGAGGGCTCCACCTCGTTGGGCCGCCGCTGGAAGGCAGCGTCGATGCCCAGGGCGCGCAGGGCCTGCATGACCTCGGCGTAGAAGGCCGCTACCGACTTGGGCTCCAGGGCCACCTCGCGGCCGGCGCCGCTGCTGCTGCGGATGGTGAGCCGATGCTCGACGAAGTCGAACTCGGCATCGAAGGCACCGTCCCCGTAGGGCACCGCGCCGGTCGTCAGACCTCGCGGGGTGACGTAGAGGGTGACCTGCCACCAGTGGTTGACCAGAGGCGCGTGGGCCAGCCGCAGCTTGCCCACGATCTGTGCCCACATGTGCAGGGTGTCACGCGTTTCGGTCCAGTCGGCGACCCGTAGTGAGGGCCACGCCGCGCCCTGGGGGGACGCTGACGCGCTGGGTGGGTTCTCGAAGCTCACGGGGTACACCTCCGCTTCGGCTAGCGGTGTTCCGGGTTGAGGGAATCCGGGCGGCAGCCGGCGTCCCATGCGCTGCGCTGGTTGCCGTAGGCCGGGATGCCACCGGACGCGCGCAGCATCGCCGCCAGATGGAGCAGGTTGTAGGTCATGAATGCGGTGTTCCGGTTGGTGAACTCATTGTCCGGCCCGCCGGAGTCGGCGTCCAGATAGGACGGCCCGGGACCGGCTTCACCGACCCAGGCCGCGTCGGCCTGCGGCGGAATGGTGTAGCCCAGGTGCTGGAGGCTGTAGAGGACGTTCATGGCGCAGTGCTTGGCGCCGTCCTCGTTGCCGGTGATCAGGCAGCCGGCAGTACGGCCGTAGTAGGCGTACTGCCCTGCGTCGTTGAGCTTGCTGGAACAGGCGTACAGCCGCTCGATGACCTGCTTCATGACAGAGCTGTTGTCACCGAGCCAGACGGGGCCGCACAGGACCAGGATGTCGGCGTCCATCACTCTCCGGTAGAGGTGGGGCCAGTCGTCCCGTGCGGCGCCGTGCTCGGTCATGTCCGGCCAGACGCCGGTGGCGATGTCGTGGTCGGCGGCCCGGACGATGTCGGCCTGCGCTCCGTGTCGCCGCATGATCTCGGCACTGCGGTCGATGAGGCCGCCGGTGTTGCTGACCTCGGGTGACGGTTTGAGGGTGGCGTTGATGTAGAGCGCCCGGAGCCCGTCGAAGCGGGGCCCCGTCCCGGTCGTGGGCCTGACGTCCGGTTCCGTTGTGTGTCCTGCCATGGCTGGTTCCCCTCGGGGGGTGTGGTGAGAGATCGAGAGCGCTGCGACCAGCACCGTAGGGCGGACAGAGGCCGTTCCCCCGCTCCGCCACGCCCACGGGGGCGAAGCTGAGCGGGAGCCGGAGCCTGGGCTCCGCCGGCCACCCGCCCCGTGACCTTCCGGTCCCCGGCCGAGGGCGTGCCGACACCCGGCGGATGCTGCGGGGACTCCTCCCGCCACCGAGGTCCCGACGGTCGAGGACGCCGTGCGTCGTGCAGATCACTGGTGGGCGGAGCCGGAGAGCTGCCGCAGTGGACGCCATGACGCGGGCGTGAGCCGGGTGTTAGCCGGGGCTGGGAGCGTGGCGGGCCGGGAGAGAACCCTCACCGCCCCGGTGACCCGGTAGTCCCCGTCCCCCAGCCAGTCCCTGTGAAAGAGGAGCCGTATGACCGCAGCGATCACGTCGGCCGCACCGGATGCCGCGGCGGCGCGAGCCGCGCTCACGTTCGAGCGGACCGTGCCGCGCAGCCTCGTCCACCGGCACGCCCTGTCCGAGGTGTTCCTCACCGACAGCGCTTGCGTGGACGACGAGCGCTTCGTCGCGGCCGCCCAGCTGCCGCCGTCGCACGCCTACTACACCGACCACACGGCACCGCAGGTGCTCGACCCGCTGCTGCTGCTCGAGTGCTGCCGGCAGGCGGAGACCCACGCGGTGCACGCGCACTTCGGCGCGCCGTCCGGTACGAAGTTCGTGCTGCAGGAGTGGGCGATGACGCTCTCCGGCGACGTCCCGGAGGGGTCGGCGGGCGGCCCGGTGCCGGTGACCGTCGAGGCCACGACGCAGGAGGCGCAGTGGGTCGCCGGGACCCTGCGCGGACTCGGGTACCGCATGCGGGTGTCGGCGCAGGGGCGCCCTCTGTGCGAGGTGAGCATGCGGGTCAAGTACGTGACGGACACGGTCTACGCGAAGCTGCGCGGCCGCGCGGCCGGGACGGTGCCGACCTCGGAGGCGTACCGCCACCCGGAGACCGCGGGGCTGGTGGAACCGGCCCGCGTGGGACGCGCGAGGCCCGAGAACGTGGTGCTGCTCGACCCGGCACCGGCCGGGGACTCGGTGGCGGCCCGGCTGCGGGTGGCCGGCGGCCACCCGAGCCTGTTCGACCACCCGCAGGACCATGTCCCGGGCATGGTGCTCATGGAGGCCGGGCGGCAGGCGGCCCTGCTGTCGGCCGGGACGTTCACCGGCGAGGGCGCCGAGCGGTGGGCCGTGTCCGGGCTGCGCGCCTCGTTCGGTGCCTACGCCGAACTCGACGCGCCGCTGACCGTGCGGGCACGGCGGCCGGCGTGGCAGGAGGCGGACGGCGGCTCGACCGTCGAGGTCGGCTTCGAGCAGGGCGGCCGGAACGTGGCGGAGGCCGCCTTCTCGCTGAGGCGGGCCGGAGCCGACGGCGGGACGTGACGGCGACCACGACGTCGGCCACGGCGACCACGTCGGCCGGTGACGGTGCGCTCGTACGGGTCGTGCAGGCCCGCGGATCCGCGCGCCGCCGACGGGCGAGCCGTCTGCCGCGGCGACGGCGGACGGGCGGACCGGGCCGCGAAGGACGACCGGTGCCCGGCCTGCCACACCGACAACTCGCGGCCCGTGCCCGTACGGACAGTGGGCTGCCGCCTCGCGAGCCGCGAGGCGGCAGCCCACGCTCTGCTGTGCACGGCGTTCACGAACCGGGGCGGTCGGGGCGCGGGCCGGGCGGGATGCGAGCGGGTCCGGTTCCGGTGCCCGGCCGGGGTCCGACGCCGGCGGCGGCCCGGCGGCACACGGCGACCGCCCGCTCCGGAGGTGCGGCGCGGGCGGTACGGTCTCGCGGTGGCTCCGGCTGCAGTCGGCGGCCGGGAGGAGGCTCACTCCCTGCCGGTGGCCGTCGGATCCAGGTCCTGGTCGCGGACCAGCGTGAAGATGGCGACCGCGCCGGCGAAGGCGACGCAGGCGAGGACGACGTACACCACGCTCCAGCCGTGCTCCAGGCCCTGCACGGCCCGGTGCACCAGATCCTCGCCGCCGCTCTCACGCACCGAGGACAGCCGGCCCTGTACCACGTCGTCCGCCATCGGGCCGCTGTCCGCCCCGGCGGTGGACAGCCGCTGCCGGGTCGCGGTGAGCAGCAGACCGCCGACGCAGGCCACGCCGATCGTCTCGCCCGCGACGCGCAGGGTGTTGAACATGCCCGACGCCATGCCGGCGCGTTCCGGTTCCACCACGCTGACCGCCGCGTTGTCCATGACGCCGAAGGCGAGGCCGATGCCGATCCCCGCGAGCAGCAGCGCGGCGTACAGACCGGTGCGCGAGGAGACCGGGTCGGTGAGGGTCATCAGGAGCAGGGCCACGGCGAGCACGGCGGGGCCGACGGCCAGCAGCGTGCGCACCGACAGCCGCTTCACCAGTGCACCGGAGAACAGCGGCAGCACGAACACCGGCAGGGTGAGCGGTAGCAGCATCGCGCCGGACAGGGTGGAGCCGGCGCCGCCCGCGCCCTGGAAGTACGGCGGCAGGTAGACCAGCAGGGCGGCGAAGGCGAAGACGATGCTGACGGGCTGCCAGATGATGGCGACGAAGGTGGGACGGCGCAGCAGGCTCAGGTCGAACATGGGCTCGCTGCTGCGCAGTTCGACGGCGACGAACGCGGCGAGGAAGAGCGCCGCGCCGGCGAAGGAGCCGAGTGTCCCGGGGCCGGTCCAGCCGCGCGAGGGTCCCTCCACGAAGGCGAGCGCGAGCAGCAGCAGGGCGAGGGTGAAGGTGACCACGCCCGGCTTGTCGATGCGCCGGGCCTCGGGGTTGCGGGACTCGGGCAGCGGGCGGGCCAGAACCAGAACCACCGCGCCGAGGACCACGTTGACGAGGAAGACGGCGTGCCAGGAGGCCGCGCCGACGAGCAGGCCGGACACGAAGGGGCCCATCGCGAGGCCGAATCCGATCGAGGCGCCGAAGATGCCGAACGCCCTGGCCCGCGCGGCCCCGCTGAACGTGTGCGCGAGCAGTGTCGAGCCGCTGGTGAGGACCGCCGCCGCGCCCATGCCCTGGACGAACCGGGCGGCGTCGACGAGCACGATGGTGGGTGCCGTGCCGGCCACCAGCGACGCCAGCGCGAAGACCGTGGTGCCGGTCAGGAACATGCGGCGCCGCCCGTACAGGTCGGCGGCCGACCCGGCGGCCAGCATGAACGCGGTGAAGGCGACGTTGTAGGCGTTGAGGACCCACTGGGTGGAGGCGGCCGAGGCGTTCAGCGCGCCGGACATGTCGGCGAGCGCCACTCCGGGGCCGGTCACGGAGATGGGCAGCATGACGGCCGCGAGGGCGATGGCCACCAGGGTCCGGGTGGGCCCGATCGCGGGCCGGGGGCCGCCCGCGCCGGTGACCGGCGCGGTTCGGGTGGCGGCCGGTGCGGCGGCCGGCTCTGCTTCGGCAGGTGTGTGGGACATCGGGGGGGCTTCCTGTCTGGTGCCTGGGAGCGGGGACGGGGCGGGCGCCGTCAGGCCGGCAGCGCCGCCCGGTCGGACCGCAGGACGTCACCGAGCTGGGCGAAGGAGGCGACCTCGGCGTCGATGTAGGAGCCGAACGGCGCCACGTCGTCGTCCGTGAAGACGTCCCCGCGCATCAGGACGGTACGCAGTCCGGCGATCTTGGCGGCGCGCAGCGCCAGCGGAGAGTCGTCCACGAGCAGCCAGCGCTCGGGGTCCGTCTCGGCCTCGGTGGTGAGCAGCGCGCTGTAGGTGTCGGGGTCGGCCTTGGAGGCGTGGTCGAGCGCGACGAAGTCCCGCGCCTCGAAGAGCCCGTCGAGCAGGGCGCGGCGCGCGGTGCTGCGGTCCATGGTGGAGAAGACCCGCAGCCGCACCCCGTGGGCGCGCTGTTCGGCGCAGAACTCCTCGACGCCGTCGCCGAGGGCGAGCCGGGTGCCGCCGAAGGCGGTGAGCGAGCGCAGCTCCGCGATCCCGTCCGCCAGATGCTGTTCGATGCCGAGTCCGGCGAACAGCACGCGCAGGCTGTCCCGCTGCGGGAAGGTGCAGATGGCCTTGAACTGGGCGGCGGTGGCGCCGTAGGGGAGTTCGGTGTGGCGGTTGATGCCTTGGTGCAGGGCCCGGAGCAGCAGGCTGGAGGCGTTGAGGCTCAGCACTCCGTCGAAGTCCAGCAGCACGGTGTGCGCACGGGTGTCGCGGTCCACGGGGTGGCTCCTTGTGGGTGGGGAGGGGGTACCGGCCCGACGCGGGGGAGGGCCGGGCCGGTACGTCGGGGGCGCGGGGTCAGTCGCGCCAGACCGTGTGCGCGGCGGCCTCGGCGTCGAGGGTGCGCAGCAGGTCGTCGTCGACGGCGTGCAGCGAGTCGACGATGTGGCGGGTGCCGGCCTCGCGCATCAGCTGCGGCTGGAAGCTGTGCTCGAAGGAGCTGGGGTGCCCGATGAAGGGGATGTCGAGCGCCCGGGCGACCTCGGCGACCCGGGCCACGTCGTCGATGAAGAGCACCTGGTCGTACTCCAGGCCGAAGACCTCGGTGGTGATCTCGCGCAGGCCGGGGCGGAAGTCGTTGGTGCAGACGTAGCGGGGCTCGTCGAAGAGGTCGGCGTGCTCGCCCAGGTAGCGGTCGAAGTGGGAGGCGTCCAGGCCGCCGTAGCTCACCGTCCTCAGGCCCAGGGCGCGCAGCCGGCGCAACAGGTCGACGGCGCCGTCGAGGAGCTGGACGGGGTGGTCCCGGACGTACTCCTCGCGTTCCTTGAAGTAGACGTCGATGGCCTCCTGCGCGGTCCACGGCACCCGGGCCGCGTTGGCCATGCCCTGGCCGCCCACCAGCTGGGGCTGGGAGAAGATGCTGCGCTCGACGTCGGCGGTGTACTCGCCGCCGCGGCTGACGATGAAGTTGTGGATGACGGGGCTGAAGGTGTCGTTGAGCAGTACGCCGTCGATGTTGACGGCGGCGAGCCTGAGCTGCTGGAGCTTGTCTGCCACGGGAGGTCTTCCGTTTCTCGGGTGTGGTTCGGGGGGACGGTGGGTCGGGGTGCGGGCGGCGGTCAGTGGCCGACGGTGGCCATGCCCGCGGGGTCGTAGCGCTCGCCGGACACGGCGTCCGGCGGTACGGCGGCGGCCACCGCGGCCAGTTGGTCGTCGGTGAGCTCGACGTCCGCGGCGGCGACGTTCTCCCGCAGACAGGTCTCACGGCGGGTGCCGGGGATCGGCACGACGTCCTCGCCGCGGGACAGCAGCCAGGCCAGTGCGAGCTGCACCGGTGTGCAGCCGGCGTCGCGGGCGATCTCGCGCAGTCGCTCGACCATGCGGACGTTGCGTGCCAGGTGCTGCTGCTGGAAGCGCGGGTGCGAGTGCCGGAAGTCGGAGGGGTCGAGGTCCTCGGGCCGGGTGATGGCGCCGGTCAGGAAGCCCCTGCCGATCGGTGAGTAGGCGACCAGGGCGACCCCGAGTTCCCGCGCGGCCGGCAGGACGTCCTGCTCGACCTCGCGGGTCCACAGCGAGTACTCGGTCTGGACGGCGGCGATCGGGTGGACGGCGTGCGCGCTGCGCAGTGTCCGCGCACTGACCTCGGACAGTCCGAGGTGCCGGACCTTGCCCGCCTGGACCAGTTCCGCCATGGCGCCGACGGTCTCCTCGATCGGGACGTCGGGGCTGCGGCGGTGCAGGTAGTAGAGGTCGACGTGGTCGACACCGAGCCGGCGGAGCGAGGCGTCGATGGCCTGCCGGCAGTACTCGGGGCTGGAGTCGACCTGCCGGCCCTGCCGCGGGTCGCGGTCGTCGCGCCGGATCCCGAACTTGGTGGCGAGGACCACCTGGTCCCGGCGGCCGGCCACGGCCTGCCCGACGAGCCGCTCGTTGTGGCCCTTGCCGTACATGTCGGCGGTGTCGAGGAGGGTGACCCCCAGGTCCAGGCCCGCCTCGAGCGTCCGAAGGCTCTGCGCCTCGTCGGTCGGTCCGTAGAACTCCGACATGCCCATGCAGCCCAGGCCGATGGCCGAGACCCACGGACCCTCCGTTCCGATCCTGCGTTGCCGCACTGGTCCTGTCTCCTCGTCCACGTCGTCCACGTTCGGGAAATCGGATGGCCGGCGCGTAGCCGTGGGCGCGGCGCGCTCCACGGGGGCCGGCGGCCCGCCGTCTGCCGCCGGGCGCTCTCCCATGCTGGCAACCCCGTCTCCCGCACGGCTCACTTGCCGCTCATGTCCCGGCGTGAGCGGGGCATGGGCCCGTGGTGAGCCGGAGCGGAGCTGCCGTTGCCACAGTGAACTCGTCGGCCCGCCCCGGGACTTCGGGACGAACGGCCGGCGGACCGCAAGGCAGCGAGAAGGGGTGCGCAGTGAGCGCAGTGATGGCTATGGCAGGCGAGGGCTCCGGGGCGGCCGACGGTGCCCGGCTCCGGCCGGGTCGCGGTGACGGAGGGGTCGGATGAGCGGGGCCGGCGGCCGGGCGGCGGTGGTGGCCGGGCTGGGCGGCTGGGTGCCGCCGACCGCGGTCACCAACGACGCGCTCGCCCGGGAGCTGGACACCTCCGACGAGTGGATCCGCACTCGTACCGGGATCGCCCGCCGGCATGTGGTCGACCCCGGCACGGCCACCGGTGATCTCGCGGTGGAGGCCGGCCGACGGGCGCTGAGGTCCGCCGGGACGGACGCCGCCGACGTGGTGGTGCTGGCCACCAGCACCCCCGACCGGCCCTGCCCGGCGACCGCCCCGGAAGTGGCGAGCCGGCTGGGGCTGACCGGCGTGTGCGCCTTCGACATCGCCGCGGTGTGCACCGGCTTCGTCTACGCCCTCGGCGTGTCCGCCGGGCTGGTGGCGTCCGGGTTCGCCCGCAGCGTGCTGGTCATCGGCGCGGACACGTTCTCCACCATCCTCGACCCGGCCGACCGCACCACGCGGGCCATCTTCGGCGACGGGGCCGGCGCCGTGCTGCTGCGGGCCGGTGACCCGGACGAGCCGGGCGCCCTGCGGGGGCTGCAGCTGGGCAGCGACGGCAGCCGCAGCGACCTCATCCAGGTCGCCGCGGGCGGCTCCCGGCAGCGGTCCACCGGTCTGCCCGCCGAGGAGGCCGCCACCTACTTCACCATGGACGGCCGTCCCGTCTTCGCCGAGGCCGTACGGCACATGGCGGCCTCGGTGGAGGCGACGGCCGCGGCGCTGGGCGGCACGCCCGCCGACGTCGACCGGATCGTCCTGCACCAGGCCAACGCCCGGATCCTCGCGGCGGTCGCGGAGCGCGTCGGCGTACCGCTGGAGCGCTTCCCCTCCAACATCGAGCGGGTCGGCAACACGGTCGCCGCGTCCGTCCCGCTCGTCCTGGCCGACGCGGTCGCCGACGGTGTTCTGCGGCCCGGCCAGCGGGTGGTGCTGGGCGGCTTCGGCGGCGGGCTGACCTGGGGATCGGTGGGCCTCGTCTGGCCGGAGACCACCCCGGGCTGACGCCGTCGTCCCGGTCGCCGTCGTCCCGTGCGGCGCCTCCCTGTGCGCCGTCGTCGTCCCGTGCGGCGCCTCCCCGGAAGCGTGCCGAGCGTCCACCGGCCCGAGTGTCCACCGGCGGTCCGCCGCTCTCCCGTCCGACCTCTCTCCCTCCCGTCCCGGGACGACGACGTTCCGGGACCGCCCATGACACGGCGACCCGTCCGCGTGCGGCCGGGCGCCCCCCACCCTCAGGAGCAGACACCATGCAGCACATCCAGGAACACACCACCGTGCAGCCCGCCGCCGAGCGCATCTCCGCGCTGCTGTCGGGTCACTTCAGGGTCAAGCCCGAGGCGATCACCCCGGGCGTGACTTTGGGCGCGCTGTCCTTCGACTCGCTGGTCCTGATCGAGCTGGGGCTCGTCCTGGACAAGGAGTTCGACGTGCGGATCGAGGACGGCGAGCTCGCCGAGGAGCAGACGATCGACGACGTCGTCGAACTGCTCGCCGCCAAGGGAGCGTCGGTCTGATGGCGGGCGGAACCGACGCCATAGCCGTCACCGGCCTGGGCCTGGTGACCCCGGCCGGGATCGGCGTCGAGGAGAACTGGGAGCGGGTGCTCACCGGCCGCTCCTGTGCCACCCGGGACGACACGCTCGGCGACCTGTCCGCCGACTTCTCCTGCCGGGTGCCCGGTTTCGACGCCCAGGAGCTGCTGGGCGGGTTCGCCTCCTGGCAGCTGGAGCGGTTCGTGCAGCTGGCCCTGGTCGCCTCCCGCATGGCCGTGCGCGATGCCGGCCTGGACCCCGAGCGGTGGGACGGCACCCGGGTCGGCGTGGTGCTCGGCAACTCGCTGGGCGGGGCGGCGACGCTGGAGGAGCAGCACCGCACGCTGTCCGAGGACGGCCCGGCACGGGTCTCTCCGCTGCTGGTGACCAAGTACATGCCGAACATGCTCGCCGGGTACGTGGCGATCGACTGCGGTGCCCGTGGCCCCGGCCTGGTCACCGCCACCGCCTGCGCGTCGGGTGCCACGGCCGTCGGCACGGCCCGGGACCTGCTGCGCTCGGGGGCGTGCGACGTCGTGTTGGCCGGTGCCGCCGAGTCGGCGCTCACCCCGACGGTGATGGCCGGGCTGTGCCGGATGGGCGCCCTGTCCAAGTCCCGGGAGGCGCCCGAGCACGCGGGCAAGCCGTTCGACGCGGAGCGCGACGGGTTCGTGGCCGCCGAGGCGGCGGGAGTCCTGGTGCTGGAGCGGGCCGCCGACGCGCGGGCCCGCGGTGCCCGGATCCGCTCGCTGGTCGGCGGGTACGGGGCGGCCTCCGACGCGCATCACGCGACGGCCCCGGAGCCCGGCGGCGAGGGCGTCGAGCGGGCGCTGCGGGCGGCCCTCGCGGACGCCGGGGTGGCACCGTCCGAGGTGCGGCACGTCAACGCCCACGGCACCGCCACACCGATGAACGACCTGGTCGAGGGCACCATGCTCGGGCGGGTCGTGGGCAGCGGGGCGGCGGTGACCTCCACCAAGGGCGTCACCGGGCACGCCCTGGCGGCGGCCGGCGCGATCGAGGCCGCGTACACCGTGCTGGCGGTGCAGCACGGCATGGTCCCGCCCACGGCCAACCTCAAGAACCCCGACCCGGCCCTCGAACTCGACCTGGTCGCCGGCGAACCCCGCAGTACCCGGGTGGACGTGGCGGTGAGCACGTCGCTCGGCTTCGGCGGCCACAACGCCGCGCTGGTCTTCACCGCGGCCTGACCCCCCTGCCGGGGGGGGGGGGGGGGGGCCGGCCCGGGGC
>NZ_JBAGKH010000033.1:0-67179 GCF_036689765.1 Streptomyces poriticola
GATTCTGAGTCGGAATTTCCACCCTTCCGGGCCTCTCCGACCATGAAGTAGTCGGGTGCCCGTCCGAGCGGAGTTGCAAACCTAGTGGAGCGGGGCGCCTCGATGCAAATCGAGGCGCCCCGCCACTGGTTGGCGCGGCCGGCGGGCCGACGGACCGTCAGACCTCCACGACCACAGGGAGGATCATCGGCCTGCGGCGGTACGTCTCCGACACCCACTTGCCCAGCGTCCGACGCACCAGCTGCTGGAGCTGGTGGGGTTCGACGACGCCGTCCTGGGCCGAGCGCTCCAGCACCTCCGTGATCTTCGGGATCACGCCCTCGAACGCCGAGTCGTCGATGCCCGAGCCACGGGTGTGGACATGCGGGCCGCCAGTGATCTTGCCGGTGGAGGAGTCGATGACCACGAAGACCGAGATGATGCCCTCGTCGCCGAGGATCTTGCGGTCCTTCAGGGCCGGCTCGCCCACGTCGCCGACGGAGAGTCCGTCGACGTAGACGTAGCCCGCCTGGACCTTGCCGGAGATCTTGGCCTTGCCCTCGACGAGGTCGACGGCGACTCCGTCCTCGGCGATGACGATGCGGTCGTGCGGGACGCCGGTCATGGCGCCCAGCTCGGCGTTGGCGCGAAGATGGCGCCATTCACCGTGGACCGGCATCAGGTTCTTCGGGCGGCAGATGTTGTAGAAGTACAGCAGTTCGCCCGCGGACGCGTGGCCCGAGACATGGACCTTGGCGTTGCCCTTGTGGACGACGTTCGCGCCCCAGCGGGTCAGGCCGTTGATCACGCGGTAGACCGCGTTCTCGTTGCCGGGGATGAGGGAAGAGGCCAGGATCACCGTGTCGCCCTGGA
Source organism: Streptomyces poriticola (assembly GCF_036689765.1). Taxonomy (NCBI): domain Bacteria; kingdom Bacillati; phylum Actinomycetota; class Actinomycetes; order Kitasatosporales; family Streptomycetaceae; genus Streptomyces; species Streptomyces poriticola. Next base: position 853 of record NZ_JBAGKH010000033.1, read on the forward strand.
CGATCCGGATCTGATGGTCGCGGTTGGCCATGCGGGACAGCGCGGCCATCGGTTCGCCCTGCGAGCCCGTACAGACCAGAACCACCTCGTTGTCCGGGAGGTCGTCCAGCGTCTTGACGTCGACCACGAGGCCCGGCGGGACCTTCAGGTACCCGAGGTCCCTCGCGATGCCCATGTTGCGGACCATGGAGCGGCCGACGAAGGCGACCCTGCGGCCGTACTCGTAGGCCGCGTCCAGGATCTGCTGGATGCGGTGGACGTGGCTGGCGAAGCTCGCCACGATGATCCGCTTGCGGGCGCCGGCGAAGACCTGGCGGAGCACGTTGGAGATGTCGCGCTCGTGCGGTGTGAAGCCCGGGACCTCGGCGTTCGTGGAGTCCGAGAGGAGGAGGTCGATGCCCTCCTCGCTCAGGCGGGCGAACGCGTGCAGGTCGGTGAGCCTGCTGTCCAGCGGCAGCTGGTCCATCTTGAAGTCGCCGGTGTGCACGACCATGCCCGCGGGGGTGCGGATCGCGACGGCCAGGGCGTCCGGGATGGAGTGGTTGACCGCGATGAACTCGCAGTCGAAGGGGCCGATGCGCTCGCGCTGTCCCTCCGCCACCTCGAGGGTGTACGGGCGGATGCGGTGTTCCTGGAGCTTGGCCTCGATGAGTGCCAGGGTCAGCTTGGAACCGATCAGCGGGATGTCCGGCTTCTCGCGGAGGAGGAACGGGACACCGCCGATGTGGTCCTCGTGACCGTGGGTGAGGATGATCCCCTCGATGTCGTCGAGGCGGTCCCGGATGGATGTGAAGTCCGGCAGGATCAGATCGATTCCGGGCTGCTCCTCCTCGGGGAAGAGCACTCCGCAGTCGACGATCAGCAGGCGGCCGCCGTACTCGAAGACCGTCATGTTACGGCCGATCTCGCCGAGGCCACCGAGCGGGGTGACCCGCAGGCCGCCTTCGGGGAGCGGCGGGGGCGGGCTCAGTTCGGGGTGCGGATGACTCAAAAGACTCTCCTCACCACGCACGCCACGTACCGGTGTGGCACGTGGCGCGCGTGACGTTCGTGCAGAAGCAATTGTCGTTGTGTGGGGTGCAGGCACCGGTGGCCTGCCTGTTCAGTTGTGAAGTGCGGGTGCGTGCGGGGCGCGGTCCTGCGAAGTCTGGTGTCAGAGCTGTACCCCACCCGCGGCAAGATCGATCTTCAGCTGCTCGGTTTCCTCCGGGGCGAGCTCGACCATGGGCGGGCGCAGCGGTCCACCGGGCAGCTTCTGGAGGGTGAGGGCGGCCTTGGTGGTCATGACGCCCTGAGTGCGGAACATGCCGGTGAAGACCGGGAGCAGCTTCTGGTGGATCTCCAGCGCCTTGTGCACGTCACCGTCGACATAGGCGTCGACCATGGCGCGCAGCTCGGGGGTGACGACATGGCCGACGACCGAGACGAAGCCGACGGCGCCCACCGAGAGGAGGGGGAGGTTCAGCATGTCGTCGCCGGAGTACCAGGCGAGACCGGAGTGCGCGATGGCCCAGCTCGCGCGGCCCAGGTCGCCCTTGGCGTCCTTGTTGGCGACGATCCTCGGATGCTCGGCGAGGCGGACGATGGTCTCCGTGTTGATCGGGACGCCGCTGCGGCCGGGGATGTCGTAGAGCATGACCGGCAGCTCGGTGGCGTCGGCGACGGCCTTGAAGTGCCGGTACAGGCCCTCCTGCGGGGGCTTGTTGTAGTAGGGGGTGACGACTAGGAGGCCGTGTGCGCCGGTCTTCTCGGCGGCGCGGGCCAGCTCGATGCTGTGGCGTGTGTCGTTGGTGCCGACTCCGGCCACGATGTGGGCGCGGTCGCCGACGGCCTCCAGGACGGCTCGTACGAGGTCCGTTTTCTCCGCATCGCTGGTGGTGGGCGACTCGCCGGTGGTGCCGTTGATGATCAGGCCGTCGTTGCCTGCGTCCACCAGGTGGGCGGCGAGCCGCTGCGCGCCGTCGAGGTCAAGTGCGCCGTCCGCCGTGAAGGGCGTGACCATGGCGGTGAGGACCCGCCCGAAGGGGATCTGCGGAGTGGAGGTCGGAGCCATGGGTTACACGCTACTCGTTGCTCGGAGCGGGGTCTGCCCTCGGGGCAGGCAGCGGATGGGTTCCCAGGCGGATCCCGGCACTGCCTGCTCGGGGGTTCAAGCAGTGCCGGGTCCGTTTGATCAGGCTAGATGAACTTCACGAAATGCCGCAATACGGACACTTCGCCGGGCTGATCCGTACCTGTGTGCCCGGGTGGGCCGGAACGGCGGGTTACGGGGCCACCCGGCCGTTGGTGTTGAAAGCGGCGTAGGTGAGCGGCATCAGCGCAGCCCACTCGGCCTCCATCTTCTCGGCGACCATCTCGATCTCGCGCTGGGGGAAGGACGGGACCTTCGCCCACTCGTGCTGGGTGCGCAGACCGAGGAAGTGCATCAGCGAGCGGGCGTTGCAGGTGGCGTACATCGACGAGTACAGGCCGACGGGGAGCACGGAGCGGGCGACCTCGCGGGCGACGCCGGCGGCAAGCATCTCGCGGTAGGTCTCGTACGCCTGGCGGTAGGAGTCGTCCATCGCGCGGCCGACCAGTTCCTGCTGGGCGGGGGTGCCCTCGACGAACCGGTACTTGCCGGGGCGGCCTTCCTGGACGAGCTTGCGGGAGGCGTCGGGAACGTAGAAGACCGGCTGGAGCTCGCGGTAGCGCCCGCTCTCCTCGTTGTACGACCAGCCCACGCGGTGCCGCATGAACTCGCGGAAGACGAAGATCGGGGCACTGACGAAGAACGTCATCGAGTTGTGCTCGAAGGGGCTGCCGTGCCGGTCCCGCATGAGGTAGTTGATCAGGCCCTTGGAGCGCTCCGGGTCCTTGTTCAGCTCGTCCAGGGACTGCTCGCCGACGGTCGAGACGCGGGCGGCGAACAGCACGTCGGCGTCGGACGCGGTGTGCTTGACCAGCTCGACGGTGACGTCGCTGCGCAGTTCGATCTTGAAGTCGGCTTCGGGCGTTTCGGACACGGTGTGGCGGGCCTTCCCTTGCGTCGCTTGAGGACGCCACTCTACGGCCCGCCGGGTGCCGTCTCTGCGGCCCGTCCGAAGCGGGTGTTCGGTGGCGTGCCGCGATGAAATCGATGAATTCGACGGAACAGGGCACCTTCGGGTCGGTTCGTTCGTCTGTACCCATGACGAGCCACTCGGTACCCGAGCGCATCCTGAAGCCCCCGAAGGGAGACGTACCTCGATGATCCGCCGGCGGGAACCCGTTCCGTTCGCCTTTGTCGCCGAGGCAGACAGGTTCCGCAGCAATGTCGCTCCCCCGCCTCGGGAGCGGGCCTCCTTCGGGCAGATAGCCGGGCGCTCCCTGCTGGGGCTCACCATCGTCGCCGGGCTCGTGGGCTCCCTGGTCATCGGGATGCCCGCGCTCTCACTGGACGACTCGGCGCAGCAGACGCAGCAGTCCCGGGCGTCCGAGGGACGCTGACCCGTCGCCCGGGCGGTCCCTGCCGCCATCCGGGCCCCCGAGGGTGGTGACCGGGCACACCGGTCGATAGCCTCACCGGGCACAGCCCACGCCCCGGAACGAGTGAGGTCCCGCCGTGCCCCTGTCCTTCCTGACGGCCGACCGCGCCTTCGACGCGGCCGAAGACGTCCCGCTGCCGTACGACGACCGGGACCGCTGGCGCCGGCCGTACCGTCCCGGGCCGTGGCGGGTGGGCATGGCGGCGGTGCTGCTGCTGCTCGCGTCGTATGTGCTCTTCGCGGCGGTCATCATCGCGGCCACCAGCACGCTGTCGGGGTCCGCGGTGGTCTTCGGTATCGCAGGCGTCGTGATCGTCTGCGCGCTGCGGCTGCTGCGGATGGGCGTGTGGGTGAGCGCGCACGGACTGCGTCAGGTGAGTTTCCTCGGCACCCGCACGGTGGCGTGGCAGCAGGTGGTTCAGGTGCGGACGGCGCAGCAGCCGGTGCGCTGGCTGGGGCTGCCGCGCACGGTGCAGGGGCAGGCGCTGCTCATGGTCCGGCAGGGCCGGGGCGCCGGTGCCGTGCCGCCGCTGCTGACCACGCACAACGCCGACTTCCTGGCCCGGGAGGAGGCCTTCGACCGGGCCGCGGACGCCGTGGAGGCATGGGCGGCGGAGTACCGGCACGACTGACCACCGGTGACGGGAACGCCGGTGACCCGGTCCGCGGCTGCGGGCGACGGGTCACCGGCGTTGTGTGTGCCCGGTGCAGGCGCGGCTCAGGCGGCCTCGGCGTGCCTGCCGTCGCCGTCCGCATCGGGAGCGCTGCCGGCCCGGGCGGTCCCGGTGGCCTCGGTGGTCCCGGCGGCATGGGCGGCGTCGTGCAGGGCGATGGCCCGCTGCATCGCCCTGCGGGCCCTGGGCGTGTCGCGGGCATCGTGGTAGGCGACGGCCAGCCGGAACCAGCTGCGCCAGTCGTCGGGTGCGTCCTCCGTCTCCGCCTTCCGCCGGGCGAAGACCTCGTCGGCGGAGTCGCGGTCGATGCGGCCGCTCGGGGTGCGCTTCAGCTCGTCGACGGGGAGTCCGCTCTCGGCGTCGAGTTCGGCGGCGAGCCGGTTGGCCTTGCGGACGAACTGGGTGTTCTTCCACAGGAACCACACCCCGATCACCGGCAGGATCAGCACCGCAACGCCGAAGGTGACGGTGAGCGGCGTGCCGGTTTCGATGAGCAGGACGCCGCGGCTGCCGACCAGGACGAAGTAGACGACCAGGACGGCGGCCGTGACGGCGTAGGAGATCTTCGCGCGCATGGTCCCGGGCCCCGTCAGCCCAGGTCCAGGAAGTGTTCCAGGCCGAAGGTCAGGCCCGGGGTGGTCACCACACGGCGGGTGCCCAGCAGGATGCCCGGCATGAAGCTGCTGTGGTGCAGCGAGTCGTGCCGGACGGTGAGGGTCTCGCCCTCGCCGCCCAGCAGCACCTCCTGGTGGGCGAGCAGCCCGCGCAGCCGGACGGCGTGCACCGGGACGCCGTCGACGTCGGCGCCGCGGGCTCCGTCCAGCGCGGTGACCGTGGCGTCGGGAGCCGGGGCGCTGTCGGCCCGGCGGCGGGCCTCGGCGATGAGCTGGGCGGTGCGCGTGGCGGTGCCGGACGGGGCGTCGACCTTGTCCGGGTGGTGCAGCTCGACGACCTCGACGGACTCGAAGTACGGCGCCGCGATCTGCGCGAACTTCATGGTCAGGACGGCGCCGATGGAGAAGTTGGGCGCGATCAGCACTCCGGTCTCCGGGGACTGGGCGAGCCAGCCCCTGAGCTGGGCCAGGCGCTCCTCGGTCCAGCCGGTCGTCCCGACGACGGCGTGGATGCCGTGACGTACACAGAAGTCGAGGTTGCCCATGACCGAGGCGGGGGTGGTCAGCTCGACGGCCACCTGGGCGCCGGTCTCCGCCAGCGTCTCCAGCTTGTCGCCCCGGCCGAGGGCGGCGACCATTTCCATGTCCTCGGCGGCCTCGACCGCCCGTACCGCCTCGGACCCGATACGGCCCTTGGCACCGAGTACCGCCACGCGCAGCTTGCTCATCTTGGTGTTCCTTACCGGAAGGGGGTTAGGCAACGGCGTCGTGCAGCCGGGACGCCTGCTTGTCCTTGAGCGGGCCGATGACCGACAGCGAGGGCCGTCGGCCGAGGATGTCGCGGGCGACGCTGCGGACGTCGTCCGGCGTGACCGAGGCTATCCGGGCCAGCATGTCGTCGACCGACATCTGCTCGCCCCAGCACAGCTCGCTCTTGCCGATGCGGTTCATCAGCGCGCCGGTGTCCTCCAGGCCCAGGACCGTGGAGCCGCGGAGCTGGCCGACGGCGCGGCCGATCTCCTCGTCGGACAGTCCGTGCTCGGCGATGTGGTCGAGCTCGTCGCGGCAGATCTTCAGCACGTCGTGCACCTGCGAGGGCCTGCAGCCCGCGTAGACGCCGAACAGCCCGCAGTCGGCGAAGCCGGAGGTGTAGGAGTACACGCTGTAGGCCAGGCCGCGCTTCTCGCGGACCTCCTGGAAGAGGCGGGAGGACATGCCGCCGCCGAGGGCGGTGTTGAGCACGCCCAGCGCCCAGCGGCGGTCGTCGGTGCGGGCGAGGCCGGGCATACCGAGGACGAGGTGCGCCTGCTCGGTCCTGCGGCCGATCAGCTCGACGCGGCCCGCGGTGCGGATGGTGCGCCGGCCGTCGCGGGGGGCGATGGGCTGCGCGGCGTGGTCCCGGAGGGCGCCGGCCTTCTCGAAGGCGGCGCGGACCTGGCGTACCACCTTGTTGTGGTCGACGTTGCCGGCCGCGGCGACCACCAGGTGGGTGGGGTCGTAGTGCCTGCGGTAGAAGCGGCGGATGCGGTCGGCGGTGAGGGCGTTGACCGTGTCGACCGTGCCGAGGACCGGTCGGCCGAGGGGGTTGTCGCCGAACATGGTGTGCGCGAACAGGTCGTGCACGCAGTCGCCCGGGTCGTCCTCGGTCATCGCGATCTCTTCGAGGATGGCGCCGCGCTCGACGTCGACGTCCTCCTGCAGGATCAGCGAGCCGGTGAGCATGTCGCAGACGACGTCGATGGCGAGCGGCAGGTCCGTGTCGAGCACACGCGCGTAGTAGCACGTGTACTCCTTGGCCGTGAACGCGTTCATCTCGCCGCCGACGGCGTCGAGCGCGGCGGAGATGTCCAGCGCCGACCTGCGGTTCGTGCCCTTGAAGAGCAGGTGCTCCAGATAGTGGGTGGCGCCGTTGAGCGACGGGGTCTCGTCGCGGGAGCCGACGTGCGCCCAGATGCCGAAGGTCGCGGAGCGGACCGAGGGCAGGGTATCGGTGACGATGCGCAGGCCGCCGGGGAGGGTGGTCCTGCGGACCGTGCCGGTGCCGTTCTCGCCCTTGATGAGGGTTTGGGTACGGGCGACGGCCCGCGCCTCCGGGGAGGTGCGGGCCGTCGTCGTGGTGCTACGGGACGTCACTGGTCGGCGTCGTCCTTCTTGGTCTCGTCGGAGGAGCCCTCCTCGCCCTCGATCACGGGGATCAGGGAGAGCTTGCCGCGGGAGTCGATCTCGGCGATCTCGACCTGGACCTTCTGGCCCACACCGAGGACGTCCTCGACGTTCTCCACGCGCTTGCCGCCGGCCAGCTTGCGGATCTGCGAGATGTGCAGCAGGCCGTCCTTGCCCGGGAGCAGGGAGACGAACGCGCCGAAGGTGGTGGTCTTCACGACCGTACCCAGGTAGCGCTCGCCGACCTCGGGCATGGTCGGATTGGCGATGCCGTTGATCGTGGCGCGGGCGGCCTCGGCGGCCGGGCCGTCGGCGGCGCCGATGTAGATGGTGCCGTCGTCCTCGATGGTGATCTCGGCGCCGGTGTCCTCCTGGATCTGGTTGATCATCTTGCCCTTGGGGCCGATGACCTCGCCGATCTTGTCGACCGGGATCTTCACGGTGATGATCCGCGGCGCGTTCGGGGACATCTCGTCCGGCGTGTCGATCGCTTCCATCATCACGTCGAGGATGTGGAGGCGGGCGTCACGGGCCTGCTTCAGGGCGGCGGCCAGGACGGAGGCCGGGATGCCGTCCAGCTTGGTGTCCAGCTGGAGGGCGGTCACGAACTCCTTGGTGCCGGCGACCTTGAAGTCCATGTCGCCGAAGGCGTCCTCCGCACCGAGGATGTCGGTGAGGGTGACGTAGTGCGTCTCGCCGTCGATCTCCTGGGAGATCAGGCCCATGGCGATACCGGCGACCGGGGCCTTCAGCGGCACACCGGCGTTCAGCAGCGACATGGTGGAGGCGCAGACGGAGCCCATGGACGTCGAGCCGTTGGAGCCGAGCGCCTCGGACACCTGGCGGATCGCGTACGGGAACTCCTCGCGGGTCGGCAGGACCGGCACCAGGGCGCGCTCGGCGAGGGCGCCGTGGCCGATCTCGCGGCGCTTGGGGGAACCGACGCGGCCGGTCTCACCGGTGGAGTACGGCGGGAAGTTGTAGTTGTGCATGTAGCGCTTGCGGGTCACCGGCGAGAGGGTGTCCAGCTGCTGCTCCATGCGGAGCATGTTGAGGGTGGTGACGCCCAGGATCTGGGTCTCGCCACGCTCGAACAGCGCGGAACCGTGCACCCGCGGGATCGCCTCGACCTCGGCGGCCAGGGTGCGGATGTCGGTGACACCGCGGCCGTCGATGCGCTTCTTCTCCTTGATGACGCGCTCGCGGACCAGGGTCTTGGTCAGCGAGCGGTACGCGGCGGAGATCTCCTTCTCGCGGCCCTCGAACTCCGGCAGGAGCTTCTCGGCGGCGAGCTGCTTGACGCGGTCCAGCTCGGACTCGCGCTCCTGCTTGCCGGCGATGGTCAGCGCCTGGGCGAGCTCCGGCTTGACGGCGGCCGTCAGCGCCTCCAGGACGTCGTCCTGGTAGTCCAGGAAGATCGGGAACTCGCCGGTCGGCTTGGCGGCCTTGGACGCCAGGTCCGACTGGGCCTTGCAGAGCACCTTGATGAAGGGCTTCGCGGCCTCCAGACCGGCGGCGACGATCTCCTCGGTGGGCGCGTCGGCGCCGCCCTCGACCAGCTTGACGGTCCCGTCGGTGGCCTCGGCCTCGACCATCATGATCGCGACGTCGCCGTCCTCCAGGGCACGGCCCGCGACGACCATGTCGAAGACGGCGTCCTCGAGCTCGGTGTGCGTCGGGAAGGCGACCCACTGGCCGCGGATCAGCGCGACGCGGACGCCGCCGATCGGCCCGGAGAAGGGCAGGCCGGCCAGCTGCGTGGACGCGGACGCGGCGTTGATCGCCACGACGTCGTACAGGTGGTCGGGGTTGAGCGCCATGATCGTGGCGACGACCTGGATCTCGTTGCGCAGGCCCTTCTTGAAGGACGGGCGCAGCGGGCGGTCGATCAGCCGGCAGGTGAGGATCGCGTCCTCGCTCGGCCGGCCCTCGCGGCGGAAGAAGGAACCGGGGATCCGCCCGGCCGCGTACATGCGCTCCTCGACGTCGACCGTGAGCGGGAAGAAGTCGAGCTGGTCCTTGGGCTGCTTGGAGGCGGTGGTGGCCGACAGCACCATGGTGTCGTCGTCCAGGTACGCCACGGCGGAACCGGCGGCCTGCCTGGCCAGCCGGCCCGTCTCGAAGCGGATGGTGCGGGTGCCGAAGGCGCCGTTGTCGATGACGGCCTCGGCGTAGTGGGTCTCGTTCTCCACTAGCGTTTTCTCCGTTACTTGTCGTCTTTCGTCCCTCGCTGCCCGTGTGGCAGGGGGACGGTGGCGGAGAAGCGCTCCGTCCGGTGCGGGCCGGTCTTCGATCGAAGCACCCGGGATTCCTGTCCCCCGGGGGCCACTACCGAGGACCGGCGGCGGCGAGGTGCGCTTCTCCTCGTCTCGTTCGGTTGTGTCGTAGGTGTCATGCACGGTGTCATGCACCTGGGTGTCGTACGGGGACTGTGCGCGCGGGGTCCGCGCGTACGTTCGTACGACGTGGGGCGCGCGTCGCGCCTCGTACGTTGTGCTACCACACTACAAAGCCGCAGTGACACTGCGCACGTACAGCAAAGGGAGCGGCCCCCGAACGAATGGGAACCGCTCCCTGCACGGCGTCTTACCTGGCGCCCGCCGCACCGCGGCGGATGCCGAGGCGGTCGACCAGCGTACGGAAGCGCTGGATGTCCTTCTTGGCCAGGTACTGCAGCAGCCGGCGACGCTGACCGACCAGGATCAGCAGACCACGGCGGGAGTGGTGGTCGTGCTTGTGGGTCTTGAGGTGCTCGGTCAGGTCGGAGATCCGACGGGACAGCAGGGCGACCTGGACCTCGGGGGAGCCGGTGTCACCCTCCTTGGTACCGAACTCGGCCATGATCTGCTTCTTCGTAGCGGCGTCGAGCGACACGCGTACTCCTCAATAGTCTGTGATGGCCACCGAGTGCCCCCGGTCTTCTTCTCGGGGAATCTTCCGTGACTCGGATGGCGGGGATCCGCTGAGCGCGGCCTCCAGGGTCCGCAGGGCTTCTGCGGGGGGTCCCGGGGGTGCGTACACGAACGGCCGTCACTCAGGGTACCAGCAGACGGCTGCCGCCCTGCTCGCGGCGCCGGAAGCCGGTGGCCACCGGCCTCGGCCACTAGGGTGAACGGTCGGACACAGGCAGTGCCGGGAGGCCGGTACGCGTGGGAAGGGGTCGCTTCGCGATGGCAGAGGAAGTGAACGAGGACGTCAAGGCACGCAAGGAGCGGGAGCGCGACGAGCTGTACGCGCTCGACATCTCGGGCGCCGAGTGGCACAGCGCGCCGGGGACGGAGGAGCACGAGGAGCGGGTGGAGATCGCCGACCTGCCCGGCGGTGCCGTGGCCATGCGCTCCTCCCTGGACCCGGACACTGTGCTGCGGTACACGGAGGCGGAGTGGCGGGCGTTCGTGCTGGGCGCTCGGGACGGGGAGTTCGATCTGGAACCGGCGCCGGGCAAGGGGACGGCCGGCCAGCAGTGAGCGCACCGTGAGGGCGGCCCGGACTCGTACCGCCCGTGGGTGGTCACCCGTGCGTGGTCACTCACTGGTCATGGACCGGGCCGCCACGTAGACGTCGAAGACGGCCAGTGCCAGCGGAACCAGCGTCGGCAGGACGAAGGCCTCTTCGATCTCCGTGAACCGCCCCAGAACGGCGTGACACCACGGCGGGAACCGATCAGGCCGATTGCGGTGACCAGGGCGACAGCGACGGCCACGGCCGCAGCCAGCCACACGCTACGGATGTCGAGGGCGGTGGTGTCGCCCCGCATCTGCCGCAGCAGTCCGTCCTGGTAGCCAATTACCCGCAGTTGCAGGCCGGGACGGTGTCCCCCGCGGTCCGTATCCTGTGGGCGCGTCGAAGCTCGACCCCGAGCGATACCCGGAGGCGGTGGCCGCACGAGGCGGCGCCCTCCTAGGCAGCAGAAGCGCCTGGCGCGGTCCGCGCAGCACCTGTCCAGTCGGCTCACGGGCGTCGGCTTCCGGGTCGAACTGCTGACCGAGGAGGGACCGACGGCCGCCGTCGCCACCTCCGTCTGCGCCAACTCCGTTGGCCACCGCCCAAGGCGGCCAGGACGACGCCGTCCAGCGCCGGACCGAGGAATCCAGTCGGAGTTGGCACTGTGACAACCGCAGGCACACCACGTATGGGGTGCGCCGCCGGCCCCCGCTCGACGGCTCCGCGTGACGGACTGCCGCAGCTGGCGGCCCTGTTGACCGCAATCCCCGCGCTGGCTAAGACACTCAGTCTGCCCCTCGCATGCGGCGGCCGGCGGGAGGTGGCGCTCAGCGGGCAGCTACGGGTCACCGGTCGCAGCGTGGGAGTGAACGTTGAGGGGCAGTCGGCCGTCATGGGGTCGACCGGCCGACGCCGTTCGACATCGTGTTCACCGGCGGTCTCTGGACGGCACAGGTGCTGGCACCGCGGGCTGCGGCGACAGGGGCACAGGTCGCGGTGGAGACCGGTCGGCCTGCGCAATGGCAGGTCGTGCAGGCGGTCGGCGGAGGCCCGTCCGGGATGACCGCCCACGACGTGGGACGGGTGCCGCCGCTCGGTGCCTCGGCGATGGTCCCTGTTTCTGGTGATCCGGGACTGCGGCATGCGTCCGCCGCGTTGGCGGGTGGCTTCCGCTCCCTGGCAGCGGTACTCACCCTTCCCCTATCTGAGTCCGGTGACGCCAAGTATCTGAGTCCGGTGGCGCCAAGATTGATGCGCCAGGCCCGCCTGGTGGGCGTGCAGCCTGTTTCCCCGGACGAGGCAGTGGAGATCGGGCGCGTAGCCGGACTGCCCTGCGGCGAGTACGAGGCCCTGCCGTCACTCGCTGACGGCGTCACTCTGTGGTGTACGGAACGGGATCGACAGTATGTAATGACACGCCCCACAGACGCCGAGGTCGGTTTGATGGGCGCCCCGCGCCGGATGGATTGACCGTACGGTCCGGGAGCCTCGCGTCGCCGGGTCCCATCAGGAGCAGGTACCGAGGGGTGGGCGGGGCTGCCGAGGCGGTGCTTGTGGTGATTAGGCTGGTACCGGTGCGACGTCAGAACCCGGGTACCGGGCATGGGCGTCCTACGGGGAGGGCCGGGGACCGGACAACCTCGTTCACTTCGGACTACGCCGGACGACAGCAAGGGTCGCCCCAGCACGGCTTGAGGGTGCTCGACCACACCGGGAGGAACTGTGAGCAGCGATCGGGACGGGACGCGCGGGGGCTGGGCGACACCCGGTGATGACCAGCCCGACGCGGAGTCCGCCGTCGAGACGACGGGCGAGTTCACCATCGACTACGCGCCGCCCGCCTGGTACACGCAGAACGCGTCCGGCGCTTCCGGGGGACAGGGCTCCGGGACGTCGGACGACTCGGGGCCTGCGGGGACTGCAGAGTCCACGGGATCCACGGGCACCGCTGGGGCCGCGGGCGCTGCGGGGCCGGTGGACTCCGCGGCTGCGTCGTCCTCCCCGGGTGGGCCGGTTCCGCCGCTGCCGGGGCTGACTCCGCCGCCGCACGCGACGCCCTCCCCGCCGCCCGTGGCTCCCGGCGTGCCGTTCACGCCGCCTGCGCCGGCTCCGTCACCGGGGGCTTCCTTCACTCCGCCCGCGCCGCCCGCGCCTGCGCCGGGGGCGCCGTTCACTCCGCCGGCGCCGCCGAGCGGGGGGCCTACGGCGGTGCCCAAGTTGCCGGTGGGGAGCGGATTCGAGCCTCAGCAGTCGGAGCCGGAAGCGCCGGGTCAGGCGCCTGCGCCTGCTTCCGACCCGGCTTCTCCCACTGCTGTGCCGAGCATTCCGGTGGGCGATTTCCCGTCGCCGACCTCGCCGTCCGGCGGCCTCGAGGGGACTGTGCAGCCGGAGTCGGAGCCCGAGTCAGGCAATGGCGACCTCGAGAGTGGGGCCACCATGCGGTTCTCGGCCGCCGCCCTCAAGCAGGAGATCGCCGCGCGCGCCGCCGAGGAGAGCGGGGCACGCGACGGAGGGGCCGACTCCGGAACGGTGGGGCGCGCCGAGAGTGACGGCGGTGGCGAAGCGGACGACCGTGGCGCCGACTTCGACCTGGCGCCCGCCCAGCCCGCTGGGGCCGATTCCGCCGGCTCCTCCGACTCCGCTGCCGCCGATTTCGCCCAGTCCTCCGGCCCATCCGGTTCGTCCGAAGCCACCGAGTCCACCGAATCCACCGGTTCCCGGGATGCCAGCGGCGCGTCGGCGGCCGAGGCCGGTGCGGATGCGGTCGACGCGGAGGGGGAACGGGCCGCCTCGCCGGAGAGTGCGGATGACGACGGACCGGACGAGAGGGCGTCCGAGGAGGCGCTGCCGGTGGCGGACGAGCCGCTGCCCGAGTCCGTGTCGGAGTCCGTGTCGGAGTCCGAGCCGGATCTGGAGCCCGAGGACGCCGTGCCCGCGGATGTGCGGCCCGTCACCGAACCGGAACCGGAGGACGCGGTACCGCACGCCCCGGCCCCCCCGGACGCCGCCCCCGCTGCCCCCGACACGCCCGCACCGCAGGACACCGCCCCCACCGACGCGCCGCCCGCCTGGACTCCGGATCCGGCGCCAATGCCGACGCCGACGCCGCAGGACGGCGGCGTGCCGCCCGTGCCGTCGGCGTACCAGCCGGGCGTACCCGCACCGGCCTACCAGTGGCCCGCCCAGCCGCAGCCGGGTGCACCGGATGCCCAGCCTCCGCAGCAGCCGTACCCGGCCCAGCCACACCCGCAGCCGCCCTTCGAGCCGCAGGCGCCACAGCCCGCCCCCGCGGCTTGGAACCCGCCGAACCCGCCGCCTCAGGCACCCGGGCAGCCCGCCCCGCCTGCACAGCCGACCGGTTACGGGTTCCCGCCCGCGGGGCCGACACAGCCCCCGTCCGCAGAGCCGAGCGGACCGCCCGCCCCAGCGCCCTCCCCTGCCCCCGGCCCGGCCGCCGGGTACGGCTTCCCGCACCCCGGCGTGCCCGGCACCCCGGGCGCCCCGGGTGGTTACGGCTTCCCCCAGCCGCCTGCGCCCCAGGGAGGTCCGCACGGGCCCGCCACCCCGGCTGCTCCGCAGCCCACGCCCACTCCGCAGACTCCGCCGCAGGCACCGCAGGCACCGTTCCCCTCGCAGACGCCAGTGACCGCCCAGCAACCCCCGCAGACGCCACCGGCCCAGCAGCCTCCCCAGGCACCCGAGAGCGCCCAGGCCCCGCAGGGGCAGCAGCTCCCGCAGCCCCCGCACCCCGTACCGGGCGCACAGCCGCACGTACCGCCCCAGCCGCAGCCATCGCAGCAACAGGCGCAGCAACAGCCGCAGGCGCAGCAACCGCAGCCGCAGCCGCAGCCGCAGCAACCGATCGACCCCCGCACCGGTGCCGCCTGGCCGCAGCCCATACAGCACGACCAGCGGCAGCCCACCAACCCGGGCGCCGCGCCGCTCGGTTACACCGCGGCCGTGGAACTGTCCTCCGACCGGCTGCTCAACAACAAGCGGCAGAAGACGAAGAGCAGCCGCCCCGCGGCCGGCGGTGGCCGGTTCAAGCTCGGCGGGAAGCGGGAAGAGGCCGAGCGCCAGCGGAAGTTGGAGCTGATCCGCACGCCGGTGCTGTCCTGCTACCGCATCGCGGTCATCAGCCTCAAGGGCGGTGTCGGCAAGACGACCACCACCACCGCCCTCGGCTCCACGCTCGCCACCGAGCGGCAGGACAAGATCCTCGCGATCGACGCCAACCCCGACGCCGGTACGCTCGGCCGCCGGGTGCGGCGCGAGACCGGGGCCACCATCCGCGACCTCGTCCAGGCGATCCCGTACCTCAACTCGTACATGGACATCCGGCGCTTCACCTCGCAGGCGCCGTCCGGCCTGGAGATCATCGCCAACGACGTCGACCCGGCCGTGTCCACGACGTTCAACGACGAGGACTACCGGCGCGCGATCGATGTGCTGGGCCAGCAGTACCCGATCATCCTGACCGACTCGGGCACCGGGCTGCTCTACAGCGCCATGCGCGGCGTGCTCGACCTCGCCGACCAGCTCATCATCATCTCCACGCCGTCCGTGGACGGTGCGAGCAGTGCCAGTACGACGCTGGACTGGCTGTCCGCGCACGGGTACGCCGATCTCGTCGCCCGATCCCTCACCGTCATCTCCGGTGTCCGGGAGACCGGAAAGATGATCAAGGTCGAGGACATCGTCGGCCACTTCCAGACCCGCTGCCGCGGTGTCGTCGTCGTGCCGTTCGACGAGCACCTCTCCGCCGGTGCGGAGGTCGACCTCGACATGATGCGGCCGAAGGTGCGGGAGGCGTACTTCAACCTCGCGGCCCTGGTGGCCGAGGACTTCACGCGCCATCAGCAGATGCACGGCCTGTGGACCTCCGACGGCAACCCGCCGCCGGTGGCCGCCCCGCCGATGCCGGGCCAGCCCTTCCCCGGCCAGCCCCCGGCGCCCGGACAGCCCATGCCGGGTCAGGGCGTACCGGGCCAGCCGATGCCGGGCCAGGGTGTCCCCGGGCAGCCGGCTCCCGGCCGGCCGGGCCACCCGGCACAGCCGGGACCGTACGGTCAGCCGCCCCAGACGCCGCACGCACCGCCCCAGGCACCGCAGGCACCCCACCCCGGGCAGCCGTACGCCCAGCCGGGGCAGCCCCCGGCCCCCGGCCAGCCGCCGCAGCCCGGCCAGGGCTACGGCTATCCGCAGCAGCCGGGGCACCCCGGGCCGGGACAGCCCGGTGGGCAGACTCCGCCGCCCCCGCCGCCCCCGCAGTCGTAGGCCGGGCGCGCCTCCGCCCGCATCGACGAGGCCCGCGCCGCTCACCGGTGCGGGCCTCGTCGCGCCGCCGCGGCGCTACCGTTCAGTGCCTTCCGCCCGAGGTGCCGCTGCCGCCGTCCGCCGTGCCTCGGTGCCTCCCACACAGCGCGTGGAGGGGCCTGGAGACGCCGACCCGACCGGAGCGACGAGAACGACCGGAGCGGCGAGAACGACCGGAGCGGCGACCGAAGCGACCGGGTCCGGCGCACCGTATGTCGCCGGCCGGGGCACCACGCTCAAGGGGGAGCTCGTCACGTCCGCGCACCACTGCCTGATGGGGCGGACCTCACCGTCCTGGCGCCGGTACATCGGTGCGGTGCGCTGGCCCCGGTCCCGGAGCATGCCTCGCACCTTCGCGTCGCTCGTCCGGTGCGTCCCGTTGTGGGGCCCGGGCCCGCTGCGGGCCCGGGTCACGCCTCCGCTGCGGCCACCAGCTCCCGGCAGCGCTTGACGTCGTCGGCCATCTGCTCCAGCAGGGCCTCCAGCGTGTCGAACTTCGCCTGACCGCGGACGTACGCCAGGAAGTCCACGGCGACATGCAGCCCGTACAGGTCGAGGCCCACCCGGTCGATGGCGTACGCCTCCACCGTGCGCTCGGTGCCGTCGAACTGCGGGTTGGTGCCGACGGAGATCGCGGCCGGCATCGCCTCGCCCTGGGCGTGCAGCCAGCCTGCGTAGACGCCGTCGGCGGGGATGGCGGTGTGCGGGAGGGTCTCGACGTTGGCGGTGGGGAAGCCCAGTTCGCGGCCGCGCTGCGCACCGCGGACGACCACGCCCTCGACGCGGTGCGGACGCCCGAGGATCTCGGCGGCGCCCGCGACATCGCCCTCGGCGACCAGGCGCCGGGTCAGCGTGGAGGAGAACGGCAGGCCTCCGCCCGCCTCACCGGTCACGTACAGGTCGACGACCTCGACCTCGAAGTCGTAGACCTTGCCCTGGTCGGCGAGGAACTCGACATTACCCGCAGCCCGGTGGCCGAAGCGGAAGTTGGGGCCCTCGACGACGGCCCTGGCGTGCAGCTTGTCGACCAGGACCTTGACGACGAACTCGGCCGGGGAGAGCTTCGAGAACTCGGCGGTGAAGGGGAGGATGAGGACCGCGTCCACGCCGAGGTCCGCCATCAGTTCGGCGCGACGGTGGTGCGGGGCGAGCAGGGGCGGGTGGCTGCCGGGGCGGACGACCTCGCTGGGGTGCGGGTCGAAGGTGACGACGACGGCGGGGACGCCCAGTTCACGGGCGCGGTCGACGGCGTGCTTGATGATCAGCTGGTGACCTCGGTGGACGCCGTCGTAGGAACCGATGGTGACGACACTGCGCCCCCAGTCCTCGGGGATGTCCTCCAAGCCACGCCAGCGCTGCACTGTGTCTGCTCCTTGTCGAACCGGTTCCGTCGGTTGCCTCCTGCGCAGGTCTAAGGGTGCCATGCCGGGCCCCTCCCGCCCGCATCGGCATGGGAGTGTGACGCTCTGCACTCCCATGCCGATGCGGGCGCTTCATGCGGGTACCCGGAGGCCCGCCAGGCTCTCGATCGTCCGCTGGGCGCTGGGGCCGACCAGCGCGGACCACTCGTGCGGGGCGTCCGTGAGCCAGCCGGTCACCCGGGTGGCGAAGCCGGGGACATGGCGGGCCAGGTCGACCAGGCCGCGGTCGTAGCAGGCGGCGCCGTGCGGGGTGCGGACCAGGAGCAGACCCAGTCGGTGGACGAGGGCCCGCAGGTCGTCGCCGCGGCACCCGGGGGCGGCGTGCAGCAGCGCGTCCAGGACGGCGGGCTCGTGCTCGCGGGTGAGCAGGAAGCTGCGCAGTTCCCGGCGGAGGGGGGCGCACGGGGAGGTGCCGGGGGCGGCGAGCACCCCGGCGAGCGCCGCCCGGACCGAGGTCGGGCCGCCGGTGAGCAGGGCGGTGGCCAGCGGCAGCAGGACGGTGCGGGCAGCCGGGCCCTCGGCGGTCAGGCGCTGGTCGACATAGGCGGCCACATGCCCGGCGGTCTCCGGCCGCTCGGCGACGACGTCCCCGATCAGCGCGGCGACCCGGCGGGTCAGCCCGGGCGGGGTCGCGTCGGCCAGCCTGCGCAGGGCCTCCCCGGCGTCCGGGCCGCGCAGCCGCGCCCGGAAGGCGTCGAGGACCGGCTCCGGGTGGGTGGACAGCGCGGTGGCGGCCGCGTCCGGCGGCAGATACGGGTCGCCCGCCGCGAAGTGGCCCAGCGCGGACGCGAGGTGCTGCTCGCGGGTGTCCGGGTCCCTTACCAGCAGCGCGAGGGCCGCCCCGTGCAGGGTGCTGTCGGCCGGGCGGGCGAGCAGGGCGAGCGCGGCTCGGCGCAGCAGTGCGCGGTCGGCGTCGGAGCGTACCTGCGCGGCAGCGCGCAGTCCGTAGGTCATCGCCGCCGCCCGGCGCAGGGGCCGCGGGTCGTGCGCCCACCGGTCGACGGCGCGGCAGACGGCGGCCGGCTCCTCCTCCGTCAGCGCAGCGAACAGTTCGTCCGCCCGCCGGTGGGCGCTGTCGGCGAGCGCCTCGGTGAGGTGGTCCAGGGCGTGGTGCCGGTGGGTGTGCAGCAACGCCTGCGCGGCCGTCGCCACGGTGGCGTGCGGGGCGGCGGGCAGCGGACGCTCGTCGTCGAACCAGGTCACCAGGATCGGCTGTACGGCGGTGGGGTGGGCGGTGAGCAGGGCGGCGACGGTGTCGAGATGGCGGGGTCCGGGTTCGTGCGGGGCGCCGTCGGCCAGGACCAGGCGGCGCAGCAGCTCGAGGCGGGTGTCCCGGGGCAGGGCCAGGTCCCGCCAGAACGCGGGCCCCAACCCGGACGGCACGGGCCGGTCCTCCTCCCGCCGGGTCACCAGCGCGTGGGCGAGCAGGCGCAGTACCGGCGTGTACGGCGCCGCGTCCGGCACCCGTCTCAGCGTCTCGGCGACGAGGCGGACCGCCCACCAGGAGCAGGGCTCGTCGTCCAGGGTGAGCACCAGCTCCTCCAGCCGGAGTGCGAGCTGCTCGGTGCCGTGCTGACGGGCCAGGAGCAGCAGCGCCTCGACGACGGGCCCGATGCGGTGGTGCGGTACGGGGAGAGGGTGGGCGGTGTGCGGGGTGCGCCAGCGGTGGACGAGGGCGCCCAGGGCCGCGTCGAGATCGAGGTGGGTGCCCTGGATCCAGTCGGCGAGTTCCTCGTGCGCGAAGCGGTAGCCGGGGCCTGCGGGCACCAGGAGGCCCTCGGCGAGGACGGCGGACGCCCAGCCGGCGCCACCGCCCAGCCGGGCCGGGGCCTGCCCCCAGGGGAACACCGCTTCGAACGCTTCCCGGTCCAGTTCGCCCTGTCCGGGTCCGAGGCTGCGCCGGGCGGCCTCGTGGACCTGCCCGGACACCTTGGCGGCGAGGCGCCGTACGGCGGTGCCGCGGAGGCCGTTCTGGGTGGCGAGTCGGGCAGCGATGCGCAGGCACATCAGGTCCAGCCAGGCCGCGAAGACCTCGTCGCGGCCGAGTCGGACGGCCGGCGGGGGCGTGGTGAACGCACCGCGGACTTCGCAGAGCAGCCGGAGGGTCAGCGGGTGCCGGGCGTCGGCACCGGCCAGGGCGCCTTCCGGGATCCGGTACCTCTCGCGCGCCCGGCCGGCCTCCTCCTCGTCCAGGTCGCCGAGCCGCACGGCGGGCGGCAGCTCCGGGCTTCCCTCCCTCGAGGGGAGCCTCGGGTTCCCTTCCCCCGACCGCGGCCCCGGGTTGCGCTCGTCGGCCCCCGGCCCGCCGCCCACCCCCGCCCCGCCGACCGGATCCGGGCCCCCGAGCGGACCCGGGCCACCGACCAGCTCCGGCCCGCCGACCGGCCGACCGTCCAGGCCCGGGCCACCGACCGGCTCCGGCCCGCCGACCGGGCCAGGCCCATGGCCCAGGCCCACTCCACCGTCCAGGCCCACTCCACCGTCCAGGCTCGGTACACAGGCCGACTCCGGCCCGCCGACCAGGCCAGGCCCATGGCCCAGGCCCACTCCACCGTCCAGGCCCACTCCACCGTCCGGGCCCGGACCACAGGCCGACTCCGGCCCGCCGACCAGGCCAGGCCCATGGCCCAGGCCCACTCCACCGTCCGGGCCCACTCCACCGTCCGGGCCCGGACCACAGGCCGGCTCCGGCCCGCCGACCAAGCCCCGCCCACCGGGCGGTGGCTCCCGCCCACCGACCGACTCCGTACCCGGGCCGGGGGCCGGGCCCGCACACCCGCCGGCACCCGCTGCTGTATCCGCACCCGCATCGGGGTCCTCGACCACACCCACACCATCGCCCGCGCCTGCGCCCGCACCATCGCCCATGCCCGCGCCGCCGCCGGCCTCAGCACCTACGCCCGGCCCCGCGCCCCCACCCGCACCAGCACCCTCGCCCGCTGCGCCACCCGCACCCGACGCGGCACCCGAACGCGACACCGCACCCGACACCGCACCCGACACCGCACCCGAACGCGACACCGCACCCGACGCCGCTCCCGGACCCGCCCCGGCACGCCCGTCCGCTCCGTACAGCAGTTCCGCGGGAAACTCCGAACCCGCCCCCTCCCAGTACTCCGGCCGGCATCCGACGACCAGTCGGGTCCCCGTCTCCCGCAGCCAGTCGGCCGTGCCCCGGGTCCACTCGCCGAGGCGGTGGGCGAGCAGCGGCGGCATCTCCTCCGGGCCGTCCAGCAGGAGCAGCAGCGGGCGGCCGCTGTCGCGGGCGAGACGGGCGAGGCGCTGCGGTGTGGTGCCGCCCGGGTCGGCGGGGCCGGAGGTGCCGGAGGCGGCGACGATGCGGGCGGCACGGGTCAGTGCGCGGGCCGCCGCGTCCGCCACCGAGGTGTCGTCGTCGCGCAGGTCGGCGCCGCGCAGCCAGAGCGTGGGGGCCGGACGGGGGCGCCGGGCGCGGCGGGCGGTGAGGGCGGCGAGCTCCGTGGTCCGGCCGCTGCCGGGTGGTCCGACCAGCCCGAGGACCTGTGCGGAGCTCGCCTCGAAGGCGGCGAACGCCGCGAGCGGCACGGCCCTTTCCACCGGCTCCCAGCCGGGGCCGGGGCTGCCGCCGGAGGCTCCCGGCGGGCCGTCCTGTCCGACCGAGGTGGCCGTGAGTTCCAGGACGCCGGCCGGGTTGAGGTCGGCGCCGTACGCCGGGACCGTCGCCGCGTTCTCGGCGAGCAGGGCTGCGAGCGGGCCGGTGAGCGGGCGGTCGCGGTCGGCGCGCAGCGGTACGGCGAAGCCGACGTCGCGGTCTCCGGAGCTGAGGGCGGTGCCGAGGACGCCGAGGACCGCACCGGTCGCGGCGTCCAGCACCGGTCCCCCGGCCGCGCCGCCGCCGAGCCGCAGCGCGTCCCGGCCCGCCGTGCCGACCGCGAGTTCCAGGCTGCCGGCGATAGGGTGCCGGCGGTCCGTGGCGGTGTAGGTGACCTCGGCGGTGCCGAGCACCCGCGCCTCGCGCCAGCCGGCGGCGGCGATGCGTACGTACGTCCCGGGCCCCACGGTCCTCCGTGCGCTGACCGGCAGCGGGGCGGTGCCGAGCCCCTCGGTGCGCACCAGGGCCAGGCCGAGGGAGGGCAGCGCAGTCACCGCGTCGGCGGTGACGGAGCGCCGGCGGTCGCCGGCCTGCAGGACGAGCCGGGGCAGACCGTCGACCGCCTCGTGGCTGGTGATCACGGTGCCGTGGTGATCGGCGGCGAATCCGCTGCCTCGCGGGCGTCCGGCAAGGTCGTGGACGTGGATCAGAGTGTCGTCGGCCGGCCGCCAGGCCGCTTCGGCGGACGGTGTCCGCTTGGTCCCGGCGTCGTCGAGTGGATCCTGGGACCGGTTCCGCGACGTCATCGTCGAACCTCCCCGCCGTACACCGTGCCCTGTGACGACGGTAGGCGGGCGGTGATCAGCGGGACAGATCGTCCGACGAACGCGCCCCCCTGTGCTCCCCCGGTTCACTCCGAGCGCCTGCCCGGGCGGGTGAACAGGAGGGGTCCGCTGGATACACCCTAGGGGTGGGGGAACCGAGGGGGGACCGTGGAGCGGCGGCAGTGGAGGTCCCCGTGTTCGCCGCTCCACGGGCAGGGACGCTGCGCCGTACCACGGGCAGGCGGCCCGGCCGCCGTGGCCGTCAGCCGAAGACGGCGAGGCTCTTGGCCTTGCCCCGGTGCTCCTCCACCAGCGCGAGGAAGCGGCCCTCGGGGTCGAAGACGGCGACGGGACCGGCGCCCGAGTAGACATCGGGCATCTCCAGCCGCACACCGTTGGTGAGCAGCCGGGCCCGCCGGGCGTCGACGTCCCAGCGGGGGAACGCCGCGGCGGCGGCCTCGGCGATCGGCATGACGGTCAGCTCCTTCTGGAGCTGGTCCAGCGTGCCTGCCGAGTCCAGCTTGTACGGCCCGACGCGGGTGCGGCGCAGCGCGGTGAGATGACCGCCGACGCCGAGGTCGGCGCCCAGGTCGCGGGCGAGGGCGCGGATGTAGGTGCCGGAGGAGCAGACCACGGACACCACCAGGTCCAGTACCGGGGTGCCGTCCTCGGCGGTGGCCTCCCGCACGTCGTACACCGCGAAGGAGGAGACGGTGACCGGGCGGGCCGGGATGTCGAAGTCCTCGCCCTCGCGGGCCCGCTTGTAGGAGCGCACACCGTTGATCTTGATCGCGCTGACCTTGGAGGGCACCTGCATGATGTCGCCCGTCAGCTCGGCGACCGCGGCGTCGATGGCCTCCCGGGTGACCTTCGAGGCGTCGGCCGACACGGTGATCTCGCCCTCGGCGTCGTCGGTGAGGGTGGTCTGGCCGAGCCGGACCGTGCCCAGGTACTCCTTCTCGGTGAGCGCCAGGTGGCCCAGGAGCTTGGTGGCCCGCTGCACGCCGAGGACCAGGACGCCGGTCGCCATCGGGTCGAGGGTGCCGGCGTGCCCGACGCGCCGGGTTCTGGCGATGCCGCGCATCTTGGCGACCACGTCGTGCGAAGTGAAGCCCGACGGCTTGTCGACGATGACAAGGCCGTCGGGCGTGGCGTGCTGGTCGGTCATTCGGCGGCGTCGTCCGTCTCGTCGGCGGGCTTCTTGTAGGGGTCGGCGCCGCCGGCGTAGGAGGCGCCCGCGGACGCCTCGCGCACCTTGGCGTCGGACTCGCGCGCCTTGTCGAGGAGGTTCTCGATGGAGCGGGCGGTGTCCGGCAGGGCGTCCATGACGAAGGTCAGCGTCGGAGTGAACTTCACCCCGGCCGCCCGGCCCACCTCGGAGCGCAGCACGCCCTTGGCGCTCTCCAGGCCCGCCGCGGCGGCCTGGCGCTCCTCGTCGTCCCCGTACACCGTGTAGAAGACGGTCGCCTCCCGCAGATCACCCGTGACCCGGGTGTCCGTGATGGTGACGTGCGAGCCGAGCCGCGGGTCCTTGATCCCGCGCTGCAGCTTCTGGGCCACCACCTCTCGGATGAGGTCCGCCAGCCTCTTCGCCCGCGCGTTGTCGGCCACTGGTCCGTCTCCCGTTCTTTCCTGATCTTGGTTCGCTGGCTGTGGTCGTCAGTCGTCGTCGCCGTGGAACCGCCGTCTGACCGAGAGCAGTTCCACCTCGGGGCGGCCGGCGACGAGCCGTTCGCACCGGTCGAGTACGTCGGTCAGGTGCCCCGCGTCGGCGGAGACCACGGCGAGACCGATGCCGGCCCGCCGGTGGAGGTCCAGATGGTCCACCTCGGCCGCGCTCACGGAGTACTTCCGCTGCAGTTCCGCGACGATCGGTCGGACGACGGAGCGCTTCTGCTTCAGCGAGCGTACGTCGCCGAGCAGAAGGTCGAAGGACAGCGTCCCCACGTACATGTGTGTATCCGGATGACCCGCCGGTACGGGATCGATGGCCCCGCCCTGGAACGGGCGGGGACATCAGGAACGGTACCGCGATCCCGCCGGGGGCTCGACGGGGTTTCCGCCCCGCCGCTCCCGGCACACGGCGCGGTGGCCGGCGGACCCGGAGGTCACGCCGGCCACCACGTACCGCGCGGCGATCAGACGCGCGGCTTCTCGCGCATCTCGTACGTCGCGATGACGTCGTCGACCTTGATGTCGTTGAAGTTTCCGAGGTTGATACCGCCCTCGAAGCCTTCGCGGATCTCGGTGACGTCGTCCTTGAAGCGGCGCAGGCCCTCGATGGTGAGGTTCTCCGCGACGACCTTGCCGTCGCGCAGCAGGCGGGCCTTGGTGTTCCGCCTGACCTCGCCGGAGCGGATGAGAACACCCGCGATGTTGCCCAGCTTGGACGACTTGAAGACCTCGCGGATCTCCGCCGTACCGAGCTCGACCTCCTCGAACTCCGGCTTGAGCATGCCCTTGAGGGCCGCCTCGATCTCCTCGATCGCCTGGTAGATGACCGAGTAGTAGCGGACGTCCACGCCCTCGCGCTCGGCCATCTGCTGCGCGCGGCCGGCCGCGCGCACGTTGAAGCCGATCACGATGGCGTCCGAGCCCATCGCCAGGTCGATGTCGGACTCCGTGACCGCACCGACGCCGCGGTGCAGGACGCGGATGTCGACCTCTTCGCCGACGTCCAGCTGGAGCAGGGAGGACTCCAGGGCCTCGACGGATCCGGAAGCGTCGCCCTTGATGATCAGGTTCAGCTGCTGGACCTCGCCGGCCTTGAGCACCTTGTCCAGGTCCTCCAGGGACACCCGGCGCGTGCGCTTGGCGAACGCGGCGTTCCGCTCGCGGGCGGCGCGCTTCTCCGCGATCTGGCGGGCCGTACGGTCCTCCTCGACCACGATGAAGTTGTCACCCGCGCCCGGCACGTTGGTCAGACCCAGGACCTGGACCGGCATGGCCGGGCCGGCCTCGGCGACGTTGTTGCCGTTGTCGTCGAGCATCGCGCGGACGCGGCCGTAGGCGTCGCCGACCACCATGGTGTCGCCGACCCGCAGCGTGCCGCGCTGGACCAGCACCGTGGCCACGGCACCGCGGCCGCGGTCGAGCCGGGACTCGATCGAGATGCCCTGCGCGTCCTGCTTCGGGTTGGCCCGCAGGTCGAGCGAGGCGTCCGCGGTGAGGACGACGGCCTCCAGGAGGCTGTCGATGTGCAGACCCTGCTTGGCGGAGATGTCGACGAACATCGTCTCGCCGCCGTACTCCTCGGCCACCAGGCCGTACTCGGTCAGCTGACCGCGCACCTTGGTCGGGTCGGCGCCCTCGACGTCGATCTTGTTGACCGCGACGACGATCGGGACGTCGGCGGCCTTGGCGTGGTTGAGCGCCTCGACCGTCTGCGGCATGACGCCGTCGTTGGCGGCGACGACCAGGATCGCGATGTCGGTCGACTTCGCACCGCGGGCACGCATGGCGGTGAACGCCTCGTGACCCGGGGTGTCGATGAAGGTGATCTTGCGATCCTCTTCGTTCACCTCGGTCGTGACCTGGTAGGCACCGATGTGCTGGGTGATGCCGCCGGCCTCGCCCGCGATGACGTTGGTCTTGCGGATGGCGTCGAGCAGGCGGGTCTTGCCGTGGTCGACGTGACCCATGACGGTCACCACCGGCGGACGGACGACCAGGTCCTCCTCGGAGCCGACGTCCTCGCCGAACTCCAGGTCGAAGGACTCGAGAAGCTCGCGGTCCTCCTCCTCGGGGCTGACGATCTGAACCGTGTAGTTCATCTCGCCGGCGAGGATCTCCAGCGTCTCGTCGGAGACGGACTGGGTCGCGGTGACCATCTCGCCGAGGTTCATCATGACCGCGACGAGGGACGCCGGGTTGGCGTTGATCTTCTCCGCGAAGTCGGTGAGCGACGCACCGCGCGACAGGCGGATGGTCTCGCCGTTGCCGCGAGGCAGCATCACGCCGCCGACCGACGGGGCCTGCATGGCCTCGTACTCCTGGCGCCGCTGCCGCTTCGACTTGCGGCCGCGACGGGCCGGACCGCCGGGACGGCCGAAGGCGCCCTGCGTGCCACCGCGACCGCCCGGACCACCGGGACGACCACCGAAGCCGGGACGACCGCCGCCGCCACCACCGGGACGGCCGGCGAAACCGCCGCCGCCACCGCCGGGACGGCCACCGCCGCCGCCACCCGGACGACCGGCGAAACCGCCACCCGGACGGCCACCGCCGCCGGGACGGCCGGCTCCGCCCGGGCCACGGCCGCCGCCGCCACCGGGGCCGGGACGCGGGCCCGCGGCGGGACGCTGCGGCATCATGCCGGGGTTCGGACGCGGGCCGCCGGGACCGCCGCCCGGACGGGCACCGCCGCCCTGCGGACGCGGCATCGAGCCCGGGGTCGGACGCTGTCCGCCCGGAGCCTGCGGACGCGGACCGCCGCCCTGGCCGGGGGCCTGCGGACGCGGGCCGCCGGAACCACCGGGACCGCCCGGACGCGGACCGCCCTGCGGACGGGGCGCCTGCGGGCGCGCCATACCGGCGTTGCCACCGGAGGTGAACGGGTTGTTACCCGGACGGGGACCGGACGGACGGGCACCCGGACGCGGCGACTGGCCGCCGGGACGTGCACCCTGACCACCGGAACGCCCCTGACCGCCGCCCTGCTGACCCTGGCCGGGCGCGGACGGACGGGCCCCGGGCTTCGGGGCACCGGGGCGCGCGCCGGGCTTCGGCCCGGCCGGGGACGCCGGAGCCGCGGAGGCGGCCGGAGCGGTGAACTCCGGAGCCGACGGAGCCGGACGCGGCGCGGGCTTGGGACCCGGCGTCGGACGCGGGCCGGGGGCCGGCGCGGGGGCCGACGGGGAGGACGGAGCCGACGGCTGCTGGGCCGCGGGCTTGGGTGCGCCCGGCTTCGGGGCAGCCGGACGGTCCCCCGCCGGCTTGGCGGCGCGGGAGGTGCCGGCCTGCGCCTGGGGCGCGGCAGGCTTGGGGGCGGCCTTCCGGGGGGCGGGCTTGGCGGCGGACCTGCCGTTGCCACCGCCCTGCTGGAAGGCGTCGGTCAGCTTGCGTACTACGGGCGCTTCGATCGTCGAAGACGCCGAACGGACGAATTCACCGAGCTCCTGGAGCTTGGCCATGACGACCTTGCTCTCCACGCCGAACTCCTTGGCGAGTTCGTAGACCCGGACCTTAGCCACTTCGCTCCTTTGAGGTCCGGGTTGCGGCCGGACCGTCGCTAGTTCATGGGCGTACTCATCGCGTACTCATCGAGTGCTCATCGCAATCTCGACCTGCTTTCGACTCGCGAGGTACCAGGCCGCACGGGGTTCCGTGCGGCACGTCTTCCTTACCATGTTGCGCATCGCAACCTTGTGCCTGCTCGACGTGGTGACGCAACGCCTTTACGTCGAGCGCGCCCGGGACGCGCAGCGCCCGCGGGAACGCCCGGCGGCGGACCGCCTGGTCGAGACAGACCGTGGTGGGGTGTACATATGCACCCCGACCGGGCAGCGTACCGCGAGGATCGGGGACGCAGTCGCCCTCGATCGCCACGATGCGCAGCAGTTCGTCCTTGACCGCTCGCTCCCGGCACCCCACACAGGTGCGCTCAGGGCATGCGCGGGCACGCGTCCGGCCAGACACCCTTCAGTCTACCTCCCCGGACCGACCTCACCCCTTTGGGGCAAGGATCGAACACTTGCCGCGCTCATCCTGTCGTGATCTCAACGGCTCGCGGCTTGGATGCATTCCCCGGCGGCCGTCCGCCGGCTACGCGGACGGCTGCTCGGACGGCTGATCGGACGGCTGCTCGGTGTCGGGGCGGATGTCGATCCGCCAGCCGGTCAGTCGGGCCGCGAGCCGGGCGTTCTGCCCTTCCTTGCCGATCGCCAGGGACAGCTGGTAGTCCGGCACGGTCACCCGCGCGGACCGGGCCGCCATGTCCACGACCTCCACGTTGGAGACGCGAGCCGGGGACAGCGCGTTCGCCACCATCTCGGCCGGGTCGTCCGACCAGTCGACGATGTCGATCTTCTCGCCGTTCAGCTCGCCCATCACATTGCGGACCCGGCCGCCCATGGGGCCGATGCAGGCGCCCTTGGCATTCAGCCCGGACCGGACGGACCGGACGGCGATCTTGGTGCGGTGACCGGCCTCACGAGCGATCGCGGCGATCTCCACCGACCCGTCGGCGATCTCCGGCACCTCCAGGGCGAAGAGCTTCTTCACCAGATTGGGGTGCGTACGGGACAGGGTGACCGACGGTCCGCGGACGCCCTTGGCGACCCGGACCACGTAGCTGCGCAGCCGCATGCCGTGCGGATAGGTCTCCCCGGGGACCTGCTCCTGCACCGGCAGGATGGCCTCCAGCTTGCCGATGTCGACCAGCACGTTCTTCGGGTCGCGGCCCTGCTGCACCACACCGGTGACGATGTCGCCCTCACGGCCCGCGTACTCGCCGAGCGTCGCGTCGTCCTCGGCGTCGCGCAGCCGCTGCAGGATGACCTGCTTGGCGGTGGTGGCGGCGATCCGGCCGAATCCCGACGGCGTGTCGTCGAACTCGCGGGCCTCCTGGCCCTCTTCGAGGTCCTCGGGGTCCTCCTTCGCCCACACGGTCACGTGGCCGGTGTCCCGGTTGAGCTCCACGCGCGCGTGCCGACGGCTTCCCTCGGTGCGGTGGTAGGCGATGAGGAGGGCCGACTCGATCGCCTCGACCAGCAGGTCGAAGGAGATCTCCTTCTCCCGAACCAAGCCCCGCAGGGCACTCATGTCGATGTCCACGGCTACGCCTCCTCCGCTTCCTTGCTGTCCTTGCGGTCCTTGTTGCTCTTCTTGGGGTTGAACTCGACCTGGACCCGGGCCTTGGCGATGCCGGCGAAGGCGAGCCGGCGCGCGGTGGGCCTGCGGCCCTTGGCCCCGGGCACCTCGACGTCGACGCCGTCGTCGTCGACCTGCTCGATCCTGGCCACCAGCTCGCCGCCGTCGGTCAGCTGGAAGGCGACCAGGCGGCCGGTGGCGCGCACGTAGTGCCGGTGCTGGGTGAGCGGTCGCTCCGCGCCCGGGGTGCCGACCTCGAGGGTGTACTCCCCCTCGCCCATCGCGTCGCTCTCGTCGAGCCTCGCCGAGAGCGCACGGCTCACATCGGCGATCCGGTCCAGGTCGGCACCGGTGTCGGAATCGACGACGACGCGCAGCACACGCTTGCGTCCGACCGAGTCCACCGCGATCTCCTCGAGGTCCAGGCCCTGGGAACTGACGAGGGGTTCCAGGAGCTCTCGCAGCCTCTCGCTCTGGGTGGTGCTCATCCGGGTGACTCCTCGGCCGCGTGTGCTGTTGTGGGATGGTCGCGTGTCTGGTCAAAGGGTATCCGGTCGCGGAGGGTGTTGCCGTCCACCCGGCCGCTGCGGTGCCGATGAGTGGTGCCGGATCGCCGCCCGGGTACCGTGATCGCGGGCGTCGTGCCCGCTTGCCTCCGCCCTTCCGTTCGAGCCACCCGAGGACGTCTGCCGTGCCGTTCCCCTCATCGCCGCGCCTGCCCCCGGGGCCGCGCAGAAGGACGCTGCTCGCCTCGGCCGCCGTGGCTGCCTCGGCCGCCGCGCTGGCCGGCTGCTCCGGCGGCTCCGGGGCCGATGCCACCGGCGGCAGTCCGCCTGCTGCCGAGCGGGCACGCGCGCGTGCCGCTCGCGACAGCGAAGGTCTGGTGGCCCGCTACGACGCGGTGATCGCCGCGCATCCGGGGCTGGCCGAGCGGCTGCGCCCGCTGCGGGAGGAGGCGGTCCGGCACGCGGAGGCGTTCGGGGCGGTACGGGCGGCCGCGGCCGGCGCCCCGGCGGCGGCCGCGGTGCCCGGCGAGGAGCGGGCCGCGCTCGCGGAACTGGCCGCCGGCGAACGCGCGCTGGCCGACCGCCGGGCCAAGGCGCTGCTGGAGGTGCCGGGCGAGCTGGCGCGGCTGCTGGCGTCGGTGGCGGCGGCCGGTGCCGCGCACGCGTATCTGCTGACGGAGGGTGACGGGTGAGCGAGGCGAGAGACCGGGTGCTGGACGCCCTCCAGGCGGCGCTGGCGGCCGAGCATGCGGCGGTGTACGGCTACGGAGTGGTCGGGGGCCGGATCGGCGAGGAGCGGCGCGAGGAGGCGCGGGCGGGGTACGACGCCCATCGTGCGCGGCGGGATGCGCTGGCGCGCGCCGTGCGTGACCTGGACGGCGAGCCGGTCGCGGCGGCGGCCGGGTACGCGCTGCCGTTCCCGGTGCCGGACCCGGATGCGGCGGTGCGGTTCGCGGCACGGCTGGAGGACCGGGTGGCCGGGGTCTACTCCGACCTGGTGCGGGCGGCCGAGGGGGAGCGCCGGGAGCACGCGGCGGCGGCGCTGCGGGAGGCGGCGGTCCGCGCGGTGCGCTGGCGGGGCGGCAGCGTAGCCTTCCCTGGGCTCGCCGAGCGGTCGGCCGCGCCGTCGCCGCCGGCGACCCCGGCGGCGTAGGAGCACGCCACACGCACCACACGTACGGGGATCCCGTACGGGAAGGGAACGACTCGCGCATGGCTTTCGAACCGCCGCGGCGTCTGGTCAGGGCGCTCGGTGAGACGGCACCGGACGGTGCCGACTGGCTGGAGAAGCTGCCGGAGACGGCGCAGCAGGCCGTGGCGCTACGCGAGTTGACGGTCGAGCGGGTGCAGGTGCCCGGTGGGCGCAGCAGCCTGGTGGTGCTGGTGCGCACGCCGGACGGCACCCCCGCGGTGCTGAAGCTGGCCCCGCCCCGGGCCCGTCCGGAGAGCGAGCGGGCGGCGCTGGCGCACTGGGGCGGCCTGGGCGCCGTACAGCTGCTCGGCGCGAGCGGGGCCACCGAGGGGGTGCTGCTGCTGGAGCGGCTGCATCCGGATGTGTCGGTGCGCTCGCTGCCGGAGTCCCGGGCGCTGCTGGAGGCGGCGGGCACGCTGCGCCGGCTGTGGGTGGAGCCGCCGGCCGGTCATCCCTTCGAGACCGTCGAGGTGCGGACCGGGCGCCAGGCGGCGGCGATGCGCGCCCGGTCGGAGACCGATCCGGAGGTGGCGCCGTTGGTGGACGCGGCGCTCGCTGTCCGTGAGGAGCTGTTGGCGGCGCCGCCGGAGCGGCTGCTGCTGCACGGCACGTTCCGGCAGAGCAAGGTGCTCGCCGCCGAGCGGATGCCGTGGCTGGCGGTGGGGCCCGACCCGGTGGTCGGCGAGAGCGCCTTCGACCTGGCCCGGCTGGTGCGGGACCGGGTGGAGGACCTGATCGCGCAGCCGTCCGGTGCCGCGACGACGCGGCGGCGGGTGAAGCGGCTGGCGGAGTCGCTGGAGGTGGACCAGGAGCGGCTGCGCGGCTGGACGCTGTTCCGGGCCGTGGAGTCGGGGGTGCGGGCCCGCCGGGTGGGGCGGGAGCAGGACGCGGAGCTGCTGCTGGAGTTCGCGAGCTGGTTGTGAAGGAATGCCCGGGGCACCCGCGGTCGGCCGCGGGCGCCCCTGGTGCATTCGGCCTGCGCCGCCACGTCGGCTGGCCGGCCTCGGCGGCCTAGCCGCGGACCTGCGCGTCAGGCCGTCAGGCGGGCGATCGCCTCGTCGACGGGGAGCTCCTCGCGCTCGCCGGTGCGGCGGTCCTTGAGCTCGACGACGCCCTCGCCGGAGCGCCGCCCGGCCACCAGGATCGTGGGCACACCGACCAGCTCCGCGTCGGTGAACTTCACGCCCGGGGAGACCCCGGCCCGGTCGTCGACCAGGACGCGGACACCGGCGGCGGCCAGCCTGCCGGAGACGTCGAGGGCCAGCTCGGTCTGCAGCGCCTTGCCCGCGGCGACCACGTGGACATCGGCCGGGGCGACCTCGGCGGGCCACACCAGGCCCTTGTCGTCGGCGTGCTGCTCGGCGAGGGCGGCGACGGCCCGGGAGACGCCGACACCGTAGGAGCCCATCGTGACGCGGACCGGCTTGCCGTTCTGGCCGAGGACGTCCAGCTTGAGGGCGTCGGTGTACTTGCGGCCCAGCTGGAAGATGTGGCCGATCTCGATGGCGCGGTCCAGCCTGAGGCCGGTGCCGCAGTTCGGGCAGGGGTCGCCCTCCTGGACGACGACCACGTCGACGTACGCGTCGACCTCGAAGTCGCGGCCGGCGACGACGTTCTTCGCGTGGGTGTGCGCCTTGTTGGCGCCGGTGATCCAGGCGGTGCCGGGGGCCACCCGCGGGTCGGCGAGGTACTTCACCTTGTCGCCCAGGCCCTGCGGGCCGACGTAGCCGCGGACCAGGTCGGGACGGGCGGCGAAGTCGGCCTCGGTGACCATCTCGACGACCGCGGGGGCGAAGTGGGCCTCGACCTTGTCGATGTCGACCTCGCGGTCGCCGGGGACGCCGACGGCGACGATCTCGCCGTCGACCTTGACCAGGAGGTTCTTCAGGGTGGCGGAGGCCGGGACGCCGAGGGAGGCGGCGAGGGTCTCGATGGTGGGGGTGTCCGGGGTCGGGATGTCCTCGGCGGCGGGCAGACCGGCGGGGTCGGCCGGCTTCAGCTGGTAGGTGATCGCCTCGGTGTTGGCGGCGAAGTCGCAGTTCGGGCAGTCGGCGAAGGTGTCCTCGCCGGCCTCGGCCGGGGCGAGGAACTCCTCGGACTTGGAGCCGCCCATGGCGCCGGCGGTGGCGGCGCAGATGCGGTAGTCGAGGCCGAGGCGCTCGAAGATCCGCTGGTAGGCCTGCCGGTGCAGGGCGTAGGACTCGGCGAGGCCCTCGTCGGCGGTGTCGAAGGAGTAGGAGTCCTTCATCAGGAACTCGCGGCCGCGCAGGATGCCGGCCCGGGGGCGGGCCTCGTCGCGGTACTTGGACTGGATCTGGTAGAGGATGACCGGCAGGTCCTTGTAGGAGGACGCCTGGTCCTTCACCAGGAGCGTGAAGATCTCCTCGTGGGTGGGGCCGAGCAGGTAGTCGCCGCCCTTGCGGTCCTGCAGCCGGAACAGCTCGGGGCCGTACTCGTCCCAGCGGCCGGTGGCGTCGTAGGGCTCCTTGGGCAGCAGCGCGGGGAGCATCACTTCCTGGGCGCCGATGGCGTCCATCTCCTCGCGGACGATCCGCTCGACGTTGGTCAGCACCTTCTTGCCGAGCGGCAGCCAGGACCAGATGCCGGCGGCGGTGCGCCGGACGTATCCGGCGCGGACGAGCAGCTTGTGGCTGAGGACCTCGGCGTCCGCCGGGTCGTCGCGCAGCGTCTTCGCCATCAACTGGGACATGCGCTGGACCGGTGCGTTCGCCATGGTTCTCGTATCTCCTGCTGCGTAAGGGTGATGGCAGACGAGGTTAGCCGGGCGGTCGGTGGTGGCGGAAATCGGTTACGTCCGCTGTCGCCTGCGCAGCGGCAGCGGCGCGCCCATCACCGCGTACGGCTTGGGAGCACTGGGGAAGAGGACCTGCCGGGCGAGGTCCCGGTAGCCGAGGGAGCGGTACAGGGCGCGGGCCGGGCTGTCGGTGTCGATGGCGGAGAGGATCGAGCGGGGCTCGGCGGCGCCGTCGGTGACGGTGGTGATCAGCGCGCGGCCGATGCCGAGGTTCTGGTGGCCGGGGTGGACGTGGAGCTCGGTGATGACGAAGGAGCCGTCGAGCCAGTCGTCGTTGCCGTGGGCGCGGAGGTAGGGCTCGACGACGGTGGACCACCAGTGGGTGCGGTCGTTGGGCATGCCGTACACGAACCCGACGAGGCGTCCGTCGGAGGTGGTGGCACCGAGCGCCCGGGCGCCCGGGAAGGTCATGTGGCGCAGGACGATCTGGCGGCGTACGGCGATCTCGTCGGCGCCGAGTCCGAAGGCCGCCGCCTGGATGGACAGGGCCTCGTCGACGTGGGCCGACAGCTCGAGGGGGCCGATGACGAGGTCCATGCCGGGAGCCTACCCCGCGCCCCTGGGGCGGGTTCAGAACAGGATGCTCATGAAAGCGCCGACCTCCTGGAAGCCCACCCTCTGGTAGGCCCGCCGGGCCGCGGTGTTGAAGTCGTTGACATACAGGCTGACCACCGGGGCCACGTCGGCGAGCGCGTAGCGCAGCACCGCGGCCATGCCCGGCGCCGCCAGGCCCTGGCCGCGGTGTTCGGGGGCGATCCAGACGCCCTGGATCTGGCAGGCGCGGTCGGTCGCGGCGCCGATCTCGGCCTTGAAGAGGACGCGGCCGTCGCTGTCGAAGCGGGCGAAGGAGCGCCCGGAGCCGACGAGTTCGGCGACCCGGGCCTGGTAGAGCAGACCGCCGTCGCCGGCCAGCGGCGAGACGCCGACCTCCTCGGTGAACATGGCGATACAGGCCGGCATGATCATCTCCAACTCGTCCTTGCGGACCCGCCGGACGTAGGGGTCCGGGGCGATGTCGGCGGGCATGCGGTCGGTGACCATCAGCGGCTGGTGGGCACGGACCTCGCGGGCCGGACCCCAGTGTGGTTCGAGGAGCCGCCACAGCTGGGCGGTGGGCTCGGCGGGGCCGACGACGGAGGAGCAGCGGCGGCCGGCCCGGCGGGCCCGGTCGGCGAAGGCGCGGACGGCGCGCGGGGTGGCACAGATGGGCACGAGGTTGGCCCCGGCGTAGCACAGGGACGTCAGCATGCCGTCCTCGTACCAGCCCCACATCTCGCCGCCGAGCCGCCACGGGTCGAGGCCTGCGAGCTGGACCCGGGCGGCCACGAAGGCGTTGGCGACCGGCTCGCGGTCGAGTACGGCGAGCGCGGCGTCCAGGTCGCTCGGTTCGAGGACCCGGGAGGTGGTCTGCGTCAACACGTGCGGGGCCTCACCCAAAGGTCTGCTGGTCTCCGCACTGTACCTGTCGAGAATAAGCCGCGCCGCCCCTGGGACGGCGCGGGTGGCGGGCGGTGGATCAGCCGGCGACGGAGACGGAGGGCTCGCCGGAGGCGACGCCGTCCTGCTCCATCTGCTCGGCGAGCTTCATCGCCTCGTCGATCAGCGTCTCCACGATCTTGGACTCGGGAACGGTCTTGATGACCTCGCCCTTGACGAAGATCTGCCCCTTGCCGTTGCCGGAGGCGACACCCAGGTCGGCCTCGCGGGCCTCGCCGGGGCCGTTGACCACACAGCCCATGACGGCGACCCGGAGCGGGACCTCCATGCCGGTCAGACCGGCCGTGACCTCCTCGGCCAGCTTGTAGACGTCGACCTGGGCCCGGCCGCAGGACGGGCAGGAGACGATCTCCAGACCGCGCTCGCGCAGACCCAGCGACTCCAGGATCTGGATGCCGACCTTGACCTCCTCGGCGGGCGGGGCGGACAGCGAGACGCGGATGGTGTCGCCGATGCCCCGGGAGAGCAGCGCGCCGAAGGCGACGGCGGACTTGATGGTGCCCTGGAAGGCCGGGCCGGCCTCGGTCACGCCCAGGTGGAGCGGGTACTCGCACTGCTCGGCGAGCTGCCGGTAGGCCTCGATCATGACGACCGGGTCGTTGTGCTTGACCGAGATCTTGATGTCCCGGAAGCCGTGCTCCTCGAAGAGGGAGGCCTCCCACAGCGCGGACTCGGCCAGCGCCTCCGGGGTGGCCTTGCCGTACTTCTGCAGCAGCCGCCGGTCCAGCGAGCCGGCGTTGACGCCGATCCGGATCGGGGTGCCGTGGTCGCGGGCCGCCTTGGCGATCTCCTTGACCTTGTCGTCGAACTGCTTGATGTTGCCGGGGTTGACACGCACGGCCGCGCAGCCCGCCTCGATCGCGGCGAAGACGTACTTCGGCTGGAAGTGGATGTCGGCGATCACCGGGATCTGCGACTTGCGGGCGATGGTGGCCAGCGCGTCCGCGTCGTCCTGCGTCGGGCAGGCGACCCGCACGATCTGGCAGCCGGAGGCGGTGAGCTCCGCGATCTGCTGCAGCGTGGCGCCGATGTCCGACGTACGCGTCGTCGTCATCGACTGCACGGACACGGGGGCGTCTCCGCCGACCGCGACGGATCCGACCTGGATCTGCCGGGTCTTCCGGCGCTCGGCGAGCGTGATCGGAACGGACGGCATGCCGAGTGAAATCGCAGTCATCTGCTGTGCAACCCCAAGTCGTGGTTCAAGGCCCGGTCCCGTCAGCAG
Organism: Streptomyces poriticola; assembly: GCF_036689765.1. Classification (NCBI taxonomy): domain Bacteria; kingdom Bacillati; phylum Actinomycetota; class Actinomycetes; order Kitasatosporales; family Streptomycetaceae; genus Streptomyces; species Streptomyces poriticola. The sequence continues at coordinate 36,431 of NZ_JBAGKH010000033.1, forward strand.
CGGGCTCCGGGCTTCGAGATTACGGCACCGGCGTCGTCGGGGGGCACTCCCCCACCTCGAATACGCTCGGCGGGGGGACCCCGTCGCCCGGTGAACCCGCTCGAAGGGCGGCGGCCCGGAGGACCGGCCTGCCGGGCCGCCGCCGATGCCTGATGTCTAGGAGATTCTGACCGGGTTAACGACGTCCGCGATCAGCACCAGGATGGTGAAGCAGACGAAGATCCCGGCCACCACGTACGCCACCGGCATCAGCTTCGCCACGTCGAACGGACCGGGGTCCGGGCGACGCAGCACCTTCGCCGTGTTCCGGCGCAGCGACTCCCACAGGGCGCCCGCGATATGGCCGCCGTCCAGCGGCAGCAGCGGGAGCATGTTGAACAGGAACAGGGAGAGGTTGAAGCCGGCCACCAGCATCACGGCCATGGCCAGCTGCTGGGTGGGCGGGATGTCCAGGGTGAAGATCTCGCCGCCGACCCGGGCCGCGCCCACGACGCCCATCGGGGAGTCGGGTTCGCGCGGGCCGTCGCCGAAGGCCGCGTCCCACAGGGCGGGGATCTTGGCGGGCAGTGCGGCCAGCGCGTCGACGGCGTCGCCGATCCGGTCGCCCATCCAGGTCAGGGACTGGCCGAAGTCCTGTTTGACGATGCCGGTGGCGGCGCTGAAGCCGAGGAAGCCGGCGGTGACGTACTCGCCCTGGACGATCTGGCCGGCGGCGTCCTTCTTGGCGACCTGGTTGGTGGCGATGGTGGCGGTGAGGGTGACCTCCTGGCCGCCGCGCTCGACGACGATCGGGACCGTCTCGCCGGGGTGGGCGCGGATCAGGTCGGAGAGCCGGTTCCACTCGGTGGTGCGGACCCCGTCGAAGGCGACGATGGTGTCGCCCGCCTCGAGGCCGGCCGCGGCGGCCGGGGAGGCGGGGTCGGAGCCGGTGCACTCGTCGCGGTTCTCGCTCTGCGAGATGACGCACTGGGAGACCGAGCTGACCGTGGTGGTCTGCTGGGAGATGCCGAAGCCCATCAGCACGATGAGGAACAGCACGACCGCGAGGATCAGGTTCATGAACGGGCCCGCGAACATCACGATGACCCGTTTCCACGGCTTGCGGGTGTAGAACAGGCGTTTCTCGTCGCCGGGCCGGAGCTCCTCGAAGGCCGCCGAGCGGGCGTCCTCGATCATGCCGCGCCACGGCGAGGTGGAGCGGGCCTCCATCCTGCCGTCGGGACCGGGCGGGAACATGCCGATCATGCGGATGTAGCCGCCGAGCGGGATGGCCTTGATGCCGTACTCGGTCTCGCCCTTCTTCCGCGAGAACAGGGTCGGGCCGAAACCCACCATGTACTGCGGCACGCGGATGCCGAAGAGCTTGGCCGTGGAGAGGTGCCCCAGCTCGTGCCAGGCGATCGAGAACAGCAGGCCGACCGCGAAGACGACTATGCCGAGGATGAACATCAGGGTCGTCATGCACGGGCCTCCGCCGTCCGAGCCGCCAGTTCCCCGGCCCGGGTGCGTGCCCAGGCCTCCGCTTCGAGGACGTCCGCGACGGTGAGCGAGGTTCCCGTGGCCGGGGTGCCGTGTTCCTCGACGACCCGGGTGACGGTCTCCATGATCCCGAGATACGGCAGCGCGCCGGAGCGGAACGCCTCGACGCACTCCTCGTTGGCGGCATTGAACACCGCCGGGGCGGTTCCCGCGAGCTCGCCGACGTGCCGGGCGAGGTTCACCGAGGGGAACGCCTCGTTGTCGAGGGGGAAGAACTCCCAGGTCGAAGCGGTGCTCCAGTCGAAGGCCGGGGCCGCGTCGGGGATCCGCTCGGGCCAGCCGAGACCGATGGCGATCGGGCCCCGCATGTCCGGGGGCGTCGCCTGCGCCAGGGTCGATCCGTCCGTGAACTCCACCATCGAGTGAACATACGACTGGGGATGCACGACGACCTCAATGCGGTCGAAGGGAATGTCGTAGAGGAGGTGCGCCTCGATGACCTCCAGGCCCTTGTTGACGAGGGTCGCGGAGTTGATCGTGATCACCGGGCCCATCGCCCAGGTGGGGTGGGCGAGCGCGTCCTCGACTGTGACGAGTGCCAGCTCCTGCCTGGTCCGGCCGCGGAACGGCCCGCCGGAGGCGGTGACGACCAGTCTGCGCACGTCGGCGCGGGTGCCGGCGGCGAGCGCCTGGAAGAGAGCGGCGTGCTCGGAGTCGACGGGGATGATCTGGCCGGGCTTGGCGAGGGCCTTGACCAGCGGGCCGCCCACGATGAGCGACTCCTTGTTGGCGAGCGCGAGGGTGCGGCCCGCCTCCAGGGCGGCCAGGGTCGGGGCGAGTCCGATGGAGCCGGTGATGCCGTTGAGCACCGTGTGGCAGTCGGTCGCGGCGAGCCGGGTGGCCGCGTCCGGGCCGGCGAGGATCTCGGGGATCGGCTCCCCCGCGCCGTACTCGGCCCGCAGGGCCTCGCGCAGGGCCGGTACGACGTCCTCTCGGGCCACCGCGACGATGCCGGCCCGCAGCCGGTGGGCCTGCTCGGCGAGGAGGGCGACCCGGCCGCCGTTGGCGGACAGGCCGGTGACCCGGAAGCGGTCCGGGTTGCGCAGGACGAGATCGATGGCCTGGGTGCCGATCGACCCGGTGGAGCCGAGGATCACGACGTCCTTGGGGCCGTCGCCCGCCACGGGGTCGTAGACGAGGTGCGGGTCGGCGAGGGGGGATGGGCTGTCGCTCATCCCCCCATTGTTGCCGCTCCCCTTCCCCGGCAGGACAGCGCGTCCCTCGGGCGGGTGGCGTGGCGCCCGCCCGAGGGACGCGGGGGGTGTGTCTCAGGCGGATCTCACCTGATGGGGCGGTGGACGTTCTCCTTGGTGCTGGGGCCGGGGGCGGCCTCGGCGATCCAGGGGCCGTCGCCGGAGGGGTCGACGATGCCCTGTTCCAGCCACTCGTAGGTGCCGGAGAGCACGCCCTTGACGACCTTGCGGTCGAGGTCGTCGGTGTTGGTCCACAGGCGGCCGAAGAGCTCCTCGACGCGGATGCGGGACTGGTGGCAGAAGGCGTCGGCGAGCTGGTACGCCTCGCGGCCGTGCTCGCCGCGGCTGCGCAGCAGTTCGGCGCGGACGCAGGAGGCGCTCATCGCGAACAGTTCGGCGCCGATGTCGACGATCCGGCTCAGGAAGCCCTGCTTGGTCTCCATCCGGCCCTGCCAGCGGGACATGGCGTAGAAGGTGGAGCGGGCGAGCTTGCGGGCGGTGCGTTCGACGTAGCGCAGATGGCCGGAGAGGTCGACATGGCCGGAGGGGTGGAACTCGCCGTAGGAGCGCGGGAGCTGTCCGGGTCCGGCGACCAGCCGGGGCAGCCACTTGGCGTAGAAGACACCGGCGTTCGCGCCCGCCTTCGCCTTGTCCGACAGGGACTTGTCGGGGTCGATGAGGTCGCCGGCGACCGAGAGGTGGGCGTCGACGGCCTCCCGGGCGATCAGCAGGTGCATGATCTCGGTGGAGCCCTCGAAGATGCGGTTGATGCGCAGGTCCCGCAGGAGCTGCTCGGCGGGTACCGCGCGCTCGCCGCGGGCGGCGAGGGAGGCGGCGGTCTCGAAGCCGCGGCCGCCGCGGATCTGGACCAGTTCGTCGGCCATGAGGCCGGCCATCTCGGAGCCGTAGAGCTTGGCGAGGGCGGCCTCGATGCGGATGTCGTTGCGGTCCTCGTCGGCCATCTGGGAGGACAGGTCGAGGACCGCCTCCAGGGCGAAGGTGGTGGCCGCGATGAAGGAGATCTTGGAGCCGACCGCCTCGTGGAGTGCGACCGGCTTGCCCCACTGCTCGCGCGCCGCCGACCATTCGCGGGCGATCTTCAGACACCACTTGCCGGCGCCGGCGCACATCGCGGGCAGCGACAGCCGGCCGGTGTTCAGGGTGGTCAGCGCGATCTTCAGACCGGCGCCCTCGGGGCCGATGCGGTTGGCGGCGGGAACCCGGACCCGGTGGAAGCGGGTGACGCCGTTCTCCAGTCCGCGCAGGCCCATGAAGGTGTTGCGGTTCTCGACCGTGATGCCCTCGGAGCCGGCCTCGACGACGAAGGCGGTGATGCCGCCCTTGTGCCCCTCGGACCTCGGAACCCGGGCCATGACGACGAGCAGGTCGGCGATGACACCGTTGGTGGTCCAGAGTTTCACCCCGTCGAGGACGTAGTCGTCGCCGTCCGGTACCGCGGTGGTCGCGAGGCGGGCCGGGTCGGAGCCGACGTCCGGCTCGGTCAGCAGGAAGGCGGAGATGTCGGTACGGGCGCAGCGCGGCAGGAAGGTGTCCTTCTGCTCCTGGGTGCCGAACATCTTCAGCGGCTGCGGTACGCCGATCGACTGGTGCGCGGAGAGCAGCGCGCCGATCGCGGGGTTGGCGGAGCCGACCAGGGCCAGGGCCTTGTTGTAGTAGACCTGGGTCAGGCCGAGGCCGCCGTACTTGGTGTCGATCTTCATGCCGAGGGCGCCGAGCTCCTTCAGCCCGGTGATCACCTCGTCGGGGATGCGTGCGTCCCGCTCGATCACGGCCCCGTCGATCTTCGTCTCGCAGAAGTCGCGGAGCTTGGCGAGGAACTCCTCGCCGCGCTGGGCGTCTTCGTCGTCGGGGAGCGGATGCGGGTGGATGAGATCGAGGCGGAAGCGGCCGAGGAACAGCTCCTTGGCGAAGCTCGGCTTGCGCCAGTCCTGTTCCCGGGCCGCCTCCGCCACCTGGCGCGCCTCCCGTTCGGTGACGGAGGGCCGGGAGGACGGGGTGGGTGGTGCGGACATGAGGCTCACCTCGCCGCGAATCGTGATGGGTGTACGCCCGGAAAGATCGCTTCGGGGGAAGTTGCGGGCGTACGTTACTAGTCGGTGCTACTCGATCGTATGTACCCGATTCCCGGGAGACGCACCACCCTTTGTGCGCCGTTCGGCCGACCGGTGGGGGTTTCCGGCGCATGACCGTCCCGTCGCCGGATCCCCTGGGCCGTGCGGAGTCCGCGCGGACGCGGTCGGCCCGAGCCCTCGCACAGTGGTCCCCTCGCCCTGCCTCCGATCGGGTGACGACCTCGCGGAGCTGCGTGGCGGTGATCGCGGTGGCGTCTTCGGCGGCGGTCGCGGGAGCGGACCAGGACCAGCAGGTCGGGTAACGGCCGAGGGTGAGCTCCGGGCTCAGGCGTGGAGAGTGACGTCGGGCAGTGGGCGGCCCGTGGCGTCGAACAGCGGAGCTCCGCAGTCGCAGCGCTCGTCGGCCAGGTTCCGGCCCACCGGCACTTGCCAGACCAGCATTTCCGAGCAGCTCGGGCAGTCCAGGCTGACCAGGGTCTCTTCGGGTTCCGAGTCCCAGGCCCGCACCGGGCGGCCTTGGTGCACCAACCCGGTCAGCTCACGCTCACCGGTCAGGGCGACCAGTATCTCGTAGGTGTCGGTGCCGTTGTCCCGCACCGCGAGCGTGCAGCCGAGACCCGCCAGCACACCGGAGAGATGATCGAGCTGGCGGACCGGGAAATCACCGCGGCGCAGAGCCGGGTCGGTCTCGGCCGCCCGGTAGACGGCGGTGGTGTCGACGTCTGCCGGCTCCACCCCGAAGGCCCGTACCCGACCAGCCACGAACGCCGCCAGCCGGCCCGGGCGGTCCTCGCCGGTCCAGTCCATCCTCCACATCACACTGTCGACCTGGACCCCCCGGGCCCGCTCGTCGGGGGTCAGGACCAGCTCTTCCAGCTCTTCCAGCTCTGCCACGACGATCACGCTATCAACTGCGTGAGCAGCACCTGCGGGACGGCCCGAGCCCCCGCACAGCGGGCTCGGGCCGTCGGCCCCGGTGCCGGTCGGCTCAGAGGGCCAGGCCGGTCAGGACCAGGACCCGCTCGTAGGTGTAGTCGTCCATCGCGAACCGCACGCCCTCGCGGCCGACGCCGGACTGCTTGGCGCCGCCGTACGGCATCTGGTCGGCGCGGTAGGAGGGGACGTCGCCGATGACGACGCCGCCGACCTCCAGGGCGCGGTGGGCGCGGAAGGCGGTCTGCAGGTCGTGGGTGAAGATGCCGGCCTGCAGGCCGTACCTGGAGTCGTTGACGGCGGCGAAGGCCTCGGCCTCTCCGGCGACCCTCTGCACGGTCAGGACGGGTCCGAAGACCTCCTCGCGGGCGATCGTCGTGCCCGCGGGTACGTCGGTCAGGACGGTCGGCGCGTAGGAGGCGCCGTCCCGGGTGCCGCCGGTGGCCAGGCCGGCGCCGGCCCCGACGGCCTCCTCGACCCAGGCCTCGACCCGCTTGGCGGCGTCCTCGCTGACCAGCGGTCCTACGTCGGTCTTGTCGTCGTTCGGGTCGCCGGTGACCTGGGCCTCGACCGCGGCGACGACGCGCGGCAGCAGCCGGTCGTACACCGAGGCGTCGGCGATCACGCGCTGCACGGAGATGCAGGACTGGCCGCCCTGGTAGTTGGAGAAGGTCGCGATGCGCTGCGCGGCGCGGTCCAGGTCCTCGTCGCTCGCCCAGTCGGCGAGGACCACGGCCGCGCCGTTGCCGCCCAGCTCCAATGTGCAGTGCTTGCGCGGCACCGAGTCCATGATCGCGTAGCCGACCTGCTCGGAGCCGGTGAAGGAGATGACCGGCAGCCGCTCGTCCTGGACCAGGGCGGGCATGCGGTCGTTGGGCACCGGCAGGATGCTCCAGGCGCCGGCGGGCAGCTCGGTCTCGGCGAGCAGCTCGCCGAGGATCAGGCCGGAGAGGGGGGTCGCCGGGGCCGGCTTGAGGATGATCGGGGCGCCGGCCGCGATGGCCGGGGCGATCTTGTGGGCGCACAGGTTCAGCGGGAAGTTGAACGGCGCGATCCCGAGCACGACGCCCTTGGGGAAGCGGCGGGTGAGGGCGAGCCGGCCCTGCCCGCCCGCGTCGGTGTCGAGCCGCTGGCCGTCGCCGCCGTTGAAGCGGCGGGCCTCCTCGGCGGCGAACCGGAAGACGGACACCGCGCGGCCGACCTCGCCGCGCGCCCACTTCATCGGCTTGCCGTTCTCACCGGAGATGAGCCGCGCGATCTCCTCGGTGCGCTCGGCGAGGCGCCGGCTGACGTGGTCCAGCGCGGCGGCGCGCACATGGGCCGGGGTGGCGGCGAACTCGTCCCGTACGCCGTACGCGGCGGCCACCGCCTCCTCGACCTGGGCGCCGGTAGGGACGCTCGCCCTGCCGACGAGACGGCCGTCCCAGGGCGAGGTGACGTCGAAGGTGTCCTCGCCGGTGGCCTGGCGGCCGGCGAGCCAGAAGGCGTGGGTGGAAGTCATTCTCGAGTCCCGGCCCTTCCGCGTTGAGGGTGTACGTGGCTTGCTGGCACCACGGTAGGTGCGCGGCGGCGGGCGGGGGTTTGTCCGGCGCGTAGTAGTGGGGGCGGGCAGTGCGCCGGAATGGCGAGGGTTCGGTGGGAGCCGCGGTCATGGAGGTCGCGGGCGGTCGCCGGGTGGCCCAGCAGGTCGGGCGAAGTCCCCTGCGGTTCCGCATCGCCCTGAGGGGGCGCGGGGACCTGCGCGACCGGCCACGACGGCGCCGCAGACGAGCGACGGCATGTCGCGGCGCCTCCGGCGGGGCGCTCAGTCGCGGTCCGACGACGTGGCCTTCAGGGCCAGCCACAGCTCCATGCGTACGTCCGGGTCGTCCAGGGAGCGGCCGAGGATCTCCTCCACCCGGCGCATCCGGTAGCGCAGGGTGTGGCGGTGCACGCCGAGGTCGGCGGCGGCCGCGTCCCACTGACCGTGGCGGGACAGCCAGGCCCGCAGTGAGGCCACCAGGTCGCCGCGTCCGGTCGCGTCGTGCTCGCGCAGCGCCCGCAGGAGACCGTCGGCGAAGGCCCGTACCGCGTCGTCGGCGAGCAGCGGCAGCACGGAACCGGCGGCCATCTGCTCGTGTTCCACACAGACGCGCCCGCGGCGGCGGGCCACCGACAGCGCCTGCTCGGCCTGCTTGTACGCGGCCGACGCGGCGATCGGCCCGGTGGGGGCCGACAGGCCGACGACCAGTCCGTCCTCCTCGCCGCTGCCGGGGCCCGGATCGGTGCCGGGGGCCGGGCGGCCGGACTCCAGGGCGGCGGCGTGGTCGGTGCAGGCGCCGACGGCCGCGCCCCCGTCGGCGGCCAGCACCACCAGCCGCTCCCCCTCCGGGACGGCGAGCACCGCCTCGCCGGCGCGGGCGGCCGCCGACTCCACCACGTCGGCGAGGGCCGCGAGCGGATCGCCGGCCGCCGGCGCCGACTCGGCGACGATCACCCGGAACGGCGCGTCCAGCAGAACGCCGTAGAGGTCGCCGGCGACCGCGCGGGCGTGGTCGGGCTCCCCCGCCAGCAGCATCCGCAGCACCGCCGTGCCGATGCGCTGCTCGGCCGCCTGCAGCGACCTGGACCGCTCCGTGGTCAGGGTCAGCAGCGCCACCGCCGAGTGGACGGCGTACCGTTCGGCGGTGCCGAGCGCGGCGGCGGTGCCGACGGCGAGCGCGGCGCGGGGCCTGCGGGAGGTGCCCAGGGAGTGCAGCTCGACCCGGTCGGTGTCCTCGGGCCCCTCGGATCCGCCGACCACGGCGGAGGCGGGGGCGGGCCGTTCCCGCAGCCGCTGCACGTCCGCCGTGAGCCGCGCGGCCCGGCGCCCCGCCCACTCCGGCGCCGCCGCGACGACCGCGCCCGAGGCGTCGTACAGCGCCGCCCAGCCGTCGACCTGCCCGGCGAGCGCGGCGAGCAGCCCCTCCGGGCCGTCGGTCAGCGCCTGCCGGGTCAGCTCCCGCTGGGCGGCGAACCCCGCGGTCACCGCGCGGTACTGGTCGGCGGCGATCGCGGCGGACACGGCTTTGCTGATGGCGATGAACGGGGTGCGGCGCGGCACCTCCAGCAGCGGCAGCCCCTCCTGTTCGGCTGCCGTCACCAGGGCCTCGGGGATGTCCTCGTAGTGGACGCCGACGGCGAAGCCGAGGCCGACCACCCCCGCGCCGACCAGCCGCCGCACATAGCGGCTCATCGCCTCGGGGTCCTCCGCGTCCAGCTTCAGCGCGGTGATCAGCAGCAGCTCCCCGCCCTCCATGTAGGGCACGGGGTCGGCGAGCTCGCTGGCGTGCGCCCAGCGCACGGGCGCGTCGAGCCGGTCCCCGCCCGCCCGCACGGTCAGCTTCAGCGCGGAGTGGTGGACGAGCGAGGCGAGGGTCGGGGGCATGAGGCCTTCAGGTCTGCGGCAGGTGGCGACGATGGCCACGATCGGAGATCTTTTGGCCGCCGTGTATGAACGGCCTGGTTCGATTCTGCCTCACCGTACGGTCGGCGCGGCGACCGTACGGGTCATCCGCGCAGATCCACCAGCAGCGGCGGCGCGTGCTCGCCCCGCACGGTCGTCAGCGACAGCACCGCGTGCCCGGGCGGCACCTCGTGCGCCAGCTCGGAGGCCGACCAGCGCTCCCGCTCGACCTGCCGGACGGTCACCGCGTCCGTGGTCACCGCCTTGCCCGTGACCAGCTTGCGCAGCGTGTGGAAGGCCCGCGTCATCGGCTGGTCGGCGAAGACCGTGTGCTTGGCGATCTCCGTGGTCTCCACCCACTCGGTCCCCCAGGCCTGCGCGAACCGGCTGCCGTCCCAGGTGGTGACACCGCAGAAGGCCATCCGGCACCCCACGGCACCGTAGAGCGGACCGTGCAGGGCCTCGGGCACGTCGGCCACGGTGCGCAGGGCCAGCAGCACCCCCGCGTTCTGTGCCCGCAACCGCTGGATGCGCTGCACCGATTCCGCGGTGACCGCGCCCGTCGCGTCGTCCAGGACCAGGTGGGCGAAGTGGGTACGGCGGCTCTCCCGGGCGACGGCGAGGAACTGGGCGAGAACCAGCCGGGTGATCAGCCGCCCGGCCTCCTCGTGACCGCGTTCGGGGAGGTCGATCCGCACCCGCAGCGGGTGGTGGACGACCGCCCGCAGGGAGAACGTGCGGCCGGCGCCGCCGCCGAAGAAGTCCGCGAAGACCGGCCGGTTCAGCAGGGCCAGCCGGTCGGTCAGGACCTGGTGGGCGGTGCCCGGCGTGCCCTGCTGCCTGGTGCCGGCGTCGAGATCGCGGACCATGAGGTCGTCGCCGCTCACGACGAGCGCCTCCCGCAGCGAGGCCAGTGCCCCGTCGTGGCCCTCCAGCAGCTCGCGCAGCTCCGGCAACGAGGGGAAGCGGCCGTGCACCGTCCGGAAGGGGCCCAGCAGCCGCGCCAGCGCCGTGGCGGCGCCCTGCGCTGCCACGGCGGCCGCGCCGCGCGCGCCGGTGGTGTCCAGGTCGCCCACCAGCGCCTCGGCGAGGATCGTGGCCGCCTCGTCCGGGTCGTCGGACCCGGCATACGGGTCCAGGTCGTGCACGGAGGAGGGATCACCGATGCGCACGATCACGTCGAAGGCCTCGTCCGCGCCGAGCGGGCTCCCGGCGGCGGAGACGGCCACGACGGCACAGCTGCCCGTGAGCGCCTGCAGCGCGAGGGCCTCGGTCACCGGTTCGACGAGGGTGCGGGTCTTTCCGGCACCGGAGGGGCCGACGGCGAGCAGCGAGGTGCCGAGCACCTCGGGGCCGAGGGCAGCCCCGGCCTCCCGGTAGGCCTCCGGGGTCCGGTCGGCGGACGTCCAGCGGCCGATGCGCACCTGCCCTGCGAGCAGGTCGTGCCGGGCGGACCGGAAGGGCAGGTCCCGGGCGCCGGAGGGGTGTGTCCAGGCCGCTCCGCCCCGGCGCAGGACCGTGTCCCGGAAGGTGTCCAGCCGGGCCGTGCGCCGGGCGTCCTCGAAGGCCTGCGTCACGCGCACGCAGTCGACGTCGTTCATCCGGCCCTGGGCGACCTCGGCGGTGAGCAGCTCGGCGGCCTCGTACTGGCCGGCCTCGCGGAGGGCCGGCCAGTGGGAGCGGGGGCCGGCCGGAGCGGGGCTCCTGGGTGCGGCGCTCGCCCGGCGCCGGGCGAGGCATTCCCGCGCGTACGGCAGCCACGCGCCCAGCCGGGCGAACGGCCACAGCACGAGCAGGGCGACGGCCGTGTACAGCGTGTACGTGAAGACGGGGGAGGTCGCCGGCTCGCTGCTGCCCACGATCAGCACGGTCAGGGACAGCAGCGGCTTGACGACCGGGACCGGGGACCACCCCGCCCCCGGAAGTGCCTCGGGGAAGACCAGGCCGAGGGCGCCGAGCGCGACCAGGGCCGCGACGAGGGCGCGGGCCGGCTGGGGCCTGCGGCCCACGTAGTGGCGGACGATGGCGGGCCAGCTGCCGAGCCTGGCCACCGTGAGGACGAGTGCGACGAAGAAGACGCCGTCGTAGACGACGAGAGCGTCGAACCCCGGGGGCACCGCCCACCCGTCGACCGGCTTGGGCGCCGCCGTCGTACCGCCCCACCACCAGTCGTCCGGGGTGAACAGCCGCAGCAGGACGTGCTGGTAGGGGATGACACCGCGGTGCCAGAACGACCACACCAGGAACGCCAGGAGGAGCGGGACCAGCATGCCGACGACGGTCACCGGGGCGAGCTTCTCCGCGGCCCCCTGCGGCGGGCGGTGGCCGTGGCGCCAGATCCCGGGCCGGGTGGCCGGTCGGTCCGTGTCGAGCCAGGCGGCGACGCCGGACCCCGGGCGCGGGGGCTGTCGGGGCGGGTGCGGTTCGCCCGGTGCCGCGGCGGGCCGGGGGGGCACCGCCGGGCGGGCGGGCGGTACCACCGGGCGCGGCACCGGACCGGCCTGTGCGTCCCGTGCCCCGTGCGTCCCGTCGCTGTCCATCGCCCTTGCCCCCTGACCAGCCGCTCCGTCCACCGTCAGCGAGCCAATCTAATGCCCTGCCAGGGGGAGTTCACCGCTTACGCGGCCGGGAGCCGGTCACCGGCCGCACGACTTCCCCGTGCGCCGGGGCCGGCACCGGTGTCCACCACGGACGGCTGCTATGTCCACCACGGACAACGAATCTCCCCGACAACGCCCACATGGAGCATGCCCGCCCCCCGTCCCCCGCCCTAGCCTGCGAGAAAAGAGGAAAGCGTCCGTAAGATCCGCAAGACCCCCAGGAGCCCCGCATGACCGCACTTCCGCAGGAGCGCCGCGTCGTCACCGCCATTCCCGGCCCCAAGTCGCAGGAGCTGCAGGCCCGCCGTACCGCCGCGGTCGCGCAGGGCGTGGGCTCGGTGCTGCCGGTGTTCACCGCGCGCGCGGGCGGCGGCATCATCGAGGACGTCGACGGCAACCGGCTGATCGACTTCGGTTCCGGCATCGCCGTGACCTCGGTCGGCGCCTCCGCCGAGGCCGTGGTGCGCCGCGCCTCCGCGCAGCTCGCCGACTTCACCCACACCTGCTTCATGGTCACCCCGTACGAGGGGTACGTCGAGGTCGCCGAGGCGCTGGCCGAGCTGACCCCGGGTGACCACGCCAAGAAGACCGCGCTGTTCAACTCCGGCGCCGAGGCCGTCGAGAACGCGGTCAAGATCGCCCGTGCGTACACCAAGCGGCAGGCCGTCGTCGTCTTCGACCACGGCTACCACGGCCGTACCAACCTCACCATGGCGCTGACCGCCAAGAACATGCCGTACAAGCACGGCTTCGGCCCGTTCGCGCCCGAGGTCTACCGTGTCCCGGTCGCCTACGGCTACCGCTGGCCGACCGGCCCGGAGAACGCCGGCCCGGAGGCCGCCGCCCAGGCCGTCGACCAGATCGCCAAGCAGGTCGGCGCCGAGAACGTCGCCGCGATCATCATCGAGCCGGTGCTCGGCGAGGGCGGCTTCATCGAGCCGGCCAAGGGCTTCCTGCCGGAGATCGTGAAGTTCGCCAACGACAACGGCATCGTGTTCGTCGCCGATGAGATCCAGTCCGGCTTCTGCCGCACCGGCCAGTGGTTCGCCTGCGAGGACGAAGGCGTCGTCCCGGACCTGATCACCACCGCCAAGGGCATCGCGGGCGGTCTGCCGCTCGCCGCCGTCACCGGCCGCGCCGAGATCATGGACGCCGCCCACGCCGGCGGCCTCGGCGGCACCTACGGCGGCAACCCGGTGGCCTGCGCCGGTGCGCTCGGCTCCATCGAGACGATGAAGGAGCTCGACCTCAACTCCAGGGCGAAGAACATCGAGGCGATCATGAAGGGCCGCCTCACCGCCATGGCCGAGAAGTTCGAGATCGTCGGTGACGTCCGGGGCCGCGGCGCCATGATCGCCATCGAGCTGGTCAAGGACCGTACGACCAAGGAGCCGAACCCGGAGGCGACCGCCGCGCTCGCCAAGGCCTGCCACGCCGAGGGCCTGCTGGTCCTGACCTGCGGCACCTACGGCAACGTGCTGCGCTTCCTGCCGCCCCTGGTGATCGGCGAGGACCTGCTGAACGAGGGGCTCGACATCCTCGAACAGGCCTTCGCGCGCATCTGAGCCACACATCTGCGCACCTGAGGGCACGTCATGTGAAGAAGGTGTGCGGGGTGGATGACAGGACCCGGATGCCCCTGTCGTCCACCCAGCCCCTGCCGTAGTTTCTTCGGCAGATGAGAGATACACCCGCCCACGGGTGACCGTGGGCGACTCAGGACGGGGCCTCCCCGGCTTCGGCCTGGTCGTGCCCTCGCGCACACCCGGAGCCGCACGGCTCCGGATCTCCTCACCGATCGGACGGTCGCTCGCCCCAGACCCCCCGGGGCGCGCGACGTTCCGGTCCGGACGGCCGGCTCGGCAGCCGGACGGCGGTTCATCGAGGGACCGGCGCACTCCCCCCCTTGCGCCGGTCCCTCGGCGTATCCGCCCGGGCGGCCCCTGACAAGCTGGTCACCATGTCACCGCTCCTCGTCCGGCTCGGGCTCCCGGCACTGCTCCCCGTGGCGCTCTTCGCGCTGATCACCTGGCAGGTCGTGGCCGACGGCCCGCTGCTGCGGGGGGACGAGCGGATCAGCCGGGCGCTCGTCCGACCGGACCGGGACGCCGAGCTGCTGGCGGATCTCGGCAACGTGGAGGTCGCGGTACCCGTCCTCGCCGTGGCCCTGGCGTACGTGGTGTGGCGCGGCCGGGCGGCCGGTGCGGACCGCTGGTGGTGGCCGGCGGTCGCCGGGGCCGTGCTGATGGTGCTGGTGCCGGCTCTGGTGGTGCCGCTGAAGGAGTTCACCGACCGGCCGGGGACCCCGGCCGTGCCCCCGGCCACCGGCTACTACCCCTCCGGGCACACCGTAACCGCCGTGGTGGCGTACGGCACGGCCGCGCTGTTCCTCCTTCCGCTGCTGCGCTCCGTGGCCGGCCGTCGGGTCCTGGTCGGGGGCTGTGCGGCGCTGGTGCTCGGCGTCTCCTTCGGGCTGGTGCGCCGCGGCTACCACTGGCCGCTGGACGTGGTGGCCGGTTGGTGCCTGGGCGCGGTGCTCCTGGTCGGTCTGCGGGCGGCGGCCGGCGGGAGCAGCGCCGGCCGAGGTGGCGGTCGGCCGAAGTAGCGGGCTCCGGCTGCCCGCCGCCCTGCACCCCACCCTCCCGCCGCCCCGCCCCGCCTCAGCCGAAGTAGCCGTCGAAGGTCCGCTGGAACTCCCAGCCTCCGAACCGGTCCCAGTTGATCGACCAGGTCATCAGGCCGCGCAGCCCCGGCCAGGTGCCGTGGGTGGCGTACGAGCCGCAGCTCGTCCGCTTCGTCAGACAGTCCAGGGTCTTGACCACCTCGGCCGGCGGGACGTGGCCGTTGCCCGCGTGGGTCGAGGCCGGCATGCCGATGGCAACCTGGTCGGGGCGCAGCGGCGGGAAGACCTTGTCCGCGTCGCCCGCGACCGGGAAGCCGGTCAGCAGCATGTCGGTCATGGCGATGTGGAAGTCGGCACCGCCCATGGAGTGGTACCGGTCGTCCAGGCCCATGATCGGGCCGGAGTTGTAGTCCTGGACGTGCAGCAGGGTCAGGTCGTCGCGCAGGGCGTGGATGACCGGGAGGTAGGCCCCGCAGCGGGGGTCCTGGCCGCCCCACTGTCCGGTGCCGTAGTACTGGTAACCCATCTGCACGAAGAACGTCTCCGGGGCCATCGTCAGGACGAAGTCGTCGCCGTACTTCGCCTTCAGCGTCTTCAGGGCGGCGACGAGGTTGACGATCACGGGTGTCTTCGGGTTCCTGAAGTCCGTGTCGTCCGCGTCGAGCGAGAGCGAGTGACCCTCGAAGTCGATGTCGAGGCCGTCGAGGCCGTACTCGTCGATGATCTTCGAAACCGACGACACGAAGGTGTCCCTGGCCGCGGCCGTGGTCAGCCGCACCTGGCCGTTCTGGCCGCCGATGGAGATCAGCACCTTCTTGCCGGCCGCCTGCTTGGCCGCGATCGCCGCCTTGAACTCGGCGTCGCTCTCCACGTCCGGGCACTCGGAGACCGGGCAGCGCTCGAAGCGGATGTCTCCGGAGGTCACCGAGGTCGGTTCGCCGAAGGCCAGGTCGATGACGTCCCAGCCGTCGGGGACGTCGGCGAGCCGGGTGTAGCCGGAGCCGTTGGCGAAGGTGGCGTGGAGATAGCCGACCAGGGCGTGCGGGGGCAGGCCGGGGGTGCCGCCGCCGGTACCGGGCGCGGTGGTGGCGGTGACCGTCGCCGACCGGGCGGACTCCCCGGCGTCGTTGCGGGCGCTGACCTGGAAGCCGTAGGCGGTCTCGGGGGCGAGTCCGGTGACGGTGGTGGAGGTGCCCGTCGAGGTCGCGACCCGGGTGCCGTCGCGGTGGACGGCGTAGTCGGTGGCGCCCGGGACCGGCGACCAGGACAGGGCGACGCTTGAGGCGGTGACGGTGCCGACGGTCAGTCCGCCGGGGACGGCGGGCGGCTGCCCGGTCTCGCCGCCGGGTCCGACGAGGCTGATGTCGTCGGCGTGGTAGGCGCCGGTGCCGTACCAGCCGTGGGTGTAGATGGTGACGCGGGTGGTGTCGGGGCCGGTGCGGAAGGTGGTGGTGAGCTGCTGCCAGTGGGGCGCGGACCGGGTCCAGGCGGAGACGTCGGTGGTGCCGGTGCCCTCGGCGCCCAGATAGACGTAGGAGCCCTGGACCTGGCCGGACAGGGTGTACTGCGCGTCCGGCTGCACGGTGACGGTCTGGGCGCAGCGGGCGTGGTCGGAGCCGGCCGGGGTGGCCTGCAGCGCGGCGGTGCCGCTGTGCACGGGTGAGTTCACGGTCGTACCGGCGGTGCAGGCCCAGCCGTCCAGGCCGGATTCGAAGCCGCCGTTGCGTGCCAGGTCCGCGTCGGCCGCACGGGCGGCCGACGTGAGCGCGGTGGTGCCGGACACGGCGAGAGCCGCGGCCGTGACCAGTGCGGCGAGGGGCCTGCGCGGAAAGGGTCTGGAGCGGTCCACAAGTACCTCCGGGCATGGGGGAATTGGAGGGTGGAGCGCGCCCAACTTGGTCCAGACCAATTCGCTTGTCAAGCCCTCCCGCGGCTCACCGCCCGTCCTCCTCCGCTGTCTGCTCCGGCTCCGCCGCCTGCTGCGCCGCCGCCTCGTGCATCGCCAGCTCCAGCAGCGCCGGATCCGTGAGGGTGCCGGAGCCGTCCGGCGGCACCAGCCAGCGGATCCCGCCGGGGGCCGGCCACGCCGGGTGGGGCACGACGATCCAGGTGCCGCGCCCCGCGGTGCGGATACCGGTGCCCAGCCAGCGGGCGGCGGTCCCCGGCGGTACGAAGAAACCGGTGCGCGCGTCGCCGAAGTCGGCGAGCACCGGGCCGGGCTGGTCCAGCACCCGGGTCAGGACGTCGAGGGTGGGGTAGCCGAGCCTGCTCGGCAGGATGAGCACGTCCCAGGCCGTGCCGGCGGGCAGCAGCGCGACCCCGAGGGGGTTGCGTTCCCACTCCCGCAGACAGGCCTCGGGGTCCGGTGCGGCCGATGCCAGCCATGCGACCGCCGTCTTCGCCCCAGCCATGAGAAGACCTCCCTTTCGCTCGTGGACGCGCGGTTCGCGTCCACGAGGGAGAGGAGGTCTCCCGGCGGGCATTACGCGGATCGGCGGGGCTCGTTGGGGTGAACCGGCTCACACCGCGGCGGCGGGGCTCAGCTGTCGAACCCGAGGCCCAGCCGGTCCATGGCCTTCAGCCACAGGTTGCGCCGGCCGCCGTGCGCGTCGGCGCGGGCCAGCGACCACTTGGTCAGCGCGATACCCGTCCACGCGAACGGCTCCGGCGGGAACGGCAGCGGCTTCCTGCGCACCATCTCCAGCTCGGTGCGCTCGGTCCGCTCGCCCGCCAGCAGGTCCAGCATCACCTCGGCACCGAACCGGGTGGCGCCCACACCGAGTCCGGTGTACCCGGCGGCGTAGGCGACCCGGCCCTGGTGGGCGGTGCCGAAGAACGCCGAGAACCGCGAGCAGGTGTCGATGGCACCGCCCCAGGCATGGCTGAAACGGACGCCCTCCAGCTGCGGGAAGCAGGTGAAGAAGTTCCCGGCGAGCTTGGCGTAGGTCTCCGGGCGGTCGTCGTACTCGGCGCGCACCCGGCCGCCGTACGGGTAGATCGCGTCGTAGCCGCCCCACAGGATGCGGTTGTCGGCGGAGAGCCGGAAGTAGTGGAACTGGTTGGCGCTGTCCCCGAGGCCGGCCCGGCTCTTCCAGCCGATCGACGCCAGCCGGCCGTCGGTCAGCGGCTCGGTCATCAGGGCGTAGTCGTAGACCGGCACGGTGTACGACCGCACCCGGCGCACCAGGTTCGGGAAGACGTTGGTGCCGAGCGCCACCGTGCGGGCGCGGACCGAGCCGTAGGGGGTGCGCACGGCCATCCCGGCGCCGGACGGCTTCAGGTCCAGCGCAGGGGTGTGCTCGTGGACCCGGACCCCCAGGTCGAGGCAGGCCCGCTTCAGGCCCCAGGCGAGCTTGGCCGGGTTGAGCATGGCCACACCCCGGCGGTCCCACAGGCCCGCCCGGAAGGTCGGGGAGGCGACCTCGGCCTGCACGGCGCCGGCGTCGAGGAACTCGACGCCCTCGGCGAGCCCTTCGCGCTCGATCTCGTCGTACCAGTCCTTCAGCTCCCGGGCCTGGTAGGTCTCGGTCGCGACGTCGATCTCGCCGGTGCGCTCGAAGTCGCAGTCGATGGCGTGCCGGGCCACGGCCGCCTCGATCGCGTCGAGGTTGCGGCGGCCCAGCTCCTGAAGCCGGTGGATCTCGTCCGGCCAGCGGGTGAGACCGTTGGGCAGACCATGGGTGAGGGAGGCGGCGCAGAACCCGCCGTTGCGACCGGAGGCGGCCCACCCCGCCTCACGGCCCTCCACCAGGACGACGTCCCGCCGCGGATCGCGCTCCTTGGCGACGAGCGCGGTCCACAGCCCGCTGTAGCCGCCGCCGACGACCAGCAGGTCGCAGGTCTCGGCACCGGTGAGAGCGGGCTCGGGGCGGGGCTTGCCGGGGTCGTCCAGCCAGTACGGGACGGGCTGGGCCTCGGAGAGGGATCGCGTCCAGTCGGTGCGGCGGCTCATGGCGCTGGGGGCCATGATTTCAACTCCCTACGAATTGCACTGTGCGCAGTTACGCCGTACGGCGCTTTCGGCGGTTACCGATGACCATGGAGGCCAGTACGAACAGTACGGCGACGATGAACATGGCCGTACCGATGACGTTGATCTGAACGGGCGTGCCACGCTGGGCCGATCCCCACACGAACATCGGGAAGGTGACGGTGGAGCCCGCGTTGAAATTGGTGATGATGAAGTCGTCGAAGGAGAGCGCGAAGGCGAGCAGGGCGCCCGCGGCGATTCCGGGGGCGGCGATCGGCAGCGTGACCCGGAGGAAGGTCTGGAACGGGCCGGCGTACAGGTCCTGTGCCGCCTGTTCCAGGCGCGGGTCCATCGACATCACCCGGGCCTTCACGGCCGTCACCACGAAGCTCAGACAGAACATGATGTGGGCGATCAGGACCGTCCAGAAGCCCAGCCTGGCACCCATGTTGAGGAAGAGCGTGAGCAGCGAGGCGGCCATCACGACCTCGGGCATCGCCATCGGCAGGAAGATCAGCGAGTTGATCGCGCCGCGCGCCCGGAAGCGGTAGCGGACCAGCGCGAAGGCGATCATCGTGCCGAGGGCGGTGGCGCCCAGCGTCGCCCAGAACGCGATCTGCAGGCTGAGCGACAGCGAGTCGCACAGGCCGGCGACGCCACAGGGGTCCTTCCACGCTTCCGTGGAGAACTGCTGCCATTCGTAGTTGAAGCGCCCCTTCGGCTGATTGAAGGAGAACACCGTGACGATGACGTTGGGCAGCAGCAGATAGGCGAGGGTCAGCAGTCCGGCGATGACGACCAGATTGCGCTTGAGCCAGTTGACGAAGGCCATTTAAACCAGATCCTCCGTGCCGGACTTGCGGATGTAGAAGGTGACCATGGCGAGAATGGCGGCCATCAGGATGAAGGACAGCGCCGCTGCCGTCGGATAATCCAGCACCCGCAGGAACTGCGACTGGATGACGTTTCCGACCATGACGGTGTCGGTGGAGCCGAGCAGCGAGGCGTTGACGTAGTCACCGGTGGCCGGGATGAAGGTGAGCAGCGTGCCGGAGACGACTCCGGGCATCGACAGCGGGAAGGTGACCCGGCGGAAGGTGGTGACCGGCCTGGCGTACAGATCGCCCGACGCCTCGTGCAGCCGCGGGTCGATGCGCTCCAGCGAGGTGTACAGCGGCAGGATCATGAACGGCAGGAAGTTGTACGTCAGACCGCACACCACCGCCAGCGGTGTGGCCAGCACCCGGTCCCCGGAGGTCCAGCCGAGCCAGCTGGTGACGTCCAGGACGTGCAGCGTGTTGAGGACCTCGACGACCGGTCCGCCGTCGGCGAGGATCGTCTTCCAGGCGAGGGTGCGGATCAGGAAGCTGGTGAAGAACGGGGCGATCACCAGGATCATGATCAGGTTGCGCCAGCGGCCCGCGCGGAACGCGATCAGGTAGGCCAGCGGATAGCCGAGCAGCAGGCAGAGCACGGTCGCGGCGGCGGCGTAGGCGACCGAGCGCACGAACTGCGGCCAGTACTCGGACAGCGCCTCCCAGTAGGTGGCGACGTGCCAGGTGACCTGGTAGCCCTCCTCCAGGGAGCCAGTCTGCACGGACGTGGAGGCCTGGTAGACCAGCGGCAGCGCGAAGAAGACGACCAGCCACAGGATGCCGGGCAGCAGCAGCCAGTACGGCGTCCAGCGGCCCCTTCTGCGCGGCGGCTTCTGCTGCGGTGCGGTCGCGTCGAGAGGCGGCGGCGCCTCGGTGAGCGTCGTGGTCATCAGGCGGCCTCCTCCACGCCCGCCTCGATGTCCTGGGAGGCGTCCAGGGCGAAGGTGTGCGCCGGGCTCCAGTGCAGGACGACGTCGGCGCCGGGTGCCAGGCGCGGGTCGCGGTCGACGTTCTGGACGTAGACGGCGAACTCCCGGCAGACGGGGCTGTCGACGACGTACTGGGTGGAGACGCCGATGAACGCGGCGTCCGCGATCTTCCCGGTGATGCGGTTGCGGCCCTCGGGGATCTCCCCGGCGTCGTCGACGTGCGTCAGCGAGACCTTCTCCGGGCGGACGCCCGCCAGCACCTTGCCGCCCGCGTCGGCGGGCGCGCTGCACCGCTCGCCGGGCAGGACGAGCTTGCCGGCACCGGCCCTGAGGACGATCTCGTCGCCGCTCCTGCCGTCCACCTCGGCCTCGATGAAGTTGGAGGTGCCCAGGAAGTTGGCGACGAAGGTGGTGCGCGGGTGCTCGTAGAGGTCGGCGGGGGCGCCGAGCTGCTCCACCCGTCCGGCGTTCATCACGGCGACCCGGTCGGCCATCGTCATGGCCTCCTCCTGGTCGTGCGTGACATGCACGAAGGTGATGCCGACCTCGGTCTGGATGCGCTTGAGCTCCAGCTGCATCTGGCGGCGCAGCTTCAGGTCGAGGGCGCCGAGCGGCTCGTCGAGGAGCAGCACCTTGGGGTGGTTGATGAGCGCGCGGGCGACGGCGACGCGCTGCTGCTGGCCGCCGGAGAGCTGGTGCGGCTTCTTGCGGGCCTGCTCACCGAGCTGGACGAGGTCGAGCATCTCCTCGACCTGCTTCTTCACGCTCTTGATGCCGCGCCGGCGCAGTCCGAAGGCGACGTTCTCGAAGATGTCGAGGTGCGGGAAGAGCGCGTAGGACTGGAAGACCGTGTTGACGGGCCGCTTGTAGGGCGGCAACCGGGTCACGTCCTGGTCGCCGAGGTGGACGGTGCCCGAGGTGGGCTCCTCCAGGCCGGCGATCATGCGCAGGGTGGTGGTCTTGCCGCAGCCGGAGGCACCGAGCAGGGCGAAGAAGGAGCCCTGCGGCACGGTCAGGTCGAGCGGGTGCACGGCGGTGAAGTGGCCGTAGGTCTTGCCGATCCCGGAGAGGCGGACGTCGCCGCTGTTGTCGTTCGTCATGGTGGTCACGCCCCTGTGAGCTTCGCGAACTTCTCTTCGTAGGCCGTCTCTTCCTTCGAGCTCAGTGAGCGGAAGGCGTGGGACTTCGCCTGCATGGCCTGGTCGGGAATGATCAGCGGGTTGTCCGCCGCGTCGGGGTCGAGCTTCGCAAGCTCTTCGCGCACGCCGTCCACGGGACAGACGTAGTTGATGTACGCGGCGAGTTCGGCGGCGGCCGGTGGCTCGTAGTAGTAGTCGATGAGCCGCTCGGCGTTGGTCTTGTGCCGGGCCCTGCTGGGGATCAGCAGGTTGTCGCTGGAGGTGATGTAGCCGCTGTCCGGGATCAGGAAGCCGACGTCGGGGTTGTCCGCCTGGAGCTGGACGACGTCGCCGGCCCAGGCCAGACAGGCCGCGAAGTCGCCCTTGGTGAGGTCGGCGGTGTAGTCGTTGCCGGTGAAGCGGCGGATCTGGCCGCGGTCGACGGCCTTCTGGAGGCGGGCGATCGCCGCGTCGAAGTCGTCGTCGCCGAAGCGGCCCGGGTCCTTGCCCATGTCGAGCAGGGTCATGCCGATGGTGTCGCGCAGCTCGGTGAGCAGACCGACACGGCCCTTGAGCCTCGGGTGGTCGAGCAGGTCGGAGAGGGTCTTCACCTCGATGCCGTCCAGCGCCTTGCGGTTGTAGGCGATGACGGTGGAGATGCCCTGCCAGGGGTACGAGTAGGCGCGGCCCGGGTCCCAGTCGGGGCTGCGGAACTGCGGCGACAGGTTGGCGTAGGCGTGCGGCAGGTTGGCCGGGTCCAGTTTCTGGACCCATCCGAGGCGGATCAGCCGGCCGGCCAGCCAGTCGGTGAGGACGATCAGGTCGCGGCCGGTGTCCTGGCCCGCGGCGAGCTGCGGCTTGATCTTGCCGAAGAACTCGTTGTTGTCGTTGATGTCCTCGGTGTACGTGACCTCGATGCCGGTCCGCTCGGTGAACGCGTCGAGCGTCGGATGCCGCTTGCCGGCCTCGTCGACGTCCATGTACTCGGTCCAGTTGGAGAAGCTGACCTCCTTCTCCTGCGCCGAGCGGTCCTCGGCCGAGGTGCCGCCCTCGGTCCTGCCGGCGGCGGGGATGCCGCAGGCGCTCAGCGACCCGAGTCCGCCGGCCGCGAGCCCGCCGAGCGCTGAGGCGCGCAGCAGCGAGCGGCGGCTGAGGGCGGCCCGTCCGGTGCGGAGGCTGCGCCGCATGGCCTTCACCTGGGCCGGGGAGAGGCGGTCGGGCTCGTAGTGCTCCATGCGCGTGATGCCCTTTCGGATGGGTCGGCCGTGGTCGGCGGCCTGCCGTGAGTGATCGGATGCTGGCTGACTATCGGTCCCCGAAGACGGTGCGGTGCCAGTCCTTGGCAGCCACCGCCGTGTTGTCGAACATGACGTGCTTGATCTGGGTGTACTCCTCGAAGGAGTACGCGGACATGTCCTTGCCGAAGCCGGAAGCCCGGTAGCCGCCGTGCGGCATCTCGCTGATGATCGGGATGTGGTCGTTGACCCACACGCAGCCCGCCTTGATCTCGCGGGTGGCGCGGTTCGCCCGGTACACGTCCCGGCTCCAGGCGGAGGCGGCGAGCCCGTAGGGGGTGTCGTTGGCCAGCCGGATGCCCTCGTCGTCGGAGTCGAAGGGCAGCACGACCAGCACCGGCCCGAAGATCTCGGACTGGACGACCTCGCTGTCCTGCGCCGCGCCGGCGATCAGGGTGGGCCGGTAGTAGGCGCCGTCCCTCAGCTCGCCCCGCGGCGCCTCGCCTCCGGTCACCACGCGCGCGTAGGAGCGCGCCCGGTCGACGAAGGCGGCGACACGGTCCCGATGGGCGTGGCTGACCAGCGGGCCGAGGTCGGTGCCGGGGGCGTACGGGTCGCCGACGCGCACGGTCTCCATCAGGGCGGCCGTCCGCTCGACGAACTCCTCGTACAGGGGCCGCTGCACATACGCGCGCGTGGCGGCGGTGCAGTCCTGGCCGGTGTTGATCAGGGCGCCGGCGACGGCACCGTGCGCGGCGGCCTCCAGGTCGGCGTCGTCGAAGACCACGAAGGGGGCCTTGCCGCCCAGCTCCAGGTGGATGCGCTTGACGGTGGCGGTGGCGACCTCGGCGACGCGCTTGCCCACGGCGGTGGAACCGGTGAACGACGTCATGGCCACGTCGGGGTGGGCGACCAGGTGCTCGCCGGCCTCTCGGCCGGTGCCGGTGACGATGTTGATCACGCCGTCGGGGATGCCCGCGTCGGTGGCGGCCCGGGCGAACATCAGGGAGGTCAGCGGGGTCAGCTCGGCGGGCTTGAGCACGATGGTGTTGCCCGCGGCGATCGCCGGGAGGATCTTCCAGGCGGCCATCTGGAGGGGGTAGTTCCAGGGCGCGATGGAGCCGACGACGCCGATCGGCTCGCGGCGGACGTACGAGGTGTGGTCGCCGGAGTACTCGCCGGCCGACTGGCCCTGGAGGTGACGGGCGGCGCCCGCGAAGAAGGCGGCGTTGTCGACCGAGCCCGGCACGTCGAACTCTCGGGTCAGCTTCAGCGGCTTGCCGCACTGCAGGGACTCGGCGCGGGCCAGGTCCTCGGCGCGGTCGGCGAGGACGGCGGCGAACCGGTGCAGGGCGTCGGAGCGCTCTGCGGGGGTGGCACCGGCCCAGCCCGGGAAGGCGTCCCGGGCGGCGGCGACGGCGGCGTCGACGTCGTCGGGGCCGGCCAGCCCGTAGCTGAGGACCTCCTCGCCGGTGGCGGGGTCGACGACGGCGTGGGTACGTCCGGAGGTGCCCCGGGTGAGGCGTCCCGCGATGTACTGGGCGCCGTCCGCGAAGCGGTCCTGGGCCGGGAATCGGTCCGGGGTGGCGTTGCCCGGGTTGTGCATGTCGGCTCTCCTCGGTGACCCCGGTGGCGGGGGCCGGCGTGGCTCGGACTCGATGTGAGTGCCGATCCTGACAGAGCACACCACCTCCAACAAGTGATTCCGTTGTTGCCTTTTGGTTACGCGACGGAATCTGTCGACCAGGTGTCGAGTCGCCACGGAAAAGGGCGGACGGAGTGTCAGTGGCGCGTGCCAGACTCGCGTGCATGGAGGGGACCGTGCGGACGACGGAGGGGATCACGGCGTTGGCGGAGGGGACCACGGCGAGGTCGGAGGGACCGATCGACAGCCGGGAAGCACTGCTCGGGCAGGTGCGCGCGGGGGCCCGGGTCAGGTACCTGCACTTCTGGGGGCACCGGCCGCGGCCGGACGGCCGGCTCGGGCCGAGCTGCCTGAGCCAGTGGTGGCCGTCGCCGTTCACGGTCGACGGCGTGGACTACGCGACCGCGGAGCACTGGATGATGGCCGCCAAGGCACGGCTGTTCCAGGACGCGGAGGCGGAGCGCCGGATCCTTGCCGCCCGGCATCCGGCCCAGGCCAAGAAGGCGGGGCGGCTGGTGCGCGGCTTCGACGAGGAGAGCTGGGCGCGGGAGCGGTTCGGGATCGTCGTCGAGGGGAGCGTGCGCAAGTTCTCCGCCGACCCCGGGCTGCGGGGGTTTCTGCTGGGCACCGGCGAGAGAGTGCTGGTCGAGGCCAGCCCGGTGGACCGGGTGTGGGGCATCGGCCTCGCCGCGGACGACGAGGCGGCGGCGGACCCGGAGCGGTGGCGGGGGCCCAATCTGCTGGGGTTCGCGCTGATGGCGGCGCGGGATCGGCTCCAGGGCGGCTGAGGCGCGGAGGAAGGTCAGCGTTCCCCGGCCACGGCCACGGCCGCCGGGCGGTCGGCGCCGTAGTAGGGGTCGTCGTAGTCGGACTCGCTGTTGATCGCGGCGGTGATCCCGATGGCGATCAGGATGGCCACCGCTGCCCCGAGGACGATGCCGATGACACCCATGATCAGCCCGGCCTGTGCCTGGCCGTGGTTGTTGGCCTCGCCGCGCTCCGCCCTGCGGCGACCCTTGATCCCGAAGACCACGGCGAGGATGCCGAGCACGATGGAGACCACGCCGTAGAAGCAGAACAGGCAGCAGGCGAGGATGCCCAGCACCATCGACGCGACGCCCATGCCGTTCAGCGGCTGCATGGGCCCGGCGGGCCAGCCGTAGCCCTGCGGGTAGCCGTACCCGCTGTGGACACCCGGGCCGCCGGGCGCCACCGGCGGGGGCGGCACCGCGGCCCCCGGACCGTGCCCCGGCGCGGCGAACGGATCCATGCCGCCGAGGGGAGCGTGTCCGCCGGTCGGGACGGGGCCACCGGGCGGGGTGGCATCGGGGAAGCCTGGCGGGGTGTGGCCGGAGGGCGGCGGCGGGGTCAGGCCCGGAGGGCCGAAACCGGCGGCCGGCATCGAGGTGACGGTCGCCTGGTCGTGCACGGACGGCGGCTGCTGCCCGGGCGGTCCCCCGGCGGCGGGCGATCCGCCCGGTCCCGGTACCGGCGACTGCCCGGCCGGGGCGTCGCCGCTCTTGTCGAGCGACGGCCCGCCCTCCGGCGGCGCCCACGGATCGTAGCCGCCGGCGGCGTCCCCGTTCGGCTGCCTGGCGTCCGTCATGTCGCGTCCCCCTGGGTCGATCGTGCCCGCCATGCTACGGCCCCCGCCCGCCCGGGGTGAGACCGGCCTACGATGATCCCCGAGCCACCGATCAGCCGATCACCCGCGTCCCCGCCGCCCACGCGGCCCGGACGCCGCTTCCGGGGAGGAACCTTGACCGAGCACCTCGTCGACCCGCGCGTCCCGCGCGATCTGCGCGCCTTCATCGCCGGACTGCCCAAGGCCGAGCTGCACGTCCACCACGTCGGCTCCGCCTCCCCCCGGATCGTCGCCGAACTGGCCGCCCGCCACCCCGGCTCCAGGGTGCCCACCGACCCGGAGGCGCTGGCCGACTACTTCACGTTCACCGACTTCGCCCACTTCATCGAGGTGTACCTGTCCGTCGTCGAGCTGATCCGCACCCCCGAGGACGTGCGGCTGCTGACGTACGAGGTGGCCCGGGACCTGGCCCGCCAGCAGGTGCGCTACGCGGAGCTGACCATCACCCCGTTCTCCTCCACCCGGCGCGGCATCGACGAGCGGGCCTTCATGGACGCGATCGAGGACGCCCGCAAGGCCGCCGAGGCCGAGCTCGGCACGGTACTGCGCTGGTGCTTCGACATCCCCGGAGAGGCCGGCCTGGAGGCCGCCGAGGAGACGGTGCGGCTGGCCACGGACGACCGGGTGCGCCCCGAGGGCCTGGTCTCCTTCGGCCTCGGCGGACCGGAGGTCGGCGTCCCGCGGCCGCAGTTCAAGCCCTACTTCGACCGGGCGATCGCCGCCGGGCTGCGCTCGGTGCCGCACGCCGGCGAGACCACCGGGCCGCAGACCGTGTGGGACGCCCTGACCGAGCTGGGCGCCGAGCGCATCGGCCACGGCACCAGCGCCGCACAGGACCCGAAGCTGCTGGCGCACCTGGCCGAGCACCGCATCCCGCTGGAGGTGTGCCCCACCTCCAACATCGCCACCCGCGCGGTCCGCACCCTGGACGAGCACCCCATGAAGGAGTTCGCGCGGGCCGGCGTCCTGGTCACCGTCAACTCCGACGACCCGCCGATGTTCGGCACCGACCTCGACAACGAGTACGCGGTCGCCGCCCGGTTGCTGGAGCTCGACGAGCGGGGCCTCGCCGAGCTGGCGCGGACCGCGGTCGAGGCCTCCTTCCTGGACCCGGCGGGCAAGGCACGGATCGCCGGCGAGATCGACACCTACACCGCCGACTGGCTCACCGCCGGATGAGCACCCGGCGTCCGGTCACGGCCGTGGCCCACCGCGGCGATCCGTACCGTTTCCGGGAGAACACGCTGGACTCGCTGCGGTCCGCACTGCGCCGAGGCGCGGACGCGGTCGAGATCGACGTACGGCTCACCCGGGACGGGGTGCCGGTCCTGCTGCACGACGCGTCGCTGAAGCGGCTGTGGGAGCAGGACCGCCCGCTGCAGGCGCTGTCGGCGGCGGAACTGCGCGGGCTGACGGCGGGCCGGGTGCCGACACTGGCCGAGGCTCTGGCGGCGACCGAGGGCAGCCGGGTGATGCTCGATCTGCCCGGCACACCCGACGCGCGGGCGGTCCGCCGGATCGTGGCCGAGGTCCGCGCGTGCGGTGCGGCCCACCGCGTGTACTACTGCGCGGACGCCGTGGCGATGCTCCTGGTGCGCGCGGCCGACCCGGTTGCCGAGATCGCGCTGACCTGGACGACGGCGGCGCCGCCCAGGCCCGCACTGCTGGACGCGGTCCGCCCGCGCTGGCTCAACTACCGCTTCGGTCTGGTGGACCGGGCGCTGGCCGACCGCGTCCACCGCGGCGGGTATCTGCTGTCCGTCTGGACGCCCGACACCCGCCGCTCCATGCGCCGCCTGCTCGCCGCGGGCGTCGACTCGGTCACGACCAACCGCGTCGACGTGCTGTGCGCGGTGCGCGGCGGCTGACCGTCAGCCCGTGGAACCGATCACCGGATAGTGGTCGGAGAGGTTGGTGTACGTGTACGACGTCCCCCAGCTCGTGACCGTCCAGGGGGCGCTCTCCTCCTTGATCACGTCGTTCTTCCAGACGGCCGGACGGACGTGCCCCGCCCGGTGCAGGACGTGATCGAGGTCCTCGCGCGGGTCCTCCGGGTAGCGGTCGCGCGC
Source organism: Streptomyces poriticola (assembly GCF_036689765.1). Classification (NCBI taxonomy): domain Bacteria; kingdom Bacillati; phylum Actinomycetota; class Actinomycetes; order Kitasatosporales; family Streptomycetaceae; genus Streptomyces; species Streptomyces poriticola. Next base: position 64,322 of record NZ_JBAGKH010000033.1, read on the forward strand.
GATGGAGTTGTCCCGGGTGTCGAAGGAGTACGGGTGCCCGGTGCGCACCCCGGTGTCCACCAGGTCGGCGTCCGCGAGCATCGAGCCGTACTCGGCGCTGTGCGAGTCGACGTTGAGGTCGCCGGCGACCAGCACCTGCTCGTCGGCGGGGATGTTCTTGCCGTCCAGGAACGCGTCGATGGTCCGGAACTGGCGACTGCGCATCTCGGCCGCCTCACCCGCGCCGCAGCCCGGGTCGGTGGACTGGGCGTGGGTGCCGACCACGTGCACCCGGTGGCCGTCCACGTCCAGCACCACGTACGCGAAGCCCTTGTTGGACCACCAGTCCGCACCGCAGGCGTCCTTGTAGACCCACTGCTCCTGGCGCAGGATCGGCCACTTGCTGACGACGGTGACCCCGCCGTCCTCCGGGGTGAGCGCGGAGTACGACCCGCCGGTGGCGTCCCAGCCGCTCTTGGTGCGTCCGACGACCGGCGTCTGGTACGGGTAGCGATCGGCGACGGCGCTCTTGAGCGCGTCCGAGGAGGAGTTGTCGAACAGCTCCTGGAACACCACGACGTCGTTGCCGTCCATGAACGGCGCCTTCGCCGTCTCTGCGGCCCGGTGGTCCTGGCCCCAGTTCGGGTACAGCGTCTTGCTGAAGAGGAAGGCGTTGTACGACAGCACCCGGACCGGCGGTGCCTGCTCGGCGGCCGATGCGGTGGGCGCCGCCACCGCGGGCGAGGCGGCGGCGAGCGAGAGCGCGAGCACGGCGGCGCCGCGGGTGCGGCACAGAGCCATGGGCGTCACGGGATCTCCCTGTGGGGTGAGGGGGTGGGGTGGGTGGCGCTGGGGGGTTGCGCGGCACATCAAACCACCGCCGATTACTGCCAGGTAACACCCGTGCAGTGACCGGATGGCGATCTGTCGTACGGGGCGCCCGCAGCCGGAACGGCCCGGACCCGCCCGTCTCCCTCGGGGCGGCGCCCCTCTGCTGCCGGACCGCGTCGCCACGGCCGCGCCGTACCCCGTCCCCGGGCGACGGCCCGGTCGGCCCGTGCGGCGTCCGGCACCGGTCGACTGCCCTCGCCGGCCAGGTTGTTCCGGCAGGCGCAGCGCACGGCCACGGCGCGGTCGGCGGCACCCGTCCCGGCGAAGATGCGGTTGATGGGCGCCCTCACCGTGGCCCGGCTCACCACCAGCCGGTCGCAGAATTCCGCGTTCTCAGGCCCGCTCGACGAGGGTGAGCGCCTCGGCCTCACGCGGGGCCGGAGGTCCGGCAGGCTGCCGCCGCAAGGCTGTGCGGAGCCTGCCGGGAGCGGGGCGGAGCCTGCCGCGCGCGGGGCACGGGACATCGGCGCCCGGGGGTTGGCTCCTGGTCGGTTTCCCACGTCGACCCAGGGGTTGACGCGCACCCGGGTGCGCGGTCGGTGGGGGCCGCGCACCCGGGGGCGCGGTCCCCACCGGGTGCCGCTACGCAGCCGGCGGCGGACCCGGACACCGCTTCGCGGACCCGGAGTCCCGGTACTCACGCACCGGCCGGCCGAGCGGCCGCTACAGCCCCGCGATCGCGTTCCAGCGCTTGGCGAACTCCCGTCGCTCGGCCGGTTCGATGTCCCGGGCGGTGGACAGCCGCGCCCGCATCGTGTCGTCGGGGAAGATCAGGGGGTCCTCGGCCAGGGCGGCGGTCTCCGCGTCGTTCGAGGAGGCCAGCACGTCCCGGGCGGCCGGGACCGGGCAGACGTAGTTGACCCAGGCTGCCAGCTCGGCGGCGACCTCGGGTTGGTAGTAGTGGTCGATCAGGCGCTCGGCGCTGGTCCTGTGGCGGGCGCGGTTGGGGATCATCAGCGACTCCGCCCACAGCTCGGCGCCCTCCTCCGGGACGACGAACTCGATGTCAGGGTCGTCGGCCTGGAGCTGGATCACATCGCCGGAGTAGGCCTGGCAGGCGAGCACGTCCCCGCTGGAGAGGTCCTTGATGTAGTCGTTGCCGGTGAAGCGGCGGATCTGGCCCCGGGAGACCTGCTGCTCGACCTGGTCGCAGATCCGGTGGAAGTCGTCGGGGGTCCAGGCGGTGATGTCGACGCCGTTGCCCAGCATCAGCAGCCCGAACGCCTCGTCCATGCCGGACAGCAGCGTGACCCGGCCCTTGAGGTCGCTCGCCCACAGGTCGGAGACGTGCCGCAGCTCCCGGCCGACGCGACGGCGGTTGTACGCGATGCCGGTGATGCCGGACTGCCACGGCACCGTGAACCTCCGCCCCGGGTCGAAGGCGGGGGACCGCAGCAGCGGGTCGAGGTAGCGCGTGACACGGAGCTGGCGCGAGCGGTCCATCTCCTGCACCCAGCCGAGCCGTACGAACCGGCCGCACATCCAGTCGCTGATGACGATCAGGTCCCGGCCGGTGGGCTGGTGGTTCATCAGGGCCGGGCTGATCTTGCCGAAGAACTCGTCGTTGTCGTTGATCTCCTCGACGTAGTCGACGGAGATACCGGTGCGCCGCTCGAACGCCTCCAGCGTCGGCCGCCGGCTCGGCCGCTCGTCGTCGGTGTCGATGTACAGCGGCCAGTTCGCCCAGGTCAGCCGGTGCTCGGTGGCGGAGAGGTCGGCGGCGGCGCGCTCGCCCGCCGGTACGTACGCGGCGGGCACCCCGCAGCCTGCCAGGCCGCCGAGCGCCGCGCCCGCGCCGAGGGTGCGCAGCAGGGAGCGGCGGGAGAGTGCAGCACTGGTCAGCGGGGACCTCTCGGGTGTCAGCGGCATGGGGGGCAGCATGCCGCCGGTGTGCCGCGGCGGACAATTGACGTGGCGTCGAGCACACGGGGCGGGACGCGACAGTGTGTCGATGCTTCCCGTGGAAACGCGCGGCCCCCGACCGGGGC
>NZ_JBAGKH010000034.1:0-62982 GCF_036689765.1 Streptomyces poriticola
CCCCGCTCGTGCGGGGGCCGGGCCCCGGCCGTTCCGCTCGCGATCCCCGGGCACGGGGCGGGCGCCGGGCCGCGGCTGGTACGGCGCGGGTCCGGGGATCAGGGAGAATGGGCGCCATGAGCGTTCGTACCCAGACATCCGAAGAGCCGGCCGAGGTCGTCCACCGGGCCGGCTTCGCCTGCTTCGTGGGCCGCCCCAACGCGGGCAAGTCCACCCTCACGAACGCTCTGGTCGGGCAGAAGGTGGCGATCACCTCGAACCGCCCGCAGACCACCCGGCACACCGTGCGGGGCATCGTGCACCGGCCGGACTCCCAGCTGATCCTGGTGGACACCCCGGGGCTGCACAAGCCGCGCACACTGCTCGGCGAGCGGCTGAACGACGTGGTCCGCACCACCTGGGCGGAGGTCGACGTGATCGGCTTCTGTCTGCCGGCGAACGAGAAGATCGGGCCCGGTGACCGGTTCATCGCCAAGGAGCTGGCGGGAATCCGGAAGACCCCGAAGATCGCGATCGTCACCAAGACCGACCTGGTGGACTCCAAGACCCTGGCCGAGCAGCTGATCGCGATCGACCGGCTCGGCAAGGAGCTGGGGATCACCTGGGCGGAGATCGTGCCGGTGTCGGCCACCGCGGGCAAGCAGGTGGATCTGCTGGCCGACCTGCTGGTCCCGCTGCTGCCGGAGGGTCCCGCCCTCTACCCGGAGGGTGACCTCACCGACGAGCCGGAGCAGGTCATGGTCGCCGAGCTGATCCGGGAGGCCGCGCTCGAGGGCGTACGGGACGAGTTGCCGCACTCCATCGCCGTGGTCGTCGAGGAGATGCTCCCGCGCGAGGACCGCCCCGCCGACAAGCCGCTGCTCGACATCCACGCGAACGTCTTCATCGAGCGGTCCAGCCAGAAGGGCATCATCATCGGCCCCAAGGGCAGGCGCCTGAAGGAGGTCGGGATCAAGTCCCGCAAGCACATCGAGGCGCTGCTGGGCACGCCGGTCTTCTTGGACCTGCATGTGAAGGTGGCCAAGGACTGGCAGCGCGACCCCAAACAGCTCCGGCGCCTCGGCTTCTGAGCCCGTCGTCGCCGGCGGGACCTGTGGACCCGTCGTCGCTGGCGGGACCTCTGGACCCGTCGTCGCCGGCAGGCCCTCCGGGCCCGTCGTCACGCGCGGGCTCAGCGCGACGGTGGGCGGAAGCCGATCGTCGGGACCGCTCTGCGCAGGGGCCAGGGCCGGATCAGGTCTTCCGGGACCAGGTCGGCGAGGAACGCGTACCGGCGCAGCGGTGACGGGTCCTGCACCTCGACCGACTGCACCGTGCGCCACCACGCCGCGATCTCGCACCAGCCGGGCGCCGACAGCGAGCCCCCGAACTCCTGGACGGACAGGGCGGCGGTCAGCCCGGCGAAGGCGAGCCGGTCGGCCAGTGGCCAGTCGGCCAGCGTGCCGGTGACGAAACCGGCGACGAACACGTCCCCGGCGCCGGTCGGGTCCAGCGCCTCGACCTCGATGGCGGGGACGTCGGCGGTCTCCCCCGTACGCCGGTCGACCGCGTAGGCGCCGTCGGCGCCGAGGGTGACGACCGCGACGGGAACATGCCGGGTCAGGGCGTGGGCGGCGGCGCGCGGGCAGTCGGTGCGGGTGTAGCGCATGGCCTCCTCGGCGTTGGGCAGGAACGCCTCGCAGTGGGCGAGATCGGGCAGGCTCGCCAGGTCCCAGGCCCCGGTGTCGTCCCAGCCGACGTCGGCGAAGATGCGGGTGCCCTTCGCCGCGGCCTGGGTGATCCACCGAGCGCGGTGGCCGGGAGTGAGCGAGGCGACGGCGGCCCGCGCGCGCGGCGGGCAGTCGGGGGCCGGTTCCTCCGGCGGGGGTTCGTGGCCGTGGGAGATCATCGTGCGCTCCCCCTCGTAGGCCATGGAGACCGTCACCGGGGAGTGCCATCCGGGCACGGTGCGTGAGAGCGCCAGGTCGATGCCCTCGCCCTGGGCCAGGGCGTCCCAGCAGTAGTCGCCGTAGTGATCGTCACCGAAGGCGGCGGCGAGGGAGGTGTGCAGGCCGAGGCGGGCCAGCGCGGTCGCCATGTTGGCCACCCCGCCGGGGCTCGACCCCATACCGCGGGCCCAGGACTCGGTGCCGCGCACCGGGGCGGAGTCGAGCCCGGTGAAGACGATGTCGAGGAAGACGGTCCCGGTGAGATACACGTCGCAGGGCGGATCGGCGGGGGCGCGCACGGCGGCCAGGGGGTCGACCTGCGGGTGGCGGTGCGACCGGCCGTCGGCGTGGCCGCCGGACCCGGTGGCGACCGCGGGCGGGGTGGACACGGTGGACGCTGTCACGGTGCGCTCCCTGACACGGAGTGGCATGGTGCGGATCAGGCCAGTGTGCACCAAGCCTCTGACAGCCCGCTCTTGTCCCGCTCACCCCTGCGGCCCACCGGGCCGCGCATCCGTCGACGGCGCATGCGAATACCCAGAGGTCCGAGCACTAAACCAAGTGTGATCTAGATCACGTCTCTCGGCTTCGCTCGCCGCTCCCCGCGCTTGATACAAATTGCCCGCGCGTTCCTGTCCGTCGACGGTCGTCGCTCCCTCCCGCTGCCACGGCCCCTCGCTGTCGCGGCCTCCCCGCTGTCGCACCCCTTCCCTTCGCATGCCCTGGGAACGCCCGTGTTCGCCCCTCGCCCCACCACCCCGTGGCCCCTGGTCGCCCTCTTCACAGCCGGGTACCTCGCCCCGTATCTGCTGCCCACCACCGTCGGCAGGCTGGACACCGGACTGCCGCTGACCGCCACTCAGGCCGGCGCCGTCGGCAGCGCGCTGCTGCTGAGTTCGGCCTCGGCGGGTTTCCTGCTCGCCTCCCGGGTGGAGCGCACCGGGGCGCGGACGCTGGCCCGGTTCGGGCTCTCCCTGGCCGCTCTCGGCTACGGCGCCGCCGCGCTCACCACCGCGGTCCCGGCCGTCGTCGCCGGTGCGGTCGTCGGCGGGTTCGGCTCCGGTACGGCCATGACCGTCGCCGCCGGCCGGATCGCCGACGAACGGGATCCGCACCGGGCGTCCACGCTGGGTCTGCTCACCGTGTCCGCGCTGGCCGGCGCGGTCTATCTGACGGTTCCGCGGCTCGGCCCCGGCCACGGAGTTCCGATGGCGGCGATCGCGCTGGCGGCGCTGGCCGTGTGGCCGCTGACCGGCCGGCTGCCCGGCGCGGCGCACGACGGCGACGAGGGCCGTGTCCCTCGGGCCGGGGCCGGCCGGGGCAGCTCCCCGCTCCCCCGGCGCCGTTCGGGGCTGGTGCTCGCCGCCGCCATGGCGTGCTGGGCGCTCGCGCAGAACTCCCTGTGGGGCGTCAGCGGCCGGATCGGCCTGGAGCAGGCGCATCTGGGAGAGGCCGCGCTGGGCGCGGTGTTCGCCGTGGCGCTGGGCGCGGGGCTGGTCGGGGTGCTGACGGCCGGGGTGCTCGGGGCACGGCTGGGGCGCGCGGTGCCGATCGGCGCGGGGACGGTGCTGATCGCCGCCTGCGTCGCTGTGACCGCGTCCGCGACCGGGCCCGCGGCGTTCACCGCCGGGCAGATCGCCTGGAACACGCTCTACCCGGTGGTGCTGTCGTACCTGATCGGGCTCGCCGCCTCACTGGACTCCCGTGGCCGGTGGGCGGTGCTGGTCGGGTCTGCGGCCTCGCTGGGCACCGCGGCCGGACCGCTGGCCGGCGGGGTGCTCTCCGCTCAGGCCGGGTTCCCGGTGATGGGCGTGGTGCTGGGCGCCGCACTGCTGCTGGCCGCGGTGCCGATGACCGCCGTGGCGCTGCACACCGGCGGGCGCCCGCTGCTGCCCGGCGCAGTGCGCCGCCGGGGCGGCCACCCGGCGGCCGTGGTCGCCGCGGCCACCGGCACGCCGAGCGGCGCGGTGCCGGAGGTCGGTGCTCCGGAGCAGCCGGTGGTGGAGATCCCGGTGGACGCCCCGGCCGTCCCGGTCCAGCGGGACTACGGCACCGCGGGGCCGCGGCACTCGGCGACCGCACCCGGGTCCGGCACGGACTGAGCGCCGCAGGACGGCCGGGCCCTGCCGAACGCGCCAGGCCCTACCCGAAGGTGTACGCCTCCACCTCCGCTAGGCAGCGGGCCCGGCGCTCCTCGTCGTCGTCCAGGAAGGCGGCGTGGAAGGAGTTCCGGGCCAGGTCGCGCAGCCGCTCCTCGGACAGGCCGAGGGTGTCGCGGACGGCGTCGAAGTTGTCCCCGGCGTAGCCACCGAAGTAGGCCGGGTCGTCGGAGTTGACGGTGCACATCAGGCCGGCGTCCAGCATGGCGGGAAGCGGGTGGTCGGCGAGGGCGTCGACGGTGCGCAGCCGGACGTTGGACAGCGGGCACAGGGTGAGCGGGACCCGGTCCCGCACCAGCCGCTCCACCAGCTCCGGGTCCTCGGTGCAGCGCAGCCCGTGGTCGACGCGCTCGACGCCGAGCACGTCCAGGGCCTCGGTGATGTACTCCGGCGGGCCCTCCTCACCCGCGTGCGCGACCCGGCGCAGCCCGAGGGCGGTCGCGGCCTCGTACACCTCGCGGAACTTCGCCGGCGGATGACCCGTCTCGGCGGAGTCCAGGCCGACGCCCGTGATCCGGCCGAGGTACGGCTGAGCGGCCCGCAGCGTACGCATCGCCGACTCGGCGGTCTCGTCCCGCAGGAAGCACATGATCAGCCGGGTGGAGACGCCGTGCTTCTCCTCGCTGCGGCCCAGCGCCCGCCACAGCCCCTCGACGACCGTGTCCATGCCGACTCCGCGGGCGAGATGCGCCTGCGGGTCGAAGAAGATCTCCGCGTGCCGCACGCCCTGCGCGGCGGCGCGGGCCAGATAGGCGTCGGCGAGGTCCGCGAAGTCCTGCTCGGTGCGCAGGACCGCCATCAGCTCGTAGTACAGGTTCAGGAAGGACTGCAGGTCGGTGAAGCGGTAGGCCTCGCGGAGGGCGTCCGTGCCGGCGTAGGGCAGCGGCACACCGTTGCGCCCGGCCAGCTCGAAGGCCAGCTCAGGCTCCAGGGTACCTTCGATATGCAGGTGCAGTTCGGCTTTGGGCAGAGGCATCAGAGCATCGTACGAGGGTGTCACCGGCGTTTCGGTACCGCCACCCGCAGCAGATCATGGGCCACGGTCAGCTCGCCGGCGTATCCGGCGGCCCGCGCCTGCCGCTCGAACTCCTCCGGGTCGGTGTAGCGCTGGCTGAAGTGGGTGAGGACCAGGTGCCGTACGCCCGCGTCCCGGGCCGCGCGGGCCGCCTGGCCGGCGGTCAGATGACCGTGCTCCACGGCGAGTTCCTCGTCGTCGTCGAGGAACGTCGACTCGATCACCAGCAGGTCGCAGCCCTCGGCGAGCGCGTGCACGCCCTCGCACAGCCGGGTGTCCATGATGAACGCGAACCGCTGGCCGCGCCGCACCTCGCTGACGTCCTCCAGGCGTACGCCGTTCAGTTCGCCCGCGCGTTGGATGCGGCCCACGTCGGGGCCCTTGATGCCGTGCGCGGCGAGCCGGTCGGGCAGCATACGGCGGCCGTCGGGCTCGGTGAGCCGGTAACCGAAGGACTCCACGGGGTGGGAGAGCCGGTGGGCCCGCAGGGTGTAGGCGGGGGTGACCGCGACGGTGCCGTCGATGTCGACCGGGGCCTCGGTGAGGTCGACGGTCTCGCGGTAGGCGGTGGCGTACCGGAGCCGGTCGAAGAAGCGCTGGCCGGAGCGCGGGTAGTGGGCGGTGATCCCGTGCGGCACCCGGTCGAGGTTGATGCGCTGGATCACCCCGGCCAGGCCGAGGCTGTGGTCGCCGTGGAAGTGGGTGACGCAGATCCGGTTCAGGTCGTGCGCGGCGACCCCGGCGCGCAGCATCTGGCGCTGGGTGCCCTCGCCGGGGTCGAACAGGATGCCTTCGCCGTCCCAGCGCAGCAGGTAGCCGTTGTGGTTGCGGTGCCGGGTCGGGACCTGGCTGGCAGTGCCCAGGACCACCAGTTCACGTACGGACAACTGTGCCTACCCGGGGGGCCATTCCATGCCGCGGCCGCCCAGCACGTGCGCGTGGGCGTGCCACACGGTCTGGCCGGCGCCGCTGCCGGTGTTGAAGACGACGCGGTAGCTCTCCAGCTTCTCCTCGTCGGCGACCGCCTGCGTCTCGCGCAGCACGTCCGCGGCGAGGGCGGGCTCGGCGGTGGCCAGCGCGGCGGCGTCCCGGTGGTGGGCCTTGGGGATCACCAGGATGTGCGTGGGAGCCTGCGGGTTGATGTCGCGGAAGGCGACGGTGGTGTCCGTCTCCCGGACGATCGTCGCCGGGATCTGCCCCGCGACGATCTTGCAGAACAGACAGTCGTCCTGCGGTTCCCCAGCCATGGGACCTCCTCACGCCGGTGATCTCTTCCAAGGGCATCGTATCCACCCTGCGCGGGCAGTCGTTCCCGCCTGTGCCCACCCGTGGCGTCCCTGGGCACCTCCCGGGCCTCGCGGCACCGGGGAGGTGCTCCGGCCCGCTCGCCGGCGCTAGGGCAGGCCCGGGGGCGTCTTCGCGGGGGTCCGCTCCAGGGCCGCGAGGGCGAGTCGGACGGCCTCGTCGAGCTGGGGGTCGCGGCCGGCGGCGTGGTCCTGCGGGCGGTGCGGTACCTCGACGTCCGGGTCGACGCCGTGGTTCTCCACGCCCCACCCGTACCCCTCCAGCCAGAAGGCGTACTTGGGCTGGGTGACCAGCGTGCCGTCGACCAGCCGGTAGCGGCTGTCGATACCGACGACTCCGCCCCAGGTCCGCGTGCCGACCACCGGGCCGAGCCCGAGTGCCTTGATCGCGGCGTTGACGATGTCGCCGTCGGAGCCGGAGAACTCGTTGGCGACGGCGACCACCGGGCCGCGCGGCGCGTCCCGCGGGTAGCTCTCGGCACGCATGCCACGCGGCAGGTCCCAGCCGACGATCCGGCGGGCCAGTTTCTCGACGACCAGCTGGGAGGTGTGGCCGCCGCGGTTCTCCCGGACGTCCACGACCAGTCCCTCGCGGGCGACCTCGACGCGCAGGTCGCGGTGGATCTGCGCCCAGCCGGGCGCCTGCATGTCGGGTACGTGGAGGTAGCCGAGCCGGCCGCCGGAGTGCTCGTGGACGTAGGCACGCCGGTCGGCGACCCAGGCGTGGTAGCGCAGGGGTTCCTCGTCGGCGAGCGGGATCACCACGGCGTGCCGCGGTTCGCCGCCGCCGGACGGGAGGATCGTCAGCTCCACCGGCTTGCCCGCCGTGCCGACCAGCAGCGGCCCGGGGCCGGCGACCGGGTCGACGGGCTGCCCGGCGACCGCGACGATCGTGTCGCCCGCACGGACGGCGACGCCGGGCGCGGCGAGCGGGGAGCGGGCGTCGGGGTCGGAGGTCTCCGAGGGAAGCACGCGGTCGATGCGCCAGGCGCCGTCCTCGTGGCGGGAGAGGTCGGCGCCGAGCAGGCCCTGGCGGGCGCCGGAGCCGTGACCGCCGCGGGGGATGACGTAGGCGTGCGAGGTGCCGAGTTCGCCCTGCACCTCCCACAGCAGGTCGACCAGGTCGTCGTGGGTGGCGAGCCGGTCGAGGACGGGACGGTAGCGGTCCAGCACGCCGTCCCAGTCGACGCCGCTCATGTCGGGCCGCCAGAAGTTGTCCCGCATGATGCGGCCGGTCTCCTCGTACATCTGCCGCCACTCGACCGCCGGGTCGATGGTCTGGCGTACCCGGGAGAGGTCGACGGTGATGTTGGTGTCGCTGTCCTCGTCGTTGGAGGCGCGGCGGTCGCTGGGGACGACCTTCAGCCGGCCGTCGGTCCACAGCAGCACCCGCTTGCCGTCGCCGCTGACCTCGAAGTGGTCGGCGTCGGCGGCGAGATGCTCGATGCGCTGCTGGGCGAGGTCGTAGCGCTCCAGATCGCTCTTGGGGTCGGGGTCCTCGGGGGTGGCGCGGGAGGCACCGAGCACGCCGGTGACGGGGTGCCGCAGCCAGAGCACGCCGTCCTTGGCGGCGCGCAGGTCGGTGTAGCGGGCGGCCTCCACGGGGAACGGCACGATCCGGTCGGCGAGTCCCTCCAGGTCGACGCGGGTGGCGGGGGTGCCCTCGCTGTCGGGGGTCTCGTCCTTGTCGGGTGCCTCGAAGGGGCGGCCGTGCCGCTGCGGGCCGAACGGCGACGGGGTGGTCGCGGCGAGCGTGATCAGGTAGGGGCGGGCGCCCTCGACGAACGCGAGGTCGAAGACGTGCTCGTCGTAGACCGGGTCGAAGGCGCGGGCGGACAGGAACGCGAGGTGCTTGCCGTCGAGGGTGAAGGCGGGCGCGTAGTCCTGGAAACGCAGCGGGGTGGCCTCGGTGACCGTCAGGTCGGTGGTGTCGGCGAGCCTGAGCTGGGACAGCGGGCGCGGGCCGGGGTGGGACCAGGCGAGCCAGGCCGAGTCGGGTGAGAAGACCAGCCCGGACACGTCGCCGTCCGCGCTGCGGTCGACCTCGCGGACCTCGCCGGTCTCGCGTTCGACGAGCAGGACGCGCCCGTCGTGGGAGGCGACGGCGGCGCGGCTGCCGTCGGGCGCCATGGCCAGTTCCAGCACCCGGCCCAGATGTCCGGCGGCAAGCCGGCGCGGGGTGGCGCCGGGCAGCAGGCCGGTGGCGGGAGCGAACTCCAGCGCGTCGTCGCCCTCGGCGTCGGTCACCCACACCACCCACTCCTCGCCCTCGGCGCGGAAGGTGCGCGGCAGCCGGGCGCGGACACCGGGGGTCGCCGCCAGCGCGCGGGCGGGACCGGAGCGGTGGGTGACCCAGTGCACGCCGCCGCGGACGGCGACGGCGCTGCCGCGGGCGGTGTGGTCGGGAGCGGCGGAGCCGAAGAAACGCGTGACGTTCACCGGGTAGGGCTGCAGGTCGACGCGCGAACCGCCGAGCCGGACGTCGAGGCGGCGCGGCTCGGCGCCGTCGAGGTCGTCCAGCACCCACAGCTCACCGGCGCTGGAGTACACGACGCGGCGGCCGTCGGTGGCGGCGTGCCGGGCGTAGAACCCGTCGAGAGCGGTGTGCCGGCGCAGGTCGGAGCCGTCGGCGAGGGAGGAGTACAGCGCGCCGGTGCCCTCGTGGTCGCAGAGGAACGCGACGCGCTCCCCCACCCACAGCGGGTACTCGATGTTGCCGTCGAGCCCTTCGTGCAGCCGCACGAACTCCCCACTGCCGTCGGGGTCGATCCACAGCCGGCCCGCGGTGCCGCCCCGGTACCGCTTCCACCAGGCGGCCTCGCGGCCCCCGGCGGACAGCAGCACGGTGTGCGGCCCGTAGGCGACGTCGCCGACCGGTCCGTAGGGCAGGGCGGCGGCCGGTCCGCCGTCCAGCGGGACGGCGCGGGCCCAGGTGCGGCGCAGGCTGGCCTGGCCGTGGGTGCTGATGGCCAGGACGCGCCCGTCGGGGGTCCAGCCGCGCACCTGGGTCCTGATGCTCCCCCAGTGGGTGAGGCGGGTGGCGGGTCCGCCGTCGACGGGCGCGATGTGCACCTCGGGGGCGCCGTCGCGGGTGGAGGTCCAGGCGACGGTGGTGCCGTCGGGCGAGATGCGGGGCTGGGTCACCGGCACGTTGTCGGCGCTGACCCGCCAGGCCCGGCCACCGTCGAGCGGGGCGAGCCAGACGTCGTCCTCGGCGGTGAAGGCGACCGACTCGCCGTGCGGGTGCGGAAACCGGAGGTAGGCAGGCGCTGCGGACTGTGTCACGCCCTCACCCTATGCAGCGGGGGCGCGGCCGGACAGGGGTTTGGATCAGTTCGGATCGCTTGCCCCCGGGCCGGCAGCCGGGGTGTTCCCGGCACCGGACGGTCCTGGTGACGGTCACGGCGGCGGTGGACCGGGGCCCGCTCCGCCCCGGATCGCCGTTCCGGCAGTCCCCGGACGACGCGCGGCAGCCGTGCCGGCGCACCCCGGCGTCGCGCCGCGCCAGGTCCCGGGTCCCGGTCACACCGGTGGGGTGGGCGACGGAGGCGGAGCTCAGCCCGCCGGGCCCACGGGCCCCAGCTCAGCCCGCCGGGCTCACCGGCCCCAGCTCAGCCCAGCCCGCCGGGCTCACCGGCCCCCGCCCCACGCGACGGGGAGCCGGACGGTCAGGGCGGTCGCGGCCACCGGCACCATCCACCGCCCGTGCGCCGCGGGCCACATCCCCTCGGGCCCGCCCGTGGAGGGCAGCCTGCCACCGTGCCCGCCGCACCGGTGGAGTGCATACGGCCACTCCTCGGGACCCCGGCGGGGGTGCGGAGATCAGCCCCAGCGGCCGGTGCGGCCCAGCAGCAGGGCCGTCGCCGCCGTGCCGGCGGTGGAGGTGCGCAGGACGGTGCGGCCCAGGACGCAGGGCCTGGCACCGGACCGGGCGAAGAGGGCCAACTCCTCCGGGGAGACGCCTCCCTCGGGGCCCACGACGAGCACGATGTCGCCGGTGGTGGGGAGTTCGGCGGTGGCCAGGGGCTCGTCGCCGGTCTCGTGGAGCACGGCGGCGAGGTCGGCGTCGGCGAGGAGAGCCGCGACCTGCTTGGTGGTGGCCAGGTCGGCGATCTCGGGGAAGCGGGTCCGGCGGGACTGCTTGCCCGATTCACGGGCCGTCGCACGCCACTTGGCGAGGGCCTTCAGTCCCCGGTCGCCCTTCCACTGGGTGATGCAGCGGGACGCCGCCCACGGTACGACGGCGTCGACGCCGACCTCGGTCATGGTCTCGACCGCGAGTTCGCCGCGGTCGCCCTTGGGGAGCGCCTGTACGACGGTGATGCGGGGCTGCTCGGGGGGTTCCTCGTGGACCTCGGCGAGGTTCCCGACCACCAGGCGGTCCTTGCCCTCGGCCGCCGTGACCACGCCCTCGGACCAGCGCCCGCGCCCGTCGGTGAGGACGACCCCCTCGCCCGGCCGGAGCCGTTTGACGGAGACGGCGTGCCGTCCCTCGGGGCCGTCGAGGACGTACTCCCCGCCGGGCAGGTCGGACGGACCGAGGGAGTCGACCACGAACACCGGTGCCGTCATCGGCCCGCCCCTCCCGCGACGCGGCCCGACAACGCTGTCCCGGCGGCGGCGAGTTCGGCCATCAGCACCTCCACGAGCTGCCCGGCGGGCAGCTCCCGGGCCATCCGATGGCCCTGTCCCGCCCACAGTGCCATGCCCTGGGCGTCACCGGCCTTGGCCGCGGCCTTGCGCAGCGGGCTGGTGAGGTGGTGCACCTCCGGGTAGGCGGCGGGCGCGTACGGGCCGTGCTCGCGCAGGAAGCGGTTGACCAGGCCGCGGGCCGGGCGCCCGGAGAAGGCGCGGGTCAGCTCGGTGCGGACGAACAGCGGGTTGGTCAGCGCCTGCTTGTGCAGGGTGTGCGCACCGGACTCGGAGGTGGCGAGGAAAGCGGTGCCGAGCTGGGCCGCGTCGGCGCCGGCCGCGAGCGCCGCGGCGATCTGGGCGCCGCGCATGATGCCGCCGGCGGCGATGACCGGCAGGCTCACCGCCTCGCGGACCTGGGTGACCAGCGACAGCAGGCCGATCCCGGAGCCGTCGGCCTCCGGCAGGTCCCGGTGGGTGCCCTGGTGGCCGCCGGCCTCCACACCCTGGGCGATCACCGCGTCGGCGCCGGACCGCTCCACGGCGCGTGCCTCCTCCGCGGTGGTCGCGGTGACCAGGGTGAAGGTGCCGACGCGGTGCAGGGAGTCGATGGTCTCCCGGCTCGGGACGCCGAAGTGGAAGGAGACCACCGGCACCGGGTTGTCGAGGAGGACGGCGAGCTTGGTGTCGTAGCCGTCGTCCCGGCCGCTGTCCCGGTCGCCGAGCTCGGTCTCGTACCAGCCGGCCTCACCGGCGAGCTGGTGGGCGTAGGCGTCGACGGCGGCGGGGTCCGCGGTCTCCGGCTGCGGCATGAAGAGGTTGACGCCGAAGGGGCGGGAGGTCAGTCCGCGCAGCTGCTTGATCTCCTGGTACATCCCGTCGGCGGTCTTGTAGCCGGCCGCCAGGAAACCGAGCCCCCCGGCCTCGCAGACGGCGGCGGCGAGCCGCGGCACGGAGACGCCGCCCGCCATCGGAGCCTGCACGATCGGACAGGGGAAGTGATCGGTCAGTGCGGAGGACATGACGGCATGTTGCCACGTCCTCCGATCAGGTCCGAATCCGGCCTTCCGTTGGCATACGCCAGGAGCATCCGCGGAAATCGCGCCCCGTCCGGCGCTCGAGGAGGAGGGCGTTCGGGCCGGGGTGGAGGGCTGGAGTGGAGGGCCGGGGGCGACAGCCCCCGGGGACGGCCGGGGCCGGGCAGGAGTGGCAGGGGCGAACCCACCGCCCGCGGCCACCCCGTCGTCGGCGGCCGTTGCCCCGACCGCCGCGACGAGGTCCACCCGGCCTCACCGGCCGTTGAACGCGTCCTTCAACCGCGAGAACAGACCTTGCTGACCCGGTTGGCTGAATCTGCCCGGGGGACGACCCCCGGACCCCCGGCAGCCCCCCGGCCGACGACAACAGACCGACCAGACCCACTCCCGCCCCAGCACCCCGCCACCGACCGCCGCGACGAGAACCACCCCGGCCTCACCGGCCGTTGAACGCGTCCTTCAACCGCGAGAACAGACCTTGCTGACCCGGTTGGAACTGGCCCGTGGGGCGTTCCTCGCCGCGGAGCTTGGCCAGTTCGCGCAGCAGCCGCTCCTGCTCGGGGTCGAGCTTGGACGGCGTCTGGACCTCGACGTGGACGATGAGGTCGCCCCGGCCGCCGCCGCGCAGATGGGTGACGCCCCGGCCGTGCAGCGGGATGGACTGGCCGGACTGGGTGCCGGGCCGGATGTCGACCTCCTCCATGCCGTCCAGCGTCTCCAGCGGCACCTTGGTGCCGAGGGCCGCCGCCGTCATCGGGATGGTGACCGTGCAGTGCAGGTCGTCGCCGCGGCGCTGGAACACCGCGTGCGGGAGCTCGTGGATCTCGACGTACAGGTCGCCCGCGGGACCGCCGCCGGGGCCGACCTCGCCCTCGCCGGCCAGCTGGATCCGGGTGCCGTTGTCGACACCGGCCGGGATCTTCACCGTCAGGGTGCGGCGGGAGCGGATGCGGCCGTCGCCGGCGCACTCCGGGCAGGGGGTCGGGACGACCGTGCCGAAGCCCTGGCACTGGGGGCAGGGGCGGGAGGTCATGACCTGGCCCAGGAAGGACCGGGTGACCTGGGAGACCTCCCCCCGGCCGCGGCACATGTCGCACGTCTGCGCCGAGGTGCCGGGCGCCGCGCCCTCGCCGCTGCAGGTGGTGCAGACGACGGCCGTGTCGACCTGGATGTCCTTGGTCGTGCCGAACGCGGCCTCGTCCAGCTCGACCTCGATGCGGATCATGGCGTCCTGGCCACGGCGGGTGCGCGAGCGCGGTCCGCGCTGCGACGCCGTGCCGAAGAACGCGTCCATGATGTCGGAGAAGTTCCCGAAGCCGCCGGCGCCGAAGCCACCGGCCCCGCCGCCCGCGCCCGCCTGCGAGAGCGGGTCCCCACCGAGGTCGTAGACCTGCTTCTTCTGCGGGTCCGACAGCACCTCGTAGGCGGCGTTGATCTCCTTGAACCGCTCCTGGGTCTTCGGATCCGGATTCACGTCCGGGTGCAGCTCGCGTGCGAGCCGCCGGAAGGCCTTCTTGATCTCATCCTGCGACGCGTCGCGGCGCACGCCGAGAACGGCGTAGTAGTCCGTGGCCACCTACGACTCCGCCAGGATCTGTCCGACGTACCGTGCCACTGCGCGTACCGCTCCCATCGTTCCCGGGTAGTCCATGCGGGTCGGTCCGACCACGCCGAGCTTGGCAACCGCCTCGCCGCCCGAACCGTAGCCCACCGACACGACGGACGTGGAGTTGAGTCCTTCGTGGGCGTTCTCATGACCGATACGGACGGTCACGCCCGGATCCTTCGCCTCGCCGAGCAGCTTGAGGAGCACCATCTGCTCCTCCAGTGCCTCCAGCACCGGCCGGATCATGAGGGGGAAGTCATGCCCGAAGCGGGTGAGATTGGCGGTGCCGCCGATCATCAGCCGCTCCTCGTTCTCCTCGACCAGTGTCTCCAGGAGAGTGGAGAGCACGGTGGAGACCGTACCGCGGTCCTCCCGGTCGAAGGCCTCCGGCAGATCCTCCACCAGCGTCGGCACATCCGTGAAGCGGCGGCCCGCGACCCGGCTGTTGAGCCGCGCGCGCAGGTCCGCCAGCGACGTCTCGCCGAACGGCGCCGGACAGTCCACCATCCGCTGCTCCACCCGCCCGGTGTCCGTGATCAGCACGAGCATCAGACGCGCGGGCGCGAGCGAGAGCAGCTCCACGTGCCGCACGGTCGAGCGGGTCAGCGACGGGTACTGCACGACGGCGACCTGCCGGGTGAGCTGCGCCAGCAGCCGCACCGTCCGGGCCACCACGTCGTCGAGGTCGACGGCGCCCTCCAGGAAGTTCTGGATGGCGCGGCGCTCCGGCGCGGTCATGGGCTTGACGGCGGCGAGCCGGTCGACGAAGAGCCGGTAGCCCTTGTCGGTGGGGATGCGCCCGGCGCTGGTGTGCGGCTGGGCGATGAACCCCTCCTCCTCCAGGGCCGCCATGTCGTTGCGCACGGTGGCCGGGGAGACGCCGAGGTTGTGCCGTTCGGTGAGGGCCTTGGAGCCGACGGGCTCCTCGGTGCCGACGTAGTCCTGGACGATGGCGCGCAGTACCTCCAGCCTGCGTTCGCTGAGCATCGCGCACACCTCCCGAAGTCGTCGGCCCGGCTTCCCCTCCTGGCACTCGGCGCGTGCGAGTGCCAGACTTCCCCGGCCAGTGTACGGCCGTGGGGTACGCCTCGGGCAAGGCCCGGCCTGCGCCGTCGTGCCCGGACCGGCCGTCCCCGTTAGCGTCGCGGTATGACGGTGACTTGGGAAGAGCTGGGATGGGAGAGGGTGGCGGCCGGTGTGGGGCGGTGCCGGCTGCCGGTGTGGGACTGCACGGCGGGGCTCGTCGTGGGCCGGGGCGCGGCGCTGCTGATCGACGCGGGGGCGAGCCTGGGCGAGGGCGCCCGGTTGCGTGCCGAGGCGCAGGCGCTCGCCGGTCATCGTGTGACGCATCTCGCGCTGACCCATCCACATTTCGATCATGTGCTCGGCGCGGGGGCGTTCGCGGGCGCGGAGGTGTACGGCGCGGTGGGCGTGGACACCGTGCTCGGATCCGGCTCCGGACGGGACGAGCTGCGGGCGGATGCGGTGTCCCACGGTCTGGACGCGCTCCGGGCCGAGGAGGCCGTGGACGCGCTGGCGCCGGTCCGGCACCGGGTGTGCGGCGAGTGGACGCTCGACCTGGGCGGCGGCCGGCAGGTGCTGCTGGCCAACCTGGGTCCGGCACACACGGCGCACGATCTGGCGGTGCTGGTGCCGGGCGACCCGGAGGTGGTGTTCTGCGGTGACCTGGTCGAGGAGTCCGGGCAGCCGCAGGCGGGCCCGGACGCGGTGCCGTCGCACTGGCCCGCCGCCCTGGACCGGCTCCTCGGGCTCGGCGGCGAGGACGCGTGGTATGTGCCCGGTCACGGAGCCGTGGTGGACGCGGCGTTCGTGCGTGCGCAGCGGGACGCGCTGGCGGAACGCTTCGGCGTGTCGTGCTGATCGCTGCGCCGGAATTCCTCGTATCGTCGGCCGAATGCGCCAGTACTCCGCCGATCTGACCCCGCCGTGGAAGAAGCCGCAGCCGGTGCCGGAGGTCCCCGCCGATCCCGGTCTGGTGGTCGAGGAGCCCGGCACCGGGTTCTGCGGAGCGGTGATCGGCTGCGAGGCGGGCACGGTGACCCTGGAGGACCGTTTCGGCAAACACCGGGTCTTCCCGATGGAACCGCGCGGCTTCCTGCTGGAGGGGCGGGTGGTGACGCTGGTGCGGCCGTCGTCCGGTCCGGTGCGGCCCACCCGTACGGCGTCGGGGTCGGTGGCGGTTCCGGGGGCCCGCGCGCGGGTGGCGCGCGCCGGGCGCATCTACGTCGAGGGGCGGCACGACGCCGAGCTGGTCGAGCAGGTCTGGGGCGACGACCTGCGCATCGAGGGGGTGGTGGTGGAGTACCTGGAGGGTGTCGACGACCTGCCCTCCATCGTCGCCGACTTCGCTCCGGGGCCGGACGCGCGGCTGGGGGTGCTGGTGGACCATCTGGTGCCGGGTTCGAAGGAGTGGCGCATCGCGGAGGCGGTGACGAGCGAGCACGCGCTGGTCGTGGGCCACCCGTACGTCGACATCTGGGAGGCGGTGAAGCCGTCGTCGCTGGGGATCGAGGGCTGGCCCCGGGTGCCGCACGGTCAGGACTGGAAGACGGGGGTGTGCCGGGCGCTGGGGTGGCCGGCCGAGAACACCGGGGCGGTGTGGCAGGCGATCCTGGCGCGGGTGGGGTCGTACAAAGACCTGGAGCCGGAGTTGCTGGGCGGTGTGGAACGTCTCATCGACCATGTCACCGAGCCCTGAACGTCGTCCCGTCGCCGGCGGCGGGGACCTGGTGGGCCGCTCTCCGCCGCTGCGGATCCGGTCCGCCGATCGGCTCGTCCACTCGGCCGGACGGTTCCCGCTCCGCGCCGGAGCGGGGAACGACGCTCAGTCCACCAGATCCCGCACCACGGCATCCGCCAGCAACCGCCCGCGCAGCGTGAGCACCGCGCGACCGCCCTCGTACGGCCCCTCCCGGAGGAGTCCGTCGGACAGCGCACGGCGCGACGCCGCGAGCCCGGCGTCCCTCAGCAGCGCGAGCGGGACACCCTCCCGGAGTCTCAGTTCCAGCAGGATCCGCTCCACCCGCCGGTCCTCGTCCGTCAGGATCTCGCGTCCCGCCCCCGGCGACCTCCCGGCCGCCAGCGCCCCCGCGTACGCCCCGGGGTGCTTCACGTTCCACCACCGCACGCCG
The DNA here is from genome assembly GCF_036689765.1 of Streptomyces poriticola. Lineage (NCBI taxonomy): Bacteria > Bacillati > Actinomycetota > Actinomycetes > Kitasatosporales > Streptomycetaceae > Streptomyces > Streptomyces poriticola. The sequence goes on from NZ_JBAGKH010000034.1 coordinate 16,834, forward strand.
CCCACGTGCGAGTGCGCTCCCGGCCCCGCGCCCCACCAGTCGGCGCCGCGCCAGTACAGCTCGTTGTGCAGGCAGCGGCCCGCCTCGGAGCGGGCCCAGTTGGACACCTCGTACCAGTCGAAGCCGGCCGCCGACAGCCGTTCCTCGGCGATCAGGTACCGGTCCGCGTGGACGTCGTCGTCGGTCATGGGGACCTCACCGCGCCGGATGCGGTGGGCGAGCCGGGTGCCCTCCTCGACGATCAGGGCGTACGCCGAGACGTGGTCGGGTCCGGCTCCGAGGGCGGCGTCCAGGGAGGCCCGCCAGTCGTCGTCGGACTCGCCCGGTGTGCCGTAGATCAGGTCGAGGTTGACATGGCCGAAACCGGCCGCCCTGGCCTCGGCCACGCAGGCCTCCGGGCGGCCCGGGGCGTGGGTGCGGTCCAGGATCCGCAGGACGTGCTGCCGCGCGCTCTGCATGCCGAAGGAGATCCGGTTGAAGCCGCCCTCGCGGAGGGTCGCCAGATACCCGGGGTCGACCGACTCGGGGTTGGCCTCCGTGGTGATCTCGGCGTCCGGGGCCAGGCCGAACTCGTCGCGGATCGCCCCCAGCATCCGTACGAGGTCGTCCGCGGCGAGCAGGGTGGGCGTGCCACCGCCGACGAAGACGGTGCGGACCTCGCGCGGGTCGTCGCCGAGCACCTTGCGGGCGAGACGGATCTCGTCGGTCAGCATTCCGGCGTAGTTGTCCCGGGAGGCGAGCACGCCGCCGGTGCCGCGCAGCTCGGTGGCGGTGTAGGTGTTGAAGTCGCAGTAGCCGCAGCGGGTGGCGCAGTACGGCACGTGCAGGTAGAAGCCGAGGGGGCGGTGTGCGGCCCCGGCGAGCGCGGTCGCCGGGAGGGCGCCGTCGGCGGGGACGGGTTCGCCGTCGGGGAGTGCGGAGGGCATGCCCTCCATTGTCCCGTACCGGGCGCCCTACTCCGCCTGGAGCACCAGCAGCGCCAGGTCGTCCTCCGGCGGGCGGCTGCCGAAGTCGTGCACCAGCCGCCGGATGTGTTCGGCGATCGTCCCGGCGTCCAGCCCCGCGCAGCCGGCGAGCGCGGCGGCGAGCCCGTCGCCGTCGTCGAGCTGCCGGGAGCCGTCGCGGCGCTCGGTGACGCCGTCGGTGACGCACAGCAGGGTGTCGCCGCGCCGCAGCTCGACGGTGTCGCTGAGGTACGTCGTGTCCTCTATCACGCCGAGCAGGGTCTGCGGCTGCGCGGCGGTGCGGACGGTGCCGTCGGGGCCGAGCAGCAGCGGCAGCGGGTGTCCGGCGGAGGCGAGGGTGCAGCGGATGCCTCCGTCGAAGGGGACCAGTTCGCCGTAGAGGAGGGACAGGAAGCGGGTCTGCGGGCCGTCGCCGGGGGTTGCGGGGCGGGCGCCGGCGGCCACCAGGGCGCGTGCGGCGGCGTCGGCGGCCTCGGTGGCGTCGTCGAGGAGGAGCTGGTTGAGGCGGTCCAGGACGCCGGGGACGCCGTACCCCTCGCGGGCCAGCAGACGCAGCCAGGGCCGGGCCAGGCCGATGACGACGGCGGCCTCCGGGCCCTTGCCCTGGACGTCGCCGACGGCGAAGCACCAGCGGCCGTCGCCGGCCGGGAAGAGGTCGTAGAAGTCGCCGCTGGGACCGCCCTTGTCGCACGGCTCGTGGACGAGGGCGGTGCGCACCCCGGGGATCTCGGCGACGGCGCCGGGCAGCAGCCCGCGCTGGAGCACGGCGCTGATGGTGGCCTGCCGGGCGTACTGGCGGGCGGCGCCGACGGCGAGCGCCACCCGCCGGCTGAGGTCCTCGACGAGGCCGGTGATCTCGTCGGGGAAGCGGGGCGGTCCGGCCCGGCCGATGACGAGGGTGCCCAGGGGGCGTCCGCCGGCGACGAGACGGTAGCTGAGAGCGGCGCCGTGGGTCCCGTGCGGGCCGAGCGCCCCGCCGGGCCAGGGGTGGACGGCCGGGCCGGGGTGGGCCGGGTTGGGCGGGGGCGGCGGGTCCTTCTCCAGGGCCCGGCGCAGTTCCTCGATGCGGCTCTCGCTGCTGTGCCAGACACGGGCGAGCCGGGTGCCCGCACCGGGGCGGCCCGGGGACTCGTCCTCCAGCCACACCGCGCACCAGTCGGCGAGGCGGGGCACGAGCAGCTGGCCGGTGAGTGAGGTGACCAGATCCTCGTCGAGCTGTCCGGCGAGCAGGTCGGAGGCCTCGGCGAGAAAGGACAGGGCGCCACGGCCGAGCCATTCGCGGTCCTGGAGGGCGCGGTCGCCGAAGCGGTCGCCGAAGCCGTCGCTGAAGCGGTCGCCGAAGCCGTCGTACTCGTCGGGCGCCCCGCTCTCGCCGAGGCGGTCGCGGTCGACCGGCCCGACGCCGGCGATCGGTCCTTCGACCGGCCCGCCGATCGCCCGGTCGACCGACCCCTCGACCGGCCCCTCGACCGGCCCCTCGGCCGACCCCTTGACCGGCCCGTCGCTGCCACCGGAGCGGTCCTGCCGCGCGTGCTGCGGCTCGTGGGTCGGCAGCAGTCCGGCGAAGCGGAGGTCCTGCCCGGGCGTGCCTGCCCCGATCTGCGTCCCGGGCTGCGTCCCGGGCTGCCCGGCGGCGGCCGGGCCGGTGTGCGGGGACAGCCGCGCCCACACGGTCTTGGCGCCCGCACGGTAGGTGATGCCCCAGGTCTCGCAGAGCGCGGCCACCAGCCGCAGTCCGCGGCCGTACTCGGGCTCGTCGTACGGCCGCTCCGGGGCGCCGCCGCCCGGCGCGCGGGACGGGTGCCGGTCGCACGCCTCGACCACCACGGAGCCGTCCTCCTCCAGTCGGCAGGAGACCTCGACGTCGGTGCCGGCGTGGACGACGGCGTTGGTGACGAGTTCGCTGACCACCACGAGGGCGTCCTCGGTGAGCCGGTCGGTGAGCTGCTCGGTGCCGGGCAGCCGGAGCCCGGTCCAGTCGGTGAGCGCCAGCCGCAGCAGCGCACGGGCGGCACCCGGCGCGAGGGAGCTTCCGGGCAGGGTCGCGCGCGCCTGCGCGGACGGTTCCGCGCTGTGCGCAGGCACCCCACTGGCACGGGAGGTGGTCTCCCGCTGCGTCGGAATGGCCCCCATGGACGGCTCCCCGGGAAGATCGTGCGTATGACGCCGCGGTCGTTGCCGACAGAGTGACAGACCGGACCGGCATATAAGCACGGAGTTACCGAAGTGGGCCGTCACGGGGGAGAACCGTGCCGGGTGGGTGATCGGAACCGGTCACGAGAACGGCCGGATCCGAACAGGTACGGGGGCTGTGCGGTCGGCCGCACAGCCCCCGTACGGGCGTCGTGGTCGCGGGCCCCGGTGGTCCCGGGTCCCGGCGCCGTCGCCGGGCTACGCCTCGCGCGACCCCTCGTACATCTCTTCGATGAGGTGCTTGTACTCCCGCTCGACGACCGGCCGCTTCAGCTTCAGGCTCGGCGTGATCTCACCGTGCTCGACGTCGAGGTCGCGCGGCAGCAGCCGGAACTTCTTGATCGTCTGCCAGCGCTGCAGACCCTCGTTGAGCTGCCGGACATAGCCGTCCACCATCTCGACGGTGGCGGGCGCCGCGACGATCTCGGCGTACGGCCTGCCCTCCAGGCCGTTCTCCTTCGCCCACCCCGTGATCGCGATCTCGTCGAGGGCGATGAGCGCGGTGCAGTAGTTCCGGTCGGCGCCGTGCACCAGGATGTTGGAGACGTACGGGCACACCGCCTTGAACTGGCCCTCGACCTCGGCGGGCGCGATGTACTTGCCGCCGGAGGTCTTGATCAGGTCCTTCTTGCGGTCGGTGATGCGCAGATAGCCGTCGGGCGACAGCTCGCCGATGTCGCCGGTGTGGAACCAGCCGTCGGACTCCAGCACCTCGGCGGTCTTCTCGGGCAGCTGGTGGTAGCCCTCCATGATGCCGGGGCCGCGCAGCAGGATCTCGCCGTCGTCCGCGATGCGCACCTCGGTGCCGGGCACCGGCTTGCCGACGGTGCCGGTGCGGTAGGCCTCGCCGGGGTTGACGAAGGACGCGGCGGAGGACTCGGTGAGGCCGTAGCCCTCCAGGATGTGGATGCCGGCGCCGGCGAAGAAGTAGCCGATCTCGGGCGCCAGGGCGGCGCTGCCGGAGACACAGGCGCGCAGGTTGCCGCCGAAGGCCTCGCGGATCTTGGCGTAGACGAGCTTGTCGGCGAGACCGTGCCTGCTCCTGAGCCCGAAGGGGGCGCTCGCGGTGCCGGTGCGGCGGAAGTTGTCCTGGGTGACCTTCGCGTACTCGCGGGCGACTCCGGCCGCCCACTGGAAGATCTTGTACTTGGCTCCGCCGCCGGCCTTCGCCTTCGTCGCGACCCCGTTGTAGACCTTCTCGAAGATGCGCGGCACGGCCGCCATGTACGTCGGCCGGACGACCGGCAGATTCTCGATGATCTTGTCGACCCGGCCGTCCACGGCCGTGACGTGTCCGACCTCGATCTGGCCGGAGGTGAGCACCTTGCCGAAGACGTGGGCAAGCGGCAGCCACAGGTACTGCACGTCGTCCGGGCCGACCAGGCCGGTCGCGGCGATCGCCTTCGCCATGTACGACCAGTTGTCGTGCGGCAGGCGGACGCCCTTGGGGCGGCCGGTGGTGCCGGAGGTGTAGATCAGGGTGGCGAGCTGCTCCTTGGTGAGCGCGCCGACCCGCTGCTTGATCAGCTCCGGGTCCTTCTCCAGACGGGCCGCGCCCCGGGACTCCAGCTCGGCGAGGGTCAGGATCCAGTCCTCGCCGGTGTCGGCCCCCTCCGGGTCGATCACCACCACATGGGTGAGGTCCGGCAGTTCGCCGCGCTTCTCGCGCGCCTTGGCGAGCTGCTCGGCGTCCTCCGCGACGAGCACGCGGCTCTGGGAGTCGGAGAGGATGTACGCCGACTCGTCGGCGTTGGTCTGCGGATAGACGGTGGTGGTCGCCGCGCCCGCGCACATGATGCCGAGGTCGGCCAGGATCCACTCGATCCTGGTCGCCGAGGCGAGCGCCACCCGCTGCTCCGGCTCCACCCCGAGCTCGATCAGACCGGCGGCGATCGCGAAGACGCGCTCCGCGGCCTGTCCCCAGCTCAGCGACTTCCAGTCGTCCGGGCCCTCTCCGGAGGCCGGCGGGACGGGGTACCGGTAGGCCTCCGCGTCCGGCGTGGCCGCCACGCGCTCCAGGAAGAGGCCCGCCACGGAGGGCGGACGGTTCTCGATCAGTGTCTGTGTGTCGCTCACGACATCCTCCGGGCCCGCGACGGTGCGGCTGGCTCAGGTCGGGCTGGTCTGTCTCTGGGGTGTGACTCTCGGGTACGTATGGGGTACGGCTTCCGGACAGTTGTTTAACTCACGAGTAACCATCGGGCAGGGACAGAGTAGAGGCAGGTCGGCCACGGCGTAAGGGTCCGTACCCCGTCAGTTCCCTGTCACTTCCTACAGACATGGGCAGGTCGCAGGCGAAGGGGCCCGCCGTACTCGCGTACGACGGGCCCCGTTGTGCCCCCTATTGCCCTGCGGCGGGGTCGCCCAGCGGCGCGGGTCGCCCAGCGGCGCGCGGGCTACTTCTTGCCCTTGCCGGATCCCGCTGCGTCGTCGCTGGAGAGGACGGCGATGAAGGCCTCCTGGGGGACCTCCACGGAACCCACCATCTTCATCCGCTTCTTGCCCTCCTTCTGCTTCTCCAGCAGCTTCCGCTTACGGGAGATGTCACCGCCGTAGCACTTGGCGAGGACGTCCTTGCGGATGGCACGGATGGTCTCGCGGGCGATCACCCGGGAGCCGATGGCGGCCTGCACCGGCACCTCGAAGCTCTGCCGCGGGATCAGCTCCTTGAGCTTGGCGACCAGCCGCACGCCGTACGCGTACGCCTGGTCCTTGTGGGTGATGGCGGAGAACGCGTCCACCTTGTCGCCGTGCAACAGGATGTCGACCTTGACCAGGGAGCTGGTCTGCTCGCCGGTGGGCTCGTAGTCCAGCGAGGCGTAGCCGCGGGTCTTCGACTTCAGCTGGTCGAAGAAGTCGAAGACGATCTCGGCGAGCGGGAGGGTGTAGCGGATCTCGACCCGGTCCTCGGAGAGGTAGTCCATGCCGAGCAGGGTGCCGCGCCGGGTCTGGCACAGCTCCATGATCGCGCCGATGAACTCGGTGGGCGCCAGGATGGTGGCTCGCACCACCGGCTCGAACACCTCGTCGATCTTGCCCTCGGGGAACTCGCTCGGGTTGGTGACCGTGTACTCGGTGCCGTCCTCCATGATCACGCGGTAGACCACGTTGGGGGCGGTGGCGATCAGGGCGAGGCCGAACTCGCGCTCGAGCCGCTCCCGGATCACGTCCAGGTGCAGCAGGCCGAGGAAGCCGACGCGGAAGCCGAAGCCGAGGGCGGCCGAGGTCTCCGGCTCGTAGACCAGCGCGGCGTCGTTGAGCTGGAGCTTGTCCAGGGCCTCGCGCAGCTCCGGGTAGTCCGAGCCGTCCAGGGGATAGAGGCCGGAGAACACCATCGGCTTGGGGTCCTTGTAGCCGCCCAGCGGCTCCTCGGCGCCCTTGTGCTGGCTGGTGACGGTGTCACCGACCTTGGACTGGCGGACATCCTTCACGCCGGTGATCAGATACCCCACCTCGCCGACGCCGATGCCGTCGGCTGCCAGCATCTCCGGCGAGTTGGTGCCGATCTCCAGCAGCTCGTGCGTGGCGCCGGTGGACATCATCCGGATGCGCTCGCGCTTGTTGAGCCGGCCGTCGATGACACGGACGTACGTCACGACACCGCGGTAGGAGTCGTAGACCGAGTCGAAGATCATCGCGCGGGCGGGCGCGTCCTTGACGCCGACGGGCGGCGGAATCTCGGCGACGACCTTGTCGAGCAGGTCCTCGACGCCCAGGCCGGTCTTGGCGGAGACCTTGAGGACGTCGTCCGGCTCGCAGCCGACCAGGTTGGCCAGCTCCTCGGCGAACTTCTCGGGCTGCGCGGCGGGCAGGTCGATCTTGTTCAGTACGGGGATGATCGTGAGGTCGTTCTCCATCGCCAGGTAGAGGTTGGCGAGGGTCTGCGCCTCGATGCCCTGGGCGGCGTCGACCAGGAGGATGGTCCCCTCGCACGCGGCGAGCGACCGCGAGACCTCGTAGGTGAAGTCGACGTGACCCGGGGTGTCGATCATGTTGAGGATGTGCGTACTGCCCTGGTCGTGGGTGGGCGCCCACGGCAGTCGCACCGCCTGGGACTTGATCGTGATGCCGCGCTCGCGCTCGATGTCCATGCGGTCGAGGTACTGGGCGCGCATCTGCCGCTGCTCGACCACCCCGGTCAGCTGGAGCATCCGGTCGGCGAGGGTGGACTTGCCGTGGTCGATGTGCGCGATGATGCAGAAGTTGCGGATCAGAGCCGGGTCGGTTCGGCTCGGCTCGGGCACATGGCTAGGGATCGCGGGCACGCAGGGTCCTGATTCTTGAGGCGTCCGCAGTGTCTGCGGTCTCGGGTCGGATCGGATCGATACGTAGCTTCCATGGTCCCACGCGTGGGGACCGGTGACGGGTTTGGGCCACTGATTGGGCCGCTGGTAGTGTGGGGGGCTGTGTCTCATGCCCGCTCGGCACGGGGCACGGTTCAAGAAGAAATCACCGGTACGGCCTCGTGGGCTCCCGTTTTCGTACGGCACCCGGGCGGCCCGTGCCAGAACCTGAGAAGGCTCTTTCGTGGCGAACATCAAGTCCCAGATCAAGCGGATCAAGACCAACGAGAAGGCGCGTCTGCGCAACAAGGCGGTCAAGTCCTCTCTGAAGACCGCGATCCGCAAGGCCCGCGAGGCTGCTGCCGCGGGTGACGTCGAGAAGGCCACCGAGTACCAGCGCGTCGCCGCGCGTCAGCTCGACAAGGCCGTCTCCAAGGGCGTCATCCACAAGAACCAGGCCGCCAACAAGAAGTCGGCGCTGGCGCAGAAGGTTGCCGCCGTCAAGGGCTGAACCCCTTATCTGGTCTGATCGCCGGAAGGACCCAGGGCGGGCCCTCTCTCATCCGCTCCCGACCGGCACCCCGGACTCGTACGCGGCCTGCGTTCGCCACGCGGGTACGAGTCCTCAGGCGTGAACCGAGGACCCCGTCCGCCGCCCTTCCCCAGGGTGGTGGACGGGGTCCTCGGCTTGAGGGCGCGGCCGACTCCCGCCGTGCGGGCGTGGCTACTCCGCCCAGAAGTCGTCGGACGCCTGTATGTCCTCCACGCACTCGTCGAGATCGGTGATCTTGTCGCCGACGATCCGGAAGACGATGCCTCCGTTCTCCTCCAGGTGCTTGCCCTTCCGGTCCGCGGTAAGGCGGTGCAGGGTCGATGCGTGGCCCCGGCCGTCCACGAGGACGTGCCGAAGCTCGACCCGGACCGTTCCGCCGGTCTCCTCGCCGATCCGCCGGTACATGTCCAGGACCGCGTCCTGGCCCTTGAAATCGCCGGAGAGAACTCCGCTGCCGGGCACGTGATGCGTGGCGTCCGCCGCCATCAGCCCGCGCAGGGTGTCCATGTCCCCGCGCGAGAAGGCCTCGTAGCCCTCGCGGACGAGCCTCGCGTGCGCATGTTCAGCCATGGTGCTCGCCACCTCTCCACTCATGGGCGATCTACGGCTGACACCTCTGATTCTCCTCCTCCGGACCCGACTTCTCCCCTTCAGGGCCGACGGCTCGGCCGGCTTCGGACCGGCGGCTCGGCCGACTTCCGGTCGGTGGCCTGGCGGCTGCCCGGTCCGGCGGGCTGGTCGTCCGTGGTTGCCCGGCCCGGCGGCTCAGTGACCGGTGGCTTCCCGGCCCGGCGGGCGCCACGGTACGGCGGCTTCCCGGTCCGGCGGGCTGCGCGGTACGGCGACCGGCCTGCCCGGTCCGGCAGCCTGCTAGGCCCGGCCTCTCGACCGTGCCGCGCGGGCGATGGTGACGACCGCCTTCTCCAGCGCGTACTCCGGGTCGTCGCCCCCGCCCTTCACTCCGGCGTCCGCCTCGGCCACCGCCCGAAGGGCCACCGCGACGCCGTCCGGGGTCCAGCCGCGCATCTGCTGCCGCACCCGGTCGATCTTCCACGGGGGCATGCCCAGCTCACGGGCGAGATCGGCCGGCCGGCCGCCGCGCGCCGACGACAGCTTGCCGATCGCCCGGACCCCCTGTGCCAGAGCGCTGGTGATCAGCACTGGTGCCACACCGGTGGCCAGCGACCATCTCAGCGCCTCCAGGGCTTCCGCCGCCCGGCCCTCGACCGCCCGGTCGGCGACCGTGAAGCTGGAGGCCTCGGCACGGCCGGTGTAGTACCTGCCGACGACCGCCTCGTCGATGGTGCCCTCGATATCCGCGGTCAGCTGGGACACCGCCGCCGCCAGCTCGCGCAGATCGCTGCCGATCGCGTCCACCAGCGCCTGGCAGGCCTCCGGTGTGGCCGACCGCCCGGTGGTGCGGAACTCGGCCCGGACGAAGGCCAGCCGGTCCGCCGGCTTGGTCATCCTGGGACACGCCACCTCGCGTGCGCCCGCCTTGCGCGCGGCGTCCAGCAGGCCCTTGCCCTTGGCGCCGCCCGCGTGCAGCAGTACGAGGGTGATCTCCTCGGCCGGAGCGCCCAGGTAGGCCTTCACGTCCTTGACCGTGTCGGCGGACAGGTCCTGCGCATTGCGTACGACCACGACTTTGCGCTCGGCGAAGAGCGACGGGCTGGTGAGCTCGGCGAGCGTGCCGGGCTGCAGCTGGTCCGGAGTGAGGTCGCGTACGTCCGTGTCCGCGTCGGCGGCCCGGGCGGCGGCCACCACCTCCTGCACGGCACGGTCGAGCAGGAGGTCCTCCTGGCCCACGGCGAGGGTCACCGGGGCGAGAGGGTCGTCGTTCGCAGTCTTCCTGGCCATCGCGACAAGCATCGCACGCGGCACTGACATCGGCGCCGACTGCCGTACGCCCTGGGGCAGAGCTGCCGTGCCCCCTGGGGGCAGAGCTGCCGGCTACGGGTCCTCGCGCCAGCCGTCCCACCGGGCGGCGAACTCGTCCAGCTCGGCCGGGTCCAGCCGTTCCCCCTCGTCGCGCAGGACGACGAGCCACTGGGCGTCCTCGGCGTCGTCCTCTCCGGCCAGCGCGTCCCGGACGATGCGGGGCTCCTCGGCGAGCGCGAACCGCTCCCCGAGCGCCCCCGCGGCCTCCTCCGCCGCGTCGCGGTCGGGCAGCACGAGCAGGTGTCTCACATCACTCACGCCCGCCATTGTCCCGCACAGCAGGCCGGGCATCGGTGCTGCGGGCCGTCAGCCGCTCCCGTCGGTCTTCCGTACCTCCGGCACCCGGGCGAGCCCGAGGCCGAACCGGTCCCGGTACACCTCCAGCACCTCGTCGTCCGCGCCCAGTTCACGCTCCTCCCGCTGCCCGCCGGGGGCCGTCAGGGTCAGTCTGCGGCCACTGAGCGTGATCCGGCCGCCGTCGTCCGTGAGCCGTGAGCACACCAGGGAGCGCCGGAAATGCGACCGGGGCGAGGTGCTGTGCCACCATGCCCCGGCCACGAAATCGCCCAGCACCCGCGGGCGCAGCTCCAAGCGGTACACCGCCCTGCCGTCCCGCAGTACGTCCAGGTCCGCGGCTCGCGCCGAGACGTCTCCGCCGCGCACCCCGGCCGCGTCCGGCCCCGCCTCGGCGATCCGGAAGGTCCCGCCGGGGTCGGTCTGCTCACCCCGCTCCCCGAACGCGAGCGGGTAGTGGCTGTGCGCCCCGAAGCCGACGTCGGCCAGCCAGTCGCCCCCGTCCACGGTCCGCACCCGCAGCGCCATGTGGTCGTACGGGATCCCCAGCCGGTCCCCCTCCCCGTACACCCGGGCCGCCAGCAGCGAGACCTCGTACCCGAGCGCGGTGAGCAACGCCGCGAAGGAGCCGTTGAGTTCGTAGCAGAACCCGCCTCGCCGGTCGTCCAGCAGCTTGTGCAGCAGCCGCTCCTCCTCCAGCACGATCTCCTCGCCGAGGTGGATGGACAGGTTCTCGAACGGCACCGTCCGCAGATGGCGCAGGTGCAGCTCACGCAGGACCTCGACGGTGGGCCACGCCGGGTACGCGGCCCCCAGCCGACGGAGATAGGCATCGACCTGTGCGGGCTTCATGCCCCCAGTCTCCCGCGGGCGGGCCCGGGCACGCCCGCCGGGTGCGGCTCGTCGCTGTTCCGTGCCGTGCCATGCCGTGCGCCCAGGTGATCCCCTGCGGCCCGGCGGCATCAGTCCGCCGCGGCACGCAGGTCCTGGCCGGTGCCGGTAACCGCCACCGCGCCGTCCCGGTCCGTCCGCAGCACCGCGGCCCCCCGGGCGCGCAGCGCCGCCAGTGTGCCGGGGGCGGGATGCCCGTACGGGTTGTCCGCACCGCAGGAGATCAGCGCCAGCCGCGGGGCGACCCGGCGTAGGAGGCCCGGGTCCTGGTGGGCCGAGCCGTGATGGGCGACCTTGACCACGTCGACGCCCTTCAGTGCCTCCGCCGCCGGCGACCTCGCCAGGGCCCGCTGCGCGGGTGGCTCGAGATCGCCGAGGAGCAGCAGGCGCATCCCTGCCGTGCGCACCAGCAGGGTGACGCTCGCGTCGTTCGGCTCCTCGGCGCCGAGAGCCGGGGGCGGACCGGCGGTGCCCGGCGGCCACACCACCTCCCAGGACAGCGGCCCGGCCCGCCGCACTTCCCCGGCTGCCGCATGCCGGACCGGGATGCCTCGTTCCGCCGCGCGGGACCGGACGAAATCCGCCTGCCCGGCAGGCTCTTCGAGGTTGGTCGTCTCGATCGCCCCGATGGCGCGCCCGCGCAGCACCCCGGGCAGTCCCGCCACATGGTCGGCATGGAAGTGCGTCAGCACGACGAGCGGGACTCGGGTGATGCCGAGGGAGCGCAGACAGTGATCGACCAGCTCCGGGTCGGGACCGGCGTCCACCACCACTCCCGCGCCCCGCCCCGCCGCGAGCACCAGGGCGTCGCCCTGCCCGACGTCGCACATCACCAGCCGCCAGCCCGGCGGCGGCCAGCCGACGATCACCCGGCCCAGCGGCGGTGGCTGCACCACGGCCAGCGTCAGTAGTGCCGCGCAGACACCGCACCACCAGGGGTGGCGCAGCAGCCGCCGGCCGACGAGCAGCACGGCCACCGTGGCCAGGGTGAGCAGTGCCGCGCCGCCCCAGGTGCCGGGCCAGTCCACCACCGCGCCGGGCAGTGCCGCTCCGGTGCGGGCGACGCCTGCCAGCCACTCGGTGGGCCAACTCGCGCACCAGGCCAGCGCCTTGGCGCAGGGCATCGCCAGGGGTGCTGTCGCGAGCGCGGCGAATCCCAGCACTGTGGCCGGTGCGACCGCGAACTCCGCGAGCAGGTTGCACGGCACCGCCACCAGGCTCACCCGCGCCGACAGCACGGCGACGACCGGTGCGCACACGGCCTGGGCGGCCGCGGCGGCGGCCAGTGCCTCGGCCGGCCGGGGCGGCACCCCGCGCCGGCGGAGTCCGGCACTCCATCGCGGTGCCAGGGTGAGCAGGGCGCCGGTGGCCAGCACGGAGAGCAGGAAGCCGTAACTGCGGGCCAGCCACGGGTCGTACAGCACCAGCAGCAGGACCGCCGTCGCCAGGGCCGGGAGCAGGGATCTGCGCCGCCCTGTGGCCAGGGCGAGCAGCGCGATCCCGCCGCAGGCCGCGGCGCGCAGCACACTGGGCTCGGGACGGCACACGACGACGAATCCGATCCCGATCACGCCGCCCAGTACGGCCGTGGTCCGCAGGGAGAGACCCAGCCGGGGTGCGAGTCCTCCTCGCTCGCTGCGCATCGCCAGCCCCGGAGGCCCGAGCAGCACTGCCAGGAGAATCGTGAAATTTGCTCCAGATACAGCAAGAGTGTGCGCTAAGTCCGTTTTCTCGAAGGCCTCCTCCAGTTCGGAAGTGATCCGGGAGGTGTCCCCGACGACCAGGCCCGGCAGCAGTGCCCGTGCGTCGGCGGGCAGGCCGTCCGTCGCCGCGCGCAGCCCCGCGCGCAGGCGTCCCGCCACGCGCTGCGCCGACGACGGGGCGGCCACCACGTCGGGGGCCGCTCCGTCCCGGGCTCGCAGCACTGCGGCGATCTGGTCCCGGTCCCGCATCGGCGGTGCCGTCCGGGCTGTGATCCGCAGCCGGGTGGTCGGCAGCAGCCGGAGCCAGGGCGCGGCGTGCGCATCGCGGGCGGAGGGCGGCGCGGTGTCCGGCTCGCCCGCTACGGAACGGCCGGGTTCGCGCGCGTCGTCCGGTGACCGCCCGCCGGGCGACTCACCGGGCGCGTCGCCGGCTTCCGAGTCCACGATCAGCAGCACCGGGGTCCGGGTGGTCACCGCCGTCCCGTCCGTGCGGATGACTCGCCGGACGTCTGCGTGGATCAGCACCGCGGGCGGGGCCGTGCGAGGGCCGCGGACGCGGGGCCGCGTGAGCCGGGGGTCGGAGGTGACCTCCACCTCGGCGGTCACCGTGGCGTACCGCCGGGCCAGATCCGGGACCGGCCCGCGGTACAGGTCCGCACTGTGCAGCCCGGCCGACGTGGCGGAAGCCGCCACGCCGAGGAGCACGGCGGCGACCGCGGCCCGGGGTGGGGGTGCGGACGGCCATGGACCGGATCGGAGGACGGGGCCAGGAGCAGGTCGAGGGCCAGGTCGACTGCCGGTCGAGGACCGGGCTCGATGACGGACCCGCTCCCGTCCCCCAGCCCCCATCACCAGCAGGACGGCGGCACCGGCGAGGCACACGGCGGCGGAAGCAAGGGCCCACGCCGGAGACGCGCCCACCAGCAGTGCCGCACTCGCCCAGGCCGCCAGAGCAGGCGGCACGAGCCGGAGGTCCGCCGGTCCGTCCTGCCGTGGGCAGGCGGCACCGAGCCGCTTCCCGGAGGCCGCGTGCACGGGTGACCGATCGGGCGGACCGACATCCCGGTGGGCCGGCGGGGACTCCGGCCGGAGGTTCGGCTGCGGGTCCCGTCCGACGTGCTGCTGGTGGTCCCACGGCCCGGCCGGGGCGGCCGTCCGCCCGCCTCCGGCATCCGGCCGGCGCCCGCCTCCGGCATCCAGCTGTCGGCCACGACCGGCGCCCTGCCTCGAGTCACGACCAGGATCCGGACCCACGTCTCGCCCAGGGGACGGCCGCGCGTCACTGCCAGGAGCAGGCGTCGATTCCAGCCCCGCGTCCGACCGCGGGCACCGCCCGGCGCCCGACGGCTCCCAGTCACGTCCGGGAGACCGGCGCGGGTCGAGCCCTGCATCCCGTTGTGTGCCCCACTCCGGTTCCGGGGGAGAGTCCGGCCCGGGCTCCACCGGCAGCACCCTCCCGGGGGCCGGCCGGGGGACGATCGAGGACCGCGGGACCGTGTCCGGGACCCTGAAGTCCTCACGTCCCCTCATGGCCGGACCAGGTCGCGCAGGTCGGCGAAGCGGCGGTCACCGATGCCGTTGACCTCGCGCAGCTCCTCGACCGAGCGGAAGCCACCGTGCCGGGTGCGGTGGTCGACGATGCGGCGGGCCAGCACCGGACCGACGCCGGGCAGCGTGTCGAGCTGGTCGGCCGTGGCCGTGTTCAGCGAGACCGGGGCGGCGGGTGCCGCGCCCGGCACGGCACCGCCCGGTCCCGCGACGGTCGCTCCCCCGGAGCCGACCACCGCACCGGAGGCGGGTACGCCGACGAGCACCTGCTCGCCGTCCACCAGGAAGCGGGCCCGGTTGAGACCGTCCGTCTCGGTGCCGGGGCGCACTCCGCCGGCGGCACGCAGGGCGTCCTCGACCCGGGAGCCGGCCGGGAGACGGTGCACTCCCGGCGAACGCACCTTGCCGCCGACGTCGACCACGATCTCGGCGCCCGGAGCGGCCGTGGGCTGCGGAGGGCCGACGGCCCCCGCAGTCGGCCCGGCCGCTGCTCCGGCCTCGTGACCCGGTGGGTCGTACGGCGCCGCAGCGCGCACCACTTCCGGTGCGCGCACCTGTTGAGGACGGCCGGTCCAGAAGTGCTGCACGGCGAACGCAGCGACGGCGACGAGGAGGACGGCGAGTGCGAGGACGCTGCGCCGCTCGAGCCCGCACCGCGCCTGCAGCCACAGCGGCATGCGCTCGCGCAGCGCAAGCCCGGCTCGCTGCCGCCAGGCCCCCGGGCCCCGGGCGGGCTCGCCATCCGTCCCCGAGTCCGGAGCCGGCTCGGCGGGCGCCCCCACGTGCCGAGCAGTCTCACCGAGCACTTCGGAACCCCGATCCACACCACCGGGCGAGACAGGCGCCCGTAAGCCCCGGGCTGACACGACAGAAGTCCCCAGGCCGCGGGCAGGCATCGCGGACGTCTCCGGGCCCCCCACCGCACCACCGAGCGACACAGACGTCCGGAAGCCCCGGGCAGACACCACAGACGACCCCAAGCCCCGAACCCGCACAGCAGACACCCCCCGATCCCGAACGGGCTCACCATGCATCCGCGCGTCCCGATCGGGCTCACCATGCGTCCCCGCATCCCGAACGGGCTCACCATGCATCCCCGCATCCCGATCAGACGCACCATGCGTCCCCGAACCCCGCTCGGGCACGGCGAGCGCCTCCGCGACCCGGCCAGGTGCCGCGGCCGGCGCCGTGTCCTCGGGCCGGGTTGTCAGCACAGCCGGCGCCCTCGCCTCGCGGAGCGAGGGAGCCCCCTCCCCGGCATCCCCACGGGACGCGCCGTCCCCGCCGTCCCCGCCGGACGCGCCGGACGCGCCGGACGCGCCGGACACAGCGGACGCGGCAGATGTACTGCACACCGCGGACGCGCCGGCCCCGCCGGGCACAGCAGACGCGCCGGACAACGCCGCGCCCCCGCCAGGCTCGAAGGTCGCCGCCGAACCCCGACCAGTCGCACCAGTTGGGCCAGTTGGACCGAGCAGCGCCCCACGCGCACCAACCGGACCAGGCGGCGCCCCACGCGCACCAACCGGACCGGGCGCCGCTGGTCCCCGCATCAGCGCGGCCGAGGCCCCCGTACCTGCGACGGTCCTGTCGTCGCGCTCGTCCCCCGGTGGTCCCGTGCCCGGCTCTGCCCAGCCGGCCGGGCGGTACCGGGGCCGTTCGGCGAAGAGGGTCTCGGCGCGGCGGCGCAGCTCGTCCGCGGATGCGCTGCGGCGGGACTGCCGGGCGCCCCCGCTGGGGCGGGCAGGCCGGCAACGGCGGTGACGGGTGCGGGTGTCGGACGCGGGGCCGCGGCCCGGGCCGCTGGTCGGGCCGGAGGTGCGGGTCAGTGATCGCAGTGCCATGCAGGGAGCATCGGACATCCGACGCGACCCGCGATGATCTTGGTGGATTCCCGGGGACTACCCGCCGGTTGTGGATATCTCCGTCACCCGAACGAGCGTCGGCGTGGTCTCAGCGAGCTGAGACCACCACCCCCAGCAGACCCGGGCCCGTGTGGGCCCCGATCACCGCTCCGACCTCGCTCACATGCAGGTCGGCCAGCTCGGGCAGCCGGGTCCGCAGCCGGTCCGCGAGGGCCGAGGCACGGTCGGGGGCGGCAAGGTGGTGGACGGCGATGTCGACCTCGGCGCCGCCGGCCCGGTCGGCGGCGATCTCCTCCAGGCGCGCGATCGCCTTGGACGCGGTCCGTACCTTCTCCAGAGGTTCGATCCGGCCCTCGCTCAGCTGCAGCAGCGGCTTCACGGCGAGCGCGGAGCCGAGCAGGGCCTGGGCCGCGCCGATCCGGCCGCCGCGGCGCAGATAGTCGAGGGTGTCGACGTAGAAGTAGGCCGAGGTGCCCGCGGCGCGTTTCTCCGCTGCCGTGACGGCCTCATCGATGGTGCCGCCGCTCTCCGCCGCTCCGGCCGCGGCGAGCGCGCAGAAGCCCAGCGCCATCGCGATCATCCCGGTGTCCACGACCCGCACGGGGATCCGCGCCTCGCGCGCGGCGACCACGGCGGCGTCGTAGGTGCCCGACAGCTCGGCGGAGAGGTGCAGGGAGACGATGCCGTCGGCGCCGGACGCGGCGATCCTGCGGTAGGTCTCGGCGAACTGCTCGGGGCTGGGGCGGGAGGTGGTGACCGGGTGCCGTTTCTGCAGGGCCTGGGCCAGGGAGCGGGTGGAGATCTCGGTGCCCTCCTCCAGGGCACGGTCGCCGAGGACCACGGTCAGCGGTACCGCGGTGATGCCATGGCGCTCCATCGTCCGGGCCGGAAGGTAGGCCGTTGAATCGGTGACGATAGCGACATGGCGGGACATGAGCTGGAGGTTACCTGCCGTAGCGCCCGTGCGGCAGCCCGGCCCCGTCACCGGCACCGCTTCACCACGGTCAGGTCGTGTTCTCCGGGCGGGCCTGCTTCTGCCAGGGGTAGGCGGGGCGCGGGTCGGGCGGGGTGATGGCGGGGCGGGCCGGCTCCTCCGCGGGGTGCGGCTGCTCGCCCTCCGGCCAGGTCTGGCGGCCCCTCCCCTCGTCGGCGGCGGGGGCCTCGGGCCAGGGCGGCGGGGTGGTGGCGGAATCCGTCCGTGTCCAGTGGCGCAGCGCGCCGGACTCGATGTCGATCTGGGCGCTCAGCGTGTCCAGGTCGTCGTCCGCGAAGCGGCGGGCCCGGTCACGGGCGGCCCAGCGCAGGGAGTCGGCGGCCTCGGTGACGCGCTCTGTGCGCTCTCGCAGCCCGGGGAGGCGCTCGGCGAGCCTTGCCTGGTCGGGCTCGGACTCCAGGCGCCGCAGCTCGGCGTCGAGTTCGTGGCCGTGGGCGCTGAGGCGCTGGAAGAGGGCGAGGGACTCCTTGAGGGACTCGTCCTCTCTCACGCCGGCGTGCAGCGCGTCCTGCGTGGCCCGCATCGAGGTGCGCAGTTTCAGCCGGAGTTGGGCCAGCTCGCCCGCGGGGCCGGGCTGGACGAGGGACTTGGCCCGCAGGGTGTGGTCCTCGACCGTGCGGCGGGCCTGGGTGATGTGGCGGTCGGCACTGCGCTTGGCCGCGCCGATCACCTTCACCGTGGCGTAGGCCCCGAGCGCGACGAGAAGGACGAAGAGCAGGGCAAGGACTGCGAACACTGCTTCCACGGCACTCCTCCTGTGGCACTCCGGCCGCCGCGCGGCACCCGTCGCGCCGCTCCTCCACGGTAAACGCAAAGGGCAGGTCCGGGGTTCCAGCCGGACCCCGAACCTGCCCGTAGGGGACTACCCCGAAGCCTCCGGTGCCGCCACCCGCAACCCGGCGCGGCCTCGGCGGCGATCAGGCCGGAACGATGTTCACCAGCTTCGGCGCCCGCACGATGACCTTGCGGATCCCGGCCCCGCCCAGCGCGGCCACGACCTTCTCGTCGGCCAGCGCGGCCTTCTCCAGGTCCCCCTCGGAGATGGACGGGGCGACCTCCAGTCGGGCCTTGACCTTGCCCTTGACCTGCACGACGCAGGTGACGGTCTCGTCGACCACGTAGGCCGGGTCGGCGACCGGGAAGTCCTGGTGCACCACGGAGTCGGTGTGGCCCAGCTTGCGCCACAGCTCCTCGGCGATGTGCGGGGCCAGCGGGGCGACCATCAGCACCAGCGCCTCGGCGACCGGGCGCGGCACCGGCCGGCCCGTCTTGGTCAGGTGGTTGTTCAGCTCCGTGACCTTGGCGATGGCGGTGTTGAACCGCATGCCCTCCAGGTCGCCGCGCACCCCGTCGATCGCCTTGTGCAGGGCCCGCAGCGCTGCCTCGTCCGGCTCCGCGTCGACGACGGTGACCTCGCCGGTCTCCTCGTCGACGATATTGCGCCACAGCCGCTGCAGGAGCCGGAACTGGCCCACCACCGCGCGTGTGTCCCACGGCCGGGAGACGTCCAGCGGGCCCATCGCCATCTCGTACAGGCGCAGCGTGTCGGCCCCGTACTCGGCGCAGATCTCGTCCGGGGTGACCGCGTTCTTCAGGGACTTGCCCATCTTGCCCAGCAGCCGCGTGACCTTCTCGCCCTGGTAGTAGTAGGCGCCGTCGCGCTCCTCCACCTCGGCGGCCGGTACCGCGATGCCCCGGGCGTCGCGGTAGACGTAGGCCTGGATCATGCCCTGGTTGAACAGCTTGTGGAACGGCTCCGCGGAGGAGACGTGCCCCAGGTCGAACAGGACCTTGGACCAGAACCGCGCGTACAGCAGGTGCAGCACGGCGTGTTCGGCGCCGCCGACGTACAGGTCGACACCGCCGTGCGGGCGGCCCTCGCGCGGGCCCATCCAGTACCGCTCGATCTCCGGGTCGACCAGCTTGCCGGAGTTGTGCGGGTCCAGGTAGCGCAGCTCGTACCAGCAGGAACCGGCCCAGTTGGGCATGGTGTTGGTCTCGCGGCGGTAGCGCTTCGGCCCGTCGCCCAGGTCCAGGGTGACGTCGACCCAGTCCTCGTTGCGCGACAGCGGAGTCTCCGGCTGGGTGTCGGCGTCGTCCGGGTCGAAGGTGCGCGGCGAGTAGTCCTCGACCTCGGGCAGTTCCAGCGGCAGCATCGACTCGGGCAGGGCGTGGGCGATGCCCTCCTCGTCGTAGACGATCGGGAAGGGCTCGCCCCAGTAGCGCTGCCGGCTGAACAGCCAGTCGCGCAGCCGGAAGTTGACGGTGCCCTCGCCGATGCCCTTGCGCTCCAGCCATTCGGTGATGCGCGCCTTGGCGTCGGTGATGCCCAGGCCGTCCAGGCTGACGTCGCCGCCGGAAGAGTTGACGATCCTCGCCTCGTACGACGAGAAGGCGTCGTCCCAGGTGGAGGTGTCCGTGCCACGCCCGTCGGTGGGCTCGACGACGCAGCGCACCGGCAGTTCGAAGGCGCGGGCGAAGGCGAAGTCTCGGCTGTCGTGCGCCGGGACGGCCATGATGGCGCCGGTGCCGTAGCCCGTCAGGACGTAGTCGGCGATGAAGACGGGGATCCGCTCGCCGTTGACGGGGTTGGTGGCGTACGCGCCGGTGAAGACGCCGGTCTTGTCCTTGGCCTCGGCCTGCCGCTCCACGTCGGACTTGGCGGCGGCCTGGGCGCGGTAGGCGGCGACGGCCTCGGCCGGGGTGGCGTGGCCGCCGGTCCACACCTGGTGGGTGCCCTCGGGCCAGGCGTCCGGGGTGAACTTCTCGACCAGCGGGTGCTCGGGGGCCAGCACCATGTAGGTGGCCCCGAACAGGGTGTCCTGGCGGGTGGTGAAGACCGTGATGTGCTCGCCGTCGATCGGGAAGTCGACCCGGGCGCCCTCGGAGCGGCCGATCCAGTTGCGCTGCTGCAGCTTGATCGCCTCGGGCCAGTCCAGCTCCTCCAGGTCGTCCAGCAGCCGGTCGGCGTAGGCGGTGATGCGCATGTTCCACTGGCGCAGCTTGGCCTTGAAGACCGGGAAGTTGCCGCGCTCGGAGCGGCCCTCGGCGGTGACCTCCTCGTTGGCCAGCACGGTGCCCAGGCCGGGGCACCAGTTGACCGGCGCGTCGGAGGCGTAGGCCAGGCGGTGCTCGCCCAGGACGTCGGCGCGCTCGCCCGCGGTCAGCTCGGTCCAGGTGCGCCCGCCGGGCACGGCGCGCTCACCGGACTCGAACTGGGCGACCAGCTCGGCGATCGGACGGGCCTTGCGGGCCTCCTCGTCGTACCAGGAGTTGAAGATCTGCAGGAAGATCCACTGGGTCCACTTGTAGTAGTCCGGGTCGATCGTGGCGAAGGACCGTCGCCTGTCGTGGCCCAGGCCCAGCCGGCGCAGCTGGGTCTGCATGTTCTTGATGTTGGCCTCGGTGGACACGCGGGGGTGCGTGCCGGTCTGCACGGCGTACTGCTCGGCGGGCAGGCCGAAGGCGTCGAAGCCCAGGGTGTGCAGGACGTTGTGGCCGGTCATCCGCTGGAAGCGGGCGAAGACGTCGGTGGCGATGTAGCCCAGCGGGTGGCCGACGTGCAGGCCCGCGCCCGAGGGGTACGGGAACATGTCCATGATGAACTTCTCGGGCCTGGCGACCGTCTCGGCGTCCCCCGCAAGGTCGCCGGTCGGGTTCGGCGCCGCGTACGTGCCGTGCGCGTCCCAGAAGTCCTGCCAGCGTGCCTCGATCTCGGCCGCCGTCGCAGCCGTGTAGCGGTGCGGCGCGGCATCCGCCGGCACGCCGGCGGCGGCAGCGGGGTTCGTCTCGCTCATGATCCTCAAAGCTCCATCGATCGTCTCTGCCTGCGGCTGCGACTTTCCGGAAATGAAAAATCCCCTCGCACAGGAGGGGACGCCGCGCCGATTCCGACCATCCGGAGCGCCGGCGGTCGGGACTGATCAGCGCGGCTCGCTAAGCAGAAGGCGTACGGCACGCATGGCGTCAGGGTACAGCAGTCGCCTCGCGGGCGGCGACGGACTACCGGCGGACCGCCCCGGCCCCTGTTCGGCGCGCTCACCAGGAAAGACCTGAATGTTGTTCAAAGGTTACTTCGCGTAACGACCCCTAAGGGGCATCACACCGGCCACACTGCCGTTTGATAACAGCGCAATAACTCAAACCTCGTATCCCATGGGTATGGCTCGACCTAGAGTGCGACAGCGGGACCGCTTTCCCGAACCGCTCGGAGTCGCCCCATGAACCCTCCCCGCAGTACCCCACCGCTCACACCCCGCGTCACGACGTGGGGAGGTGCGCCGTGACAACCGCAGACGGCGTTGCGGAGACGACGAACAACAGCACCCTGGACACCTACTTCGCGGAGTTCCTCAATTTCGGCGCGGGGGTCCTCTCGCTCGTCCTGCTCAGCTGCTCGGTGATCTGGGGGCTCGTCGCGCAGGACCGGATCCTCCTGGACACCCGCCGGCGGATCATGGCGCAGGCGGTGCACCGGATCACGGCGATCGGCTCGATCGTCTTCCTCCTGGTGCACATCGGGGTCAAGCTGGCCCTGGAGCACACCACGTGGGTCGCCGCGGTGATCCCCTTCGGGCTGCTGGCCACGGACTCCGAGGAGTTCGCCAGCCGGGAGGTGCTCATCGGCTTCGGCACCCTGGCCAGCCTGATGATGCTCTTCGTGGGTGTCACCGGAGCCCTGCGCAACCGCTTCGCCGCCCCGGCGCTGATCGCCTCCCGCTGGCGCGCCATGCACATGCTGGCCTATCCGGCCTGGTGTTTCGCCCTCCTGCACGGAATCTACGCGGGTCGCGCGGCGGCGCCGGTCTTCGTGATCCTCTACGGACTGTCCGTGCTCGGAGTGATGGCGGCCCTGGCGCTGCGCGCCGCACCCAGCCCGGTCAAGCGCAAGGTCGCCGACGCTCTGGGCGAGCTGACCGGCGGCCGGGAGCGGCAGGTCCGCGAGGAGCTGGAGGAGAGCCGGGCCCGCGCCGCGGCCGGTGCCGGCCTGCCGGGCTACGAGCAGCTGCCGGGCGGCTACGAGAACCAGTGGGCCGCGGCCCCCCCGCGCCCGCGGTTCGAGCCGTCGGAGCGCCCCCAGGCCCCCGGGCAACCCGCGGGCGGCTTCGCCGCGGCCTACCGGGCGGTGTCCGGTCCCACGCGCGCGCGGCAGTCCCTCGCGGCCGAGCAGACCGCACGTATGGAGCTGCCGAACGACCTGCGGCCCACCGAGCCGACGGACCGGATCGACGGCGGCGGCAGCACCTCGGGCAGCTGGCCGGTCCCGTCCCCGCCACCGGTCGGCGAGGCACCTCCGTCGGCCTACGACCCGCTCAACGACACGGGTCAGTCGATCCCGCCCTACGACCCGCTCAACGACACCGGCCAGGGGATCCCTGCCTACGACCCGCTCAACGACACCGGCCAGGGAATCCCGGCCTACGGGTCCCCGGGCAGCTACGGCTCCGGGGGAGCCTCCGGCTACGGGTCGAGTGATGTGTACGACACCGGTGAGACGAACGCGGCGTATGACACGTACTACCCGAACGACACGTACAACAGCGGTCCCGCCACCGAAACGACACCCGGCGCGTCCTACGACTTCGACGCGCCGGGTTCGGGCGAACCTTGGAACACGCCTTCCGGAGGCTTGAAGTGAACGAGGCCCTGCCCGACGTACCCGAAGTCCGCGTGGTCGGCCTTCCCCAGCTCACGTCGGGCTTCGACCTTGTCGAACGACTGGATCTGCCCATGCACCTGAAGGTGCACGGGCCACTGGAACCGATGGGCGGCGAGCAGCTCGCGCAGCTCGCCGACCGGATCAACCTCAGGGGCCGCGGCGGCGCCGGCTTCCCCTTTCACAAGAAGCTGCGCTCCGTCGCCGAGTCCGCGATCAAACGCGGGGTACGGCCGGTCGTCGTGGTCAACGGCAGCGAGGACGAACCGGCCTGCCGCAAGGACACGGTGCTGATCAACCGCGCCCCGCATCTCATCCTGGACGGCGCGCTGCTGTGCGCCGAGGCCCTGGGTGCCCGCACGCTCGTGGTGGGGGTCACCCGGGAGTCCACCCAGCGCTCCATGGAGGCCGCGCTCTCCGAACGCGGGCTGAGCAACGGCCGCCGGTCCGCTCTCCGCGCGCGCGTGCAGCGCAACCCGGTGCGCATGGTCACCGGCGCGGCGGCCTCGCTGATCCGCTCCATCGACGGCGGCCCGGCGATCCCGCCCGGCCGCAAGATCAGCGCCTCGAAGAGCGGCGTCGGGGGCGCACCGACCCTGCTGTCCAACGCCGAGACCTTCGCCCAGCTGGCCATCGCCGCCCGGATCGGCCCGGAGCGGTACGGCAACACCGGCCTGTACGACGAGCCGGGCACCGTGATGCTCACGGTCTCGGGCGCGGTCACCCGGCCCATGGTGATCGAGGTCCCCACGGGGGTGCCGCTGCGCTACGTCCTGCAGCTCGCCGGCGCGCCGCCGATGCCGCAGGGTGTGCTGACCGGCGGCTACCACGGCAAGTGGATCGACGCGGCGACCGCCAACGACGCGGTGGTCTCCCGCAACTCGCTGGACGCGGTGGGCGCTTCGCTCGGCGCGGGCGCGATCCTGCCGATCAGTCAGGACACCTGCCCGCTGGGCGAGTCGCTTCGGGTGGCGCAGTGGCTGGCGGAGGAGAGCGCGGGCCAGTGCGGCCCCTGCTACCTCGGGCTGCCGGCCGCGGCGCGCGGTATGGAGGACATCCTCAACGGCGGCGGGCCGGCCGCTCTGGAGGCGCTCAAGCAGGTCGCCAAGAACGTCAAACGGCGCGGGGCCTGCTCGCACCCGGACGGTTCGGCGATGTTCCTGGAGTCGACCGTCAAGGCGTTCACCGACGACCTGGCCGCCCATGTCCTCGGCAACGGCTGCGGGCGGCCCGTCCACGGCGTGCTGCCCCTCTTCGAGGGGGGCAGGGCCCCGACGGGAATCCCGGGCGGCGGAGCGGCCGGGGAGAACGGCCCCAGCGGCCAGAAGATCTACGTCGACTGGACCCTGTGCCGGGGGCACGGCCTGTGCGCGGACATCCTCCCGGAGGTGTTCGAGCTGGGCGCCGACGGCTTCCCGACGGTCGCCCAGGCGGACGTGCCGAGCTACGCGGAGGCGAAGGCGCTGCGCGCGGTGCGCCGTTGCCCGGCGCTGGCCCTGCGGCTCGAGGAGGAAACGCGCGGGCAGGCGCCCTCCCGCAGCAACCTGCCGGTGCTCTCCCAGGGCCGGGGCCGCCGCGCTCTCGGGCGCTGAGCGGAACGGGCCGGCGGAGCGGCCCGTGCGGAACAGGTCGGCCGGCCGTAGGGGTCGGCCGGCCGACGCGAGCGGCCGACCGAACGTGCGGAGCGGCTGATCGCGAAGGCCGGGAACACGCAGAGATCCCCCAGGTCGTGCTACCCGGGGGATCTTCTCTGTGGAGCTTCTGTGGAGCTAAGGAGAATTGAACTCCTGACCTCTTGCATGCCATGCAAGCGCTCTACCAACTGAGCTATAGCCCCTTGCTGTGGTCCGCCCGGTTTCCCTGGCGGCGACGCCAACATTACACGGTCCCCCCGGCCGCACACCAAATCGTTTCCGTTCTGTCCGGTTTGCGAGCGGCGCCGGTCACCTCCGGTACGGGTTCAGGCCGTGACGAACGAGTAGAACCGCTTGAGCGTGCAGTGCTCCTCGAGCAGCCGGCCGTAGATCGGCTCGCCCTCGAGCTCGCGGTACGTCTCGATGGGGTCGCCTTTTATGATCAGCGCTCGCGCACACTCCTCGCACCAGTACTGGTACTCGGGATTGAGCGGTTCCATGTCGCGGACGATCGGCGTACCGCTGCCGCACCAGTCGCACTTTCGCCTGTGTGCACCCATCGATCAGCTCCAGCTGTGCCCGCAGGCGGTGCACACGTACGAGATTCCGCCGTTGTCACCGAGGACTTGGGCGACATGTGCGGAACCGCAGGAAGGGCAGCGGAGGCGGGTGGTCGTGTTCCGTGTCATCACCGCACCGAGGAGGCCGTCGACCTCCTCGAGGATGCTCGCAGGCATCGCTACTCCCTCCCATCGGGCCGCGCCCCCTTCCGGCCGTTTGATTCTGCCACGACCGGACCGACACGGTCAGCGACGCCTCAGTACCAGTCAGGCCACGGCGTCCGTGCCGAGCCCCACCGATCGATACGGCCGCCGACGGCGGACTGCTCAACCGGGAGCAACGAAAAATCCCGCCCCCTGAGGGGGACGGGATTCGTCCGTGGAGCTAAGGAGAATTGAACTCCTGACCTCTTGCATGCCATGCAAGCGCTCTACCAACTGAGCTATAGCCCCTGGCTGGTGTTCTTCCCGCTCGGCGGGGCGAACAAGAAGAACTTTAGCCTGCGACCTGCCGGAAAGTGAAATCGAGCCGCCCGGCCCGCCCGCGCCGCTCAGTCGTCGTCGCCGAGGACCGGCTCCGGGAGGGTGCCGGCGTTGTGCTCCAGCAGGCGCCAGCCGCGGGCGCCCTCGCCGAGCACGGACCAGCAGCAGTTGGTCAGCCCGCCCAGGCTCTCCCAGCTGCTCGGATCCAGGCCGAGGAGGCGGCCGATGGTGGTGCGGATGGTGCCGCCGTGGCTGGCCACGACGAGCGTGCCGTCCTCGGGAAGTTTCTCGGCGTGCCGCAGCACGACGGGGGCGGCGCGGTCGGCGACTTCGGTCTCCAGCTCGCCGCCGCCGCGGCGGACCGGCTCGCCGCGCTTCCACGCCGCGTACTCGTCGCCGTACCGGGCGATGATCTCGTCGTGGGTCAGGCCCTGCCAGACGCCGGCGTAGGTCTCGCGCAGGGACTCGTCGACGGTCACCTCCAGGGCGGTGAGCGCGGCCAGCTCGGCGGCGGTGTGCGCGGCCCGCTCCAGGTCGGAGGCGATGATCGCGTCGGGCTGCAGACCGGCGAGCAGCCGGGCCGCGCGGCGGGCCTGGGCGAGGCCGGTCTCGGTGAGCGGGACGTCCGTGCTGCCCTGGAAGCGGCGCTCCACGTTCCAGGAGGTCTGGCCGTGCCGCCACAGGATGATGCGCCGGCCGCGGCCCGGCCGCCCGACGGCGACCTCGCCGGTGGCGCTCATCGCCAGTCCCCGTCCGCCTGCGCGGCCTCCTCGGCGGCCTGCTGCCGGGCGTGCTCCTCGGCCCTGCCACGCGTGGCCTCGGCGTCGGCGGGCAGCTCGAGCTCGGGGCAGTCCTTCCAGAGCCGCTCCAGGGCGTAGAACACCCGCTCCTCGCTGTGCTGGACGTGGACGACGATGTCGACGTAGTCGAGCAGCACCCAGCGGGCCTCGCGGTCGCCCTCGCGGCGCACCGGCTTGGCGCCGAGCTCCTTGCTGAGGCGTTCCTCGATCTCGTCGACGATGGCCTTGACCTGGCGGTCGTTGGGGGCGGAGGCCAGCAGGAAGGCGTCCGTGATCGACAGCACGTCGCTGACGTCGTAGGCGATGACGTCGTGCGCCAGCTTGTCGGCGGCGGCCTGGGCGGCGGTGTTGATGAGTTGCAGAGAGCGGTCGGTCGCGGTCACTACGAGGCTTTCGGTCGACGGGCGTTTGCCCCCAAGGGTCTCACGACCGCCGACCGCGCCCCACGTGATTACCGTCGGCTACGACGACGGCTCGTAGTCCTGTCCGAGGACCACGGCGACGTCCGCGTTCGCGGGGACCTCGCCCTGGGCGACGGCTTCGGCGGGCAGGCCCAGCGTCTTGGCCACCTGGACCGCGTCCTCCTTGGCGCCCTCGTCGCCGTAGACGACCTCGGAGCTGCCCTGGGCCGCGCCGGCGGTGCCGCCCTGGAGGACGGTGAACCCGCCGTTGAGGAGGACCACCCGTGCCTTGCCGGTGCTGTCCTCGTCACCGGTGGCGTTGCGCACCGAGACGCTGACCGCGGCGTCCGGGTCGGGGCTCTTCGCGGTGCCGCCGAGCACGTCCTTGACGACCGACGCGGAGGCCTCGGCGCTCAGGGTGCCGTCGTCCTGGACGGGCAGCAGGGCGGTGTCGTGGTCGCCGCCCTTGGCCAGGTCGGCGAGCGAGGCCAGGAAGGCGCCGAGGTCCTTGTCGGTCAGCGGCGGGTCGAGCACCTGCCCGAGGGTCTGGACGGTCAGCGTGGCCGCGTCCGGGTCGGACGAGAGTTTGCGCAGCACCCCGTGCAGGACCTGCCCGAACCGCTCCAGCTGGGCGTTCTGTGCCTCGCCGGAGCCCCGGTGGGTGGCGTAGGCGACGGCCGCCTTGCCGCTGAGCGTCTGGTTCTCGCCCTTGCGGACGAGCGGGGCGGCGCCCTTGCCCTCGGCCTCCGGGTCGGGGACGTCGGCGTCGGCGTCGACCTCGATGTTGCCGACCAGGTCGACCAGGATCTGCAGGAAGGGGGTGTCCAGCCGCCAGGTGCCCTCGATGTCGGTGCCGAGCGCCGAGTTCAGCGAGGTGCGGGTGGCGTCCGGTCCGGCCTCGTCGACCGACTCGGCGAGCGTGGCTGCGGTCCCGTCGTCGGCGGTCACGGCGAGTGAGTTGGGAATCAGAACGGTGGTGCCGCGCTGGGTGGTGGTGTTGTCGACGAGCAGCGCGGTGGTGGTGCCGCCGCCCTTGGTGTCGTGCAGGTGGACCACGAGCACGTCCCGCTTCTGGGCGCCCGCGGCCGTCGTGCCCTGGGACTTCCCGTCCGACGACGACAGTCCGGGCAGCTTGCCCGCGTACCAGAGGTAGCCGACGCCACCGGCCGCGACCAGGGCCAGTACGACGGCCAGCGCGATCACCCGCGCGCGTGCACGCCGCTTGGCCTCCTCACGGCGCTCGGTGCGGTTCTCGGTGAACTTCAGCCAGTCGATGACGTCCTCGGAGTCGCCGTCCGGCTCCTCGACGAAGGCGAACTGCTCGGTGCGGTGGTCGGGCTCGTGGTGGTCGGGCTGGTGGTGGTCGGGCTGGTGGTGGTCGGGCTCGTCGGCGGCCGGGTCCGATCCGGCCGGACGGGTGTCCCGGCCCTCGGGCGGGCCGGCCTGCTGGGGGACGTGGGCGGTCTGCGGCTGCTGGGCGGTGCCGTAGGTGCCGTGGGAGGTGTAGGTGTCGTGGGAGGTGTAGGACGTGTACGAGCCCGGTGCGTCCGGTGAGCCGTAGGGGTCGTACGCGGGCGATGCCGGCGACGCGGGCTGCCGGACGTCTCCCGTGGCGTACGGGTCGTGGGCGTAATCCTGCTGTCCGTGCGCGTAGCCGCCCGCTCCGTGTCCGCCCGCACCGTGCGCGCCCGGTTCCTGTGCGTACGCGGCGGGTACCGACCCGTGTCCCTGCTGCTGGGCGTAGGGGTCGTACGGCTGCTGCTGGGCGTAGGGGTCGTACGGCTGCTGCTGGGCGGGCTGTGCCGGGACCTGGCGGTACACAGGCCGGCCGTACTCGTCGTAGCCGACGAGCTCGTACGGGGCGCCGTCCCCGTAGCCCGCGTCGTATCGGTCGTTCACCGGTGCCCCTCTCGGCTCACTCGCCGCGGTACAGCTGGCGCTTGTCGATGTAGCGCACGACTCCGTCCGGCACCAGATACCAGATGGGGTCGCCCTTGGCGACTCTCGCACGGCAGTCCGTGGAGGAGATGGCCAGGGCGGGAACCTCGATGAGCGAGACACCGCCCTCCGGGAGACCGGAGTCGTCGAGGTGGTGGCCGGGCCGGGTGACGCCGATGAAGTGCGCGAGGGAGAACAGCTCCTCGCTGTCGCGCCAGGTGAGGATCTGACCGAGGGCGTCGGCGCCGGTGATGAAGAAGAGATCGGTGTCGGGGTTAAGCGCGCGCAGGTCGCGCAGCGTGTCCACGGTGTACGTCGGGCCGCCGCGGTCGATGTCGATGCGGCTCACGGAGAACTGCGGGTTCTCGGCGGTGGCGATGACCGTCATCAGATAGCGGTCCTCGGCCGCGGAGACCCTGCGGTGGCTCTTCTGCCAGGGCTGCCCGGTGGGGACGAACACCACCTCGTCCAGGTGGAACTGGGCGGCGACCTCGCTGGCCGCCACCAGGTGCCCGTGGTGGATCGGGTCGAAGGTGCCGCCCATGACGCCCAGGCGGCGCTTGCCCGGCCGCGACGGGCCGGTGCCGGGGCCGGTAGGCATGTCCTGCTCTCCCATGCGTGCAGACCCTACCGGCCCGGTCCCGGAGCTCCGGCCGCCAGGACCCGTCCCCCCGGCCGTCCGCGGCTCAGCGGTCGCGGTTGAAGCGGGTGGTGATCCACAGCAGGAGCATCAGGACGACGAACGCGCCGACGCCGGTGACGTAGGGGTTGAGGCTCTCGTGGTTGCCGCCGTGTTCCCCGCCGCTCTCGGAGGCAACGGTGACCAGCTGGGCGGCGGCGCTGTGCAGCATCATCTTCGGCAGGACCTATCAGGTGTGGGCGGGACAAGGACGTCGGCTCATCGTATGCGGGCCCGGTACGGGCGATCACGCCGACTCCGCCGTCGGGGACGGCGCGGGGAACCTTCCGACGGGCTCGGTCGTCTTCCGCTTGTAGCCGTGCAGCAGGTGCCCCGGTGCGCGCCGCGGGCCGCGGCCTCGGCGAACGGGCCGGCGCAGGGACCGCACGGGGCTGTGCACTGCCCGTCCCCGGCGTCTTCCGCCTAGGCTGGGCACTGCTTCGGGGGCACGAAGAAGAGACAGAGAACCGCACAGGCGTTCGCAGCGGGCCACGCAGACGCACCTGTCACACCGACGCACCTGGGGGAAGACATGTCCGACGGCCACCAGCACAACGGGCACGAGCACGTGCCGAGCAGGCAGCGCAGGCGCTTCCCGGGGATCTCCTCGCGTGCGTACGAGCATCCGGCAGACCGCAGCGCCCTGGTGGCCCTGCGCAAGCTGAGCGGTTTCGACACGGTGTTCAAGGCGCTGAGCGGGCTGCTGCCCGAGCGCAGTCTCCGGCTGCTGTTCCTGTCGGACTCGGTGCGGGTCTCGGACCGGCAGTTCGCCCACCTGAACGACATGCTGCGAGACGCCTGCTACATCCTGGACCTGGAGAAGGTCCCCCCGATGTACGTCAACCAGGACCCGACGCCGAACGCGATGTGCATCGGCCTGGACGAGCCGATCATCGTGGTCACCACCGGTCTCGTCGAGCTGCTCGACGAGGAGGAGATGCGCGCGGTCGTCGGGCACGAGGTCGGGCACGCGCTGTCCGGGCACGCCGTGTACCGCACCATCCTGCTCTTCCTGACGTCGCTGGCCGTCCGGGTCGCCTGGATCCCGCTGGGCAATGTCGCGATCATGGCGATCGTGACCGCGCTGCGCGAGTGGTTCCGCAAGTCGGAGCTGTCCGCCGACCGGGCCGGGCTGCTGGTGGGCCAGGACCTCCAGTCCTCCATGCGCGGGCTGATGAAGATCGCGGGCGGTAACCACCTGCACGAGATGAACGTGGACGCGTTCCTGGAGCAGGCCGACGAGTACGAGGCCGGGGGCGACCTGCGGGACTCCGTGCTGAAGATCCTCAATGTGCTGCCCCGCTCCCACCCCTTCACCACGGTGCGGGCCGCCGAGCTGAAGAAGTGGGCCGCCTCGCGCGACTACCAGCGGATCATGGACGGTCACTACCCCCGGCGCGAGGAGGACCCGGACACCTCGGTCCGGGACTCGTTCCGCGAGTCCGCCTCCAGTTACGCCACCCATGTGCGCGGTTCCAAGGACCCGCTGATGAAGCTGGTGAACGACATCGCAGGCGGCGCCGGGGACCTCGGGGAGCGGGTGCGGCGCGGCTTCGGCGGGTTCACCGGCACGCAGCCGCGGCCACCGCGCACGGACGGCTCGGACGGCCCGGACGGGACCGCCGGCGGCGGGACTGGTGGGAAGGACGGCCGCTCCCCGCGCGACGGCGACCGCGACGACGACTGAGGAGCCTCCGGGAAAGCCGCCCGCCGGGCGGTGGCCCACGTCAGGACGTCGGCTGCGCGTTCGACGCCAGGGTGCCGCACAGACCGGTGGCGCTGTCCGTGGAGTACGGGTCGGTACCGGCGGGGGCACCGTCCCCGGCGGTCTGCCCGGCGAGCAGCGGACGCAGCTGGGACGCCGAGTCCTCCGTGCAGGACAGCGGCCCGGCCTGGACGTAGGAGAGCACGAGCCGGGCCTGGTGCAGCCGCAGGTTCTCCTGGTCGAAGTGGAAGTGCAGCTCGCGGCGGACGGTGAACAGCGACACCTCGCCCCGGTCGTCGCCGGCGGGTCGCAGCGGATAGACGACGGTGTGGTCGGCGACGACCTGCAGGGTGGCCGAGTCGTTCTCCGTGGCCCGCAGGGATCCCCGCACACGGATGTCGTCGTCGGTGATCTCGGCCCGGGTGCCGTCGAAACGGACCAGCCAGCCGGTGGGCGCGTGCCGGCCGTCGGAGGCGGGCCGGTCGAAGCTCGCGTCGAACTGCTCCAGCTGGTCCGGGTCGAGCAGGACCCGCACCGAGCGGACCGCGTCGCCGCGGAGCACGTCCCGGTCGAGCGCGGAGCGGACGATGTAGTTCCGGGCGGTGGTGAGGGCGTTGGTGACCTGCTCGTCGGAGAAGTGCTCGGTGTCGCTCGCGGCCGGCAGGGGCACCCCCTCCGCCCCCACGCGGAACTGCGCCGCGGGGCTGTTCGCGTACAGCTGCTCGGCGTCGGGGGCACCGGGCACCGGGCCCTGGGGGGCGAGCGGGACGACGGTCATGCGCAGCGGCTCGGCGGGCTGCTCGGCGACGGTGCCGGAGGAGGGGTTGCGCAGACCCATGTAGACCGCGGTGCCGAAGGCCAGGGCGACCAGCAGGACCAGGATCAGCGCCTGCCGGGGCAGGCCGTGGCGCAGTGGCGGTCGGCGGCGCACGGCGGGTGTGTGGTCGCCGATGCGCTCCTGGGCGGAGTACTCCTGGAGCCGGGCAGCCCGGACGAACGATTCGTCGAAGACGACGGACCGGTACTCGTCCTCGCCGCCGCCGGGGGCGCCCTCGGGTACCCCGTCAGGCGGGTCTGAAGGCCCTCCCATACCTTATGGGTGGGTCGGCGAAGGCCCCCGTAAACGCCGCACCCCAGGACCATTTTTGACAGGTACTCACCAAGATCATGGGCCGGGTGGGAGCACCGGAACGGCCGGCTGGGAGTAGTCGGCGGAGGCCGAAGGAGTGGTGGATCCGCCCTGCTCGGGGCCGGTCGAGGCGGGCGGCGGGGCCTGGTCCCGGTCGTGGCCGGAGGCCGCGCCCCGGTAGACCGCGGCGAAGGCCAGCGCGACCATGCCGATCCCCATCACCAGGGCGAGCAGCCAGGCCACCGGGCGGTGCCAGCGGACCTGCCTGCCGTAGGTCCCGGGGGCGCCGTAGGGCCGGTCGAGGGGGTCGGTCCAGTCGTCGGGGTCGTCGAAGCCGGGATCGCCGGACTCGCCGGGTTCGCGGTCGCCGTACCCGTCGTCGTACCGCTCGCCGCGGAAGCGGGCTCTGCGCGCCTCCGCCTCGGCTCTGGCCTCGGCTGCGGCCAGGAGGCGTTCGACTGCGGTCGGCTCGTGCACCGCTGCCGCGCGTACGAAGGCCTCGTCGAAGACCACGGAGGCGAACTCTTCGTCCGACACCCCGCGGTCGTGGTCGTCGTCGGGCTCCCAGCCGTCAGGGAACGGCGTGCCCCCCACGTCCTCCGGCACGGATCCAGAGTAGACCTGGGGGGTCATTTTGGGCAGACGGTATGGAAATCCTGCCGTGGCCGTTCGGGACCGGGCTCAGTGCCGCACGTGCCCGTCGCCGGTGACGATGTACTTGGTGCTGGTCAGCTCGGGCAGGCCCATCGGGCCCCGGGCGTGCAGCTTCTGCGTGGAGATGCCGATCTCGGCGCCGAAGCCGAACTGGCCGCCGTCGGTGAAGCGGGTGGAGGCGTTCACCGCGACCGTGGTGGAGTCGACCAGCTGGGTGAAGCGGCGGGCGGCCTGCTGCGACGTGGTGACGATCGCCTCGGTGTGACCGGAGGTCCACAGCCGGATGTGCTCGACGGCCTTGTCGAGGGAGTCGACGACGGCGGCGGCGATGTCGTACGACAGGTACTCGGTCTCCCAGTCCTCCGGAGTGGCCTCGACGACCGTCGCCCGGGAGTCCTTGGCACAGGCCAGGACCCGCTCGTCGGCATGCACGGTGACCCCGGCCTCGGCGAGGGCGTCCAGGGCGCGGGGCAGGAACTCGGCGGCGATGTCCTGGTGGACCAGCAGGGTCTCGGCGGCGTTGCAGACGCCGACCCGCTGGGCCTTGGAGTTGATCAGGATCTCCACGGCGGTGTCCAGGTCGGCGTGTGCGTCGACGTAGACGTGGCAGTTGCCGGTGCCGGTCTCGATGACCGGGACGGTGGACTCCTGGACCACCGTGTTGATCAGCGAGGCGCCGCCACGCGGGATGAGCACGTCGACCAGACCGCGGGCGCGCATCAGCTCGCGCACGCTGTCGCGGCTCTCGCCGGGCACCAGCTGCACGGCGTCGGCGGGCAGCCCCGCCCCGCCCACGGCGTCCCGGATCACCCGGACGAGGGCGGTGTTCGACCCGTACGCCGAGGACGAGCCGCGCAGCAGCACGGCGTTGCCGGACTTCAGACACAGGGCGGCGGCGTCCACGGTGACGTTGGGCCGGCCCTCGTAGATGATGCCGACCACCCCGAGCGGGACACGCACCTGCCGCAGGTCGATGCCGTTGGGCAGGGTCGAGCCGCGGACCACCTCGCCGACCGGGTCGGGCAGCGCGACGACGTCCCGTACGTCCGAGGCGATGGCCCGCACCCGCTCCGGGGTGAGCGTCAGCCGGTCGATGATCGCCTCCGAGGTGCCGGCCTCGCGGGCCCTGGCCACGTCCTGGGCGTTGGCCTCGACGATCTCGCTCGTCCGGACCTCCAGGGCGTCCGCGACGGCGAGCAGCGCGTCGTCCTTGGCGGCCCGCGGCAGCGGCGCGAGGTCGGCGGCGGCGGCCTTGGCGCGGTATCCGGCCCGGGTGACCGGGGACATCGAGTCGTACGGCGAGAGCGTGGTCATGAGGGAAGGGTAGTGCGCCGCGCGGCGGCCGTCGGCCGTCGTTCCACACCCCGAGACACGCCCCGAGACGCGCTCGACACACCACGAGACACGCCACGAGACACGCCTCGCGACGCGCCACGCTCCGCGCCACGCGCTCGGGACACCCGGGACGCGCCCCGGCACAGCACGGGACACCCGGAATACAGCACGGGGACACCCCGGGTGAATACGGCGCGGGAACACCCCGGCCCCGCCGCGCGTCCCCGGGGCCACACCGCGGCGGCATCAGAACGGGTGGACTCCGACGGGGGTCGCCGGGGCCGGACCGTGGCCCGCGGAGATCCGCTGGTGGTACGTGGCGCGGTCGATGACCTCGAGGCCGACGATCTCCCAGGGCGGCAGGCCGGCGCTGCGGCGGTGCTCGCCCCACAGCCGCAGTGCGACGGCGGCGGCGTCGTGCAGGTCGCGGGCCTCCTCCCAGTAGCGGATCTCCGCGTGGTCGGCGGCGTACCGGCTGGTCAGCAGGAAGGGATGGTCGTGGGCGAGCTGCTCCAGTGCGCGCCGCACCTCGCCCAGCGGAGCCCGTTCGCCGGAGACGCTGAGGGTGACGTGCCAGAGGCGGGGGGTGTCCGCGGGTTCCTCGCCGGTGAAGCGGTCGCCGGCCGCGACACTGGTCAGGGCGCGTTCCTCGCCCGCCGGACGGGAGCCGGGTGCGCCGCGGGAACCGGCACCGCGGGTTCCGGCTCCGCCTCGGGACCCGGAGCCCCCGGCCCCCGCACCGCCCCGGGGCCCGGAGCCGTCGGCGGACGCGCCGCCGCGGGCGGCGGCATCGCGGGAGGCCGCCCTGCCCGGGCGCACTCGTCTCACGACGGCCTCCTTCACACGCGCTCTTCGCCCCGGCGGTACACCGGGCATGTCCCTGGGGCCAAGTTGAGCAGGCCGCACGCCGTCCCGTGGCGGTTTTGCGGAACGTCTACCACCGGTGCGGGGACGTTTCGACCCATTACGGGTGCAGGATCACCAGATCGTCCCTGTGTACGACCTCGCGTTCGTACGCGGGTCCGAGTTCGCGCGCCAGCTCCCGGGTCGAGCGGCCGAGCAGCCGCGGGATCTCCTTGGCGTCGAAGGTGACCAGCCCGCGCGCCACCGCGCGCCCGGTGCGGTCCCGCAGCTCGACCGGATCGCCCGCGCCGAACTCGCCCTCCACGGCGGCGATCCCGGCCGGCAGCAGCGACTTGCGGCCCTCGACCACCGCACGCACCGCGCCGTCGTCGAGCGTCAGCGCACCCTGCGGGGTGGAGGCGTGCTGCAGCCACAGCAGCCGGTCGGCGGATCGCTTGCCGGTGGGGTGGAAGTAGGTGCCGGTGTCCTGCCCGGTCAGCGCGTCGGCGGAGTGCACCGCGCTGGTCAGCACCACGGGAACGCCGGCGGCGGCGGCGATCCGGGCGGCCTCGATCTTGGTGACCATGCCTCCGGTGCCGACGCCGGCCTTGCCCGCGCTGCCGATCTCGACGTCCGCGAGGTCGGCCGGGGTGTGCACCTCGGCGATCCGGGAGGTGCCGGGCCTGGCGGGGTCGCCGTCGTAGACGCCGTCCACGTCGGAGAGCAGCACCAGCAGATCGGCCCGGACCAGGTGGGCGACGAGGGCGGCGAGGCGGTCGTTGTCGCCGAAGCGGATCTCGTCCGTGGCGACGGTGTCGTTCTCGTTGACGATCGGCAGGGCACCCATGGCGAGCAGCTTGTCCAGGGTGCGCGAGGCGTTGCGGTGGTGGGCGCGGCGGCTCATGTCGTCGCTGGTCAGCAGCACCTGGCCGACGCGGACGCCGTAGCGGGCGAAGGAGGCGGTGTAGCGGGCGACGAGCAGACCCTGTCCGACGCTGGCGGCGGCCTGCTGGCGGGCCAGGTCCCGGGGGCGGCGGTGCAGCCCCAGCGGGGCGAGTCCGGCGGCGATGGCGCCGGAGGAGACGAGCACGATCTCGCGCTCTCCTCCGCTGCGGTTCTTGGCCAGTACGTCGACGAGGGCGTCGACCCGGTCGGCGTCCAGCCCGCCGGCCGCCGTCGTCAGCGAGGAGGACCCGACCTTGACGACGATCCTCCGGGCCTCGACCACGGCCTGCCTTGCCCCTGTCACCTGCGTTGTTCCCCTCGTGTCCGTCCGGTCCCCCGGTCGGCAATCTACGCGAAGGAAGCGGCTCGGCGCGCTTCGGTTTCGCTTCCCGGACAGGTGGCCTCCGGAGCACACCGCGGTCCGCTGCCGCCCGCCCGGGACCGCACCCCGGGCTTCCGCCGTCCTCCCCGGGCCACGCCCCGGACCGCCGCCCGTCCGCACCCCGGCCGCGGACGCACCGCAGACACGCCGCAGACGCACCGCAGACACGCCGACAACCTGCCGGGTCGTGCCGGCGCGCGCAGGGCTCATGCAGGGGACGTGTCGTCTTCAGGCCACTATCCGTTAACCCGGACGCACCCTCTGCGACAACCCTGGAGTGACCGCAGTGCCCCTACCCTCCCTTCGCCGACGCCCCCCTTCCTCCCGTCGGCGGCTCGCGGCCCGGCTGCCGCGCCTCGAGACCGCCGTGAAGCTGTCCGTTCTGGGCGTGCTGGGCGCCGCGTACCCGGCGCAGGCCGCCGGCGCACTGCTGCCGCACGTGCCGCTGCTGCTGACGGGGACCGCCGCGTCACTGGCCGCCGAGGCGGTGCTGTACCGCTGGCAGCGCGGCATGGTGTCGGTGTTCGCCAAGTCGCACGCGGACGTGACCGTGCGGCATGTGCTGCGGGATCTGCTGCTGGTGGTGGGACTGCTGCGGATCGGCGAGCAGCACCGCGAGACGGTGTACGCACCGCTGGTCGCCGGACTGCTCGCGCTCTATGCGCTGCACAGCGCGATCCAGGCGGTCTCGGTGCTGGTCCGGCGTACCCGGACGCTCCCGGTGGTGACCCGGAACATCGACGTCTCGGCACTGCGGCTGTCCCCGGCCCCTCCGGTGCTGCTGCGCCGCCCCGGGCACCGGCTGCCGCTCTTCGGGCTGCCGGCGACGGCCGGGCTGCTGGCCACGGCGGCACTTGACGCGCCGGTGTACGGCGCGGCGGGGCTGGCCCTGTCCCTCCTGCTCTCGCTGGCCGGGCTGGCCGCCCTGCTGCTGCGGCTGCTGCCCGGACGGCGGCCGGCGGGCGAGCAGGAGACGCTGGCCTGGTTCGAGGACTGGCTGGCGGAGTACCGGCCGACGGTGGGGCTGTACTTCTCCGGCGGCGCCTCCTCGGCGTACCAGGCGAACATGTGGCTGGAGCCGCTGGCCCGGCTCGGCGGCAGACCGGTGATCGTGCTGCGCGAGCGCTTCATGGTGCAGAAGATCGGGGCGACCGATCTCCCGATCGTGTGCCTGCCCAAGGTGTCGACGCTGATGCGGCTTGAGCACTCCACGCTCCGGGTGCTGCTCCACCCCTCGAACTCCGGCAAGACCTCGCAGGTGCTGCGCATTCCCACGATCAAGCACGCCTTCGTCAACCACGGGGAGAGCGACAAGCTGTCCTCCTGCAACCCGTATGCGAAGGCGTACGACGAGGTGTGGGTGGCCGGTCCGGCGGCGCGCGAGCGGTATGCGCTGGCCGAGGTCGGGGTGGCGGACGGGGAGGTGGTGGAGGTCGGCCGACCGCAACTGCGGGCGGTGGCCCCGTACTCGGGCCCGCCGACAGGGCAGTACACCACCGTCCTGTACGCGCCCACCTGGGAGGGCTGGGACGGCAACCCGGGCAACACGTCGGTGGTCGCTGCCGGGGAGAACCTCGTCCGGGCGCTGCTGGCGGACCCGGGGGTGCGGCTGCTGTACAAGCCGCATCCGCTGACGGGGTCGGTGGACCCGCGGGCCGGGGCGGCCGATCTTCGCATCCGGGAGCTGATCGGGGCGGCGGCCCGGGAGCGGGGCGGACCCCGGCCGGACGCCTCTGCGGCAGCCGAGCTGCAGCGGCGGGCGGCGGAGCTGGACCGGCTCACTGCGTCGGGCTTCAGGGCCGCGGCCGACCAGACGGAGCGGATGCTGCGGCAGCAGGCGCCGCCGCCGGGGCGGGCGGCGCAGGTGGCGCGGGCCACGGCGGCCTGGGAGGAGGCGTACTGGGCGGCCCGGCCGGCCGGGGAGCACCGGGTCGTCTCGGATGCCCGGCCCGCGCTGT
Source organism: Streptomyces poriticola (assembly GCF_036689765.1). NCBI lineage: Bacteria > Bacillati > Actinomycetota > Actinomycetes > Kitasatosporales > Streptomycetaceae > Streptomyces > Streptomyces poriticola. Next base: position 55,166 of record NZ_JBAGKH010000034.1, read on the forward strand.
ACTCCTGCTTCAATCGCGCCGACCTGCTGATCAGTGATGTCTCCAGCGTGATCAGTGACTTCCTGGCGAGCGGCAAGCCCTATGCGGTGGCGAACACCGGCGGGCTGACGGAGCAGGCGTTCCGCGCGGCCTGCCCCACCGTGACGGCGGCGACCGTGCTGACGCCGGACGCGGCCGGGGTGCCGGCGCTGCTGGAGGCGGTGCGGAGGCCGGAGCGGGACGAGTTCGCCGAGGCCCGCGCGGCGCTGGCGCGGCAGCTGCTGGGGCCTGCGGAGCCGCCGTCCCAGGAGCGGTTCGCCGGGGCAGTACGGGCGCTGTCGGCCGCCGCACGGGAACACCGGGCCCGGAGGGAACGCGGCGCGGCGGCGGACGTCCCGGCCCCGCGCCGGCCGATCGCCCCGGCAGCGGAGCCGTCCGGCCGGTCCGGCCCGTCCGGCGCCTGAGGAGGCGGCCGTCCCCGCAGGGCGCGGGTCCGCAGGGGCCGCCGCCAGGACTCCGAGGGCGCCGGCACGGCACCGGCCCGGGGGCCGACGCAGTGCACCGGCCCTGGGCGGCAGGGCCACTGGCAGCCCGGGGCGGGGCCGGGGCAGCAGGCCTCCCGCCGCCCCGGACGGAGGCGCAGCCGCAGAGTCACCCACGGCCCCCGGCGGATCGGGGCGGCAGGGCCCAGCCGGCTCAGCCGTGCCGGTGCCGCCACCCCCGCCAGGCCGAGTCGACCATGTCGTCCAGCCCGTACCTGGCGGTCCAGCCGAGCTCGTCCCGGGCGCGGTCGGCGGAGGCGACGACGCGCGCCGGGTCGCCGGGCCTGCGTGCGGTCACCGCAGGGGCCAGGTCCTGCCGGCCGGTGACTTTGAGGATGCGCTCGACCATCTCCCGGACCGAACTGCCTTCCCCGCGCCCGACGTTGACCGTGAGCGCGGTTCCCCGGGGGGCGTCCTGCAGCCGCCGCGCCGCCGCGAGGTGGGCGGTGGCGATGTCCTCGACATGGATGTAGTCGCGAACGCAGGTGCCGTCGGGGGTGGCGTAGTCGTCGCCGAAGATCCGCGGGGCATCGCCGGCCTCCAGGCGTTCGAACACCATGGGGATGAGATTGAAGACACCGGCGTCCGACAGTTCCGGCGCGGCCGCCCCCGCCACGTTGAAGTAGCGCAGGGAGGCGGCGCGGATGCCGTGCGCCCGGGCGGCGGCGTTGATCAGCCATTCCCCGATCAGCTTGGTCTCGCCGTACGGGCTCATGGGCGCACAGGACGTCTCCTCCGTGACCAGGTCCACGTCCGGCATGCCGTAGACGGCGGCGGACGAGGAGAAGACCAGCCGGTCGACGCCGGTGTCCGTCATGGCCTCCAGCAGGGTCTGCAGCCCGGTCACGTTCTCCCGGTAGTAGTGGAGCGGGCGCTCCACGGACTCCCCCACCTGCTTCTTGGCTGCGATGTGCACCACACCTGTCACAGCCTCGTCACGAATCGTCCGCGCGAGCAGGGCCGGATCCAGCACACTGCCGACCACCAGCGGCACCTCGGCGGGCAGCCGGTCCCGGCTGCCGGTGGACAGGTCGTCGTACACGACCACGCGCTCGCCGCCGTCGGTCATGGCGCGCACCACGTGTGCGCCGATGTACCCGGCTCCGCCCGTGACCAGCCACGTCATCGTTGTGCCTCCCAAGTCGATGTCTCTGTGCGCAGACTTGCCCGCGGATCCCGGAAAATCGAATCGGGCAAAGAGGGCGCATCGCCGGAATGAGCGGCAAATTCGGGCAGTGGCCGGACATAGGGAGTCCCGCTACCTTGCCCACGGAAACTTCACGTGAATCCTTTACGCTGATGCGGCGGCGCGCTCCCGGCCCACCGCGCCCGGAGCCCGCTCCGGCCCACCGCTCGACTCCCGTGGCCCAGTCTCGGAACAGGTTGCAAGGATGCCCAAACTCTCTCTCGTAGTCCCTGTGTACAAGGTGCAGGGCTATCTGCACGAGTGCCTTGACTCCATACTCGGGCAGGACTACACGGACTTCGAGATCGTCGCGGTCGACGACTGCTCACCGGACGGATCAGGGGCCATTCTCGACGACTATGCGGCACGCGACGCCCGCATGCATGTGATTCACCTCACGGAGAACGTGGGTCTGGGCCGTGCACGGAACGCCGGACTGGAGAAAGCCCGGGGCGAGTACGTGCTGTTCCTGGACAGCGACGACACACTGTCCGACGGGGCGCTGGCAGCCATATCCGAGCAGCTGGCAGCTGCCTCCGACCCCGAGATACTCGTCTACGACTACGCCCGCACCTACTGGGACGGCAGCGTCCGTCCCAACCTCCGCGCCGATCTGCTCAGGGACGCGGGGACGCGGTCCTTCTCCCTCGCCGAGCGCCCCGAGCTGCTCGACCTGCTGCAGATCGTCTGGAACAAGGCCTACCGGCGGGACTTCATCACCCGCACCGGGCTCACTTTCCCGCCCGGGTACTACGAGGACGCCCCCTGGACGTACTGCTCGCTGATCAGCGCGGAGCGGATCGCCCTCCTGGACCGCGTGTGCGTGCTGTACCGGCAGCGCCGCGAGGGCGGCAACATCCTCAAGACGGTCAGCCGCAAGCACTTCGACGTCTTCGACCAGTACCGCCGGGTCTTCGACTTCCTCGACGAGCGCCCGGAGCTCGACCAGTGGCGCGGCCCGCTGTTCCGCAAGATGGTCGACCACTATCTGACGGTGCTGGAGCGGCCGGGCCGGCTGCCGCAGAACGCCCGTGCGGAGTTCTTCCACCGTGCCTCCGCCGACTTCCGCGCCCGCCTGCCCAGGAACTTCGCCCGCCCGCCCGGAAACCGGGGCCGGAAGTGGGCGATCCTGGAGCGCGACGTGTACCCGGCCATGGCCGGAGTCACCAGGGGGGTGCGGCTCAGGCAGGCCGCCAGACGGCGGGCCCGTACCGCGGTCAACCGCTCCAAGCGCAGCGCGATGGGGGTCTTCTACCGGTCCCAGCTGAAACTTCCGCTCGACGAGAACCTGGCGGTGTTCTCCGCGTACTGGGGCCGCGGCGTCTCCTGCAACCCCGCGGCCATCGACGCCGAACTGGCCCGGCTCGCCCCGCACATCCGCCGGGTGTGGGCCGTCCGGCCCGACGCGGTGGACCAGGTGCCGGCCGGTGTCGACCATGTGTGCGTGGGTTCGCGGGCGTACTGGGCGGCACTGGCCCGCGCCAAGTACCTGGTGAACAACGTGAACTTCGCCGACGCCGTGGTGAAGCGCCCGGGGCAGATCCATCTGCAGACCCACCACGGCACCCCGCTGAAGACCATGGGCCTGGACCAGCAGAAGTACCCGGCATCCACCCACATGAACTTCGAGAAGATGCTGGAGCGGTGCGACCGCTGGGACTTCAGCATCAGCTCCAACCGGTTCTCCACCGCGGTCTGGGAGCGGGTCTACCCGTGCTCCTACACCACGCTGGAGAGCGGCTACCCGCGCAATGACGTCCTGGTCGACGCCACCGTCGCCGATGTGCGCCGGGCACGTTCCGCGCTCGGACTCGCCGACGGCACCCAGGTGTTCCTGTACATGCCGACCCACCGGGAGTACCAGCCCGACTTCACCCCGAGCCTGGATCCGGCCCGCATGGCCGAGCAACTCGGGCCCGACGTCACCCTGCTGGTCCGCGGCCACTACTTCTACGGCAGCTCCCCGCACATCGCCGAGCTGCGCCGCAGCGGCCGGATCGTGGACGTCTCCGGCCATCCGCGAGTGGAGGAGCTGTACCTCGCCGCCGACGCGCTGATCACCGACTACTCCTCGGCGATGTTCGACTACGCGGTGCTGGACCGGCCGATCGTCATCTACGCCCCGGACTGGGACATCTACTCCGCGGTCCGCGGCACCTACTTCGACCTGCTGGAGCAGCCGCCCGGGGCGGTGGCCCGCTCGCAGTCGGAGCTGCTGAAGCTGCTCGGGTCGGGCGACCACGACACCGAGGACACTGCCGGGCTCCGCGACGCCTTCCGCCGGCGCTTCTGCGAATTCGACGACGGGCACGCAGCCGAACGCGTCGTCCGGCGCGTCTTCCTCGGCGAGGAGACCACGCTGCCCGTCGTCCCGTTCGAGGACCGTCCTATCGCCCCGACCCCCGCCCAGGCGCTCGAACCGGTCGAGCGGGCCTGACCCCGGAAGGAGACCTTCAAAGCCATGGCCCCTCGGCTCAGTGTCATCGTCCCCATCTACAACGTGGAGCAGTACCTGCCCGCGTGCCTGGACTCGCTCGCCGCGCAGACCTTCCGCGACCTCGAAGTGCTGATGGTCGACGACGGCTCGCCGGACGACTCCGCCGTCATCGCCGCCGAGTACGCAGCCCGCGACCCGCGCTTCAGGCTCATCCGCAAGGAGAACGCCGGCCTGGGCGCGGCCCGCAATACCGGCCTGACTCACCTGGCGCCCACGTCCGAGTACGTCGCGTTCGTGGACAGCGATGACATGATCCCGCCGAACGCGTACCGGCTCATGGTGGAGAGTCTCGACGAGAGCGGCTCGGACTTCGTCACAGGCAACGTGCAGCACATCAACAGCACCAAGGTCTGGCAGTCGCCGATGCACCGCATCCTCGCGGGCGGCGCGGTCAAGGGCACGCACGTGTCGCGGAACCGCAAACTGCTGACGGACCGAATCGCCTGCAACAAGGTGTTCCGCCGCTCCTTCTGGGAGAAGCACGGACTCGCCTTCCCCGAGGGAGTGCTGTACGAGGACGTCCCGGTGATGCTGCCCGCGCAGTTCCTCGCCGATTCCATCGACATCATCAGCGAGCCCACCTACTACTGGCGGCTGCGTGAGGGCGAGGCCGCTCCCTCGATCACTCAGCGCCGGACCGAGCCGAAGGCGGTGCGGGACCGCGCGGCGGCCGTCGAGTCCGTGAGCCGGTTCTTCGCCTCTCAGCCCGGTGAGCTGGCCGCCGAACTGAAGCGGGAGTACGACCGCACCGCGCTCACGGGCGACCTGCGCATTTTCATGAGCGTCCTGCCCGACGGCGACCAGGAGTTCCGAGCCGAGTTCCTGCGAGTGATCAACAAGTACCTGGACCAGGTCGACCCGCAGATCGTCATGGACCTGCCTGCGGCCGCCCGCATCAAGTGGCTGCTCGTCCGCAAGCACGCGGTGGACGAGATCGTGGAGATGATCAGAGCGGAGCGACGCGGCGACCAGGTGGAGATCGACGGCTTGATCCGCAAGTACGTCAACTACCCGGGCCTGCGATCGGCCGCGGCCCAGCTGCCGAAGAAGGCCCGGCGCATCGACCCCGACCTGAAGCTGCATGCTCCGCTGCAGGACATCCGCTGGGGTGACAGCGGCAAGCTGCTGCTTTCCGGGCACGCGTGGATCAACCGGATCGACCAGTCCACCAAGCGCAGTGCGGTCAAGATCCTCGTTCTGAAGAAGGACGGTTCCCGCAAGGTCACCGTGCTGCCCCTGCGCAACACGTACGTTCCGGAGGCCACCTCGCTGTCCGGGCAGCGGCACACGAACTACGACTGGTCCGGCTGGGGACTGGAGCTCGACCCCGCCAAGCTGCGCCGCGGAGGCCGCTGGGAGGAGGGCACCTGGCGCGTGGGCATCGGCATCACCACGTCCGGGCTCGTGCGCAAGCGCGCGGTCCAGGTGAAGGGGGCGACGCGGGCCAATCACCCGCCGTACCGCTGGCTGGACGAGGACTTCCGGCTGCTTCCCACTCCCGAGAAGGGCGCACTGCGCCTCGTTGTCCAGCGGGTCCGCGCGCTGATCACGGAACACCGTGCCGCGGGCACCGACATCGAGATCGGCGGCGAGATACGGGAGCCGCTCGCGGAAGGCGAGACCGTTTCGCTGCTCGTCACCAACCGCAAGAGCGGCGAACAGCTGCACTACCCCGTCAGCCTCGGCACCGGCTCCGGCCGGTACACGTCGTTCACCGTCCGCGTACCCATGCTGGACATCGCCCTACTGCGCGAGCACCAGGACGCCGTGAAGGAGGAGAATGCCGCCGGCGGCGCCAACCCGGCGCTCGCCTCGCGGCGCAACTGGAGCACCCAGCTCGTCGCCGTGGCCCCCGACGGGACGGAGCGTCGCTTCTCCACCGTGGTACGCGAGGGCCTCGCCGACCGCCAGGTCCGACTGCCCGCGTCCCTCGCCGAGGGCTCCGACCGCAACGAGATCGCGGTGATCGCGGGATACAACGGCTACCTGAAATTCTCCGGACGGCCCCTCCAGGCCAAGATCACCGAGGTGGTGTGGTCCGGGGACCGCTATGCCGTCCACGGCAGCACTCCCGCCGACATCGAGGGCGCGGTTCTCGTGATCAAGGCCCGTGACCGCTTCGACGAGAAGACGGTGCCGCTGGACACGTCGCCGGACGGCTCGTTCCGCGCCGAGTTCACCCCCGCGTCCATGTCCGGGCCGGACGGATCGCTGCCGCTGAAGAGCGGTCGCTGGAACTTCTTCCTGCGCCCCGCCGACGGCGGCTACGACATCCCGTTCGTCATCGACCGGCTCGCCGTGGACAACTTCCCGGTCCGCGGAACCGCCAAGGACCGCGAGTACGAGTTCGAGGCTCGCTGGCACGACTTCCCGCAGCTGCACTGCCCCTCCGACCTGTCCGTCCTGGAGCGAGGCGCCTATCGCCAGGAACGGCTGCGCAGGGACGTCTACGAGGCGGGCCGGCACAAACCCCTCCGCGACGCCGTGCTGTTCATCAGCTACAACGGCAAGCAGTACTCCGACTCGCCACGTGCCATGCACGAAGAGCTGCTGCGCCGCGGAGCCGACCTGGAGTACCTGTGGCTGGTCCGCGACGGCCAGGTCGACCTGCCCGACACCGCACAGAAGGTGCGTTTCTGGAGCACGGAGTGGTACGAGGCGCTCGCCCGCTCCCGCTACATCGTGACCAACGCCCACCTGCCCCACTGGATGGAGCGCCGCCCCGGCCAGGTGATCGTGCAGACGTGGCACGGCACGATGCTGAAGAAGATCGGCCTGGACATCGAGGCTCCGAAGTTCGACCCGCAATACCACGAGCGGCTGATCCAGGAGGCCCGCAACTGGACCATGCTGGTCTCCTCCAACAGGTTCAGCACACCGATCCTCAAGCGCGCCATGGGATACGACGGAGAGATCGTCGAGACGGGGTACCCGCGCAACGACTACCTCTACTCCTCTGATCTGGAGCAGCGCACCAAGGACATCAAGGAACGCATCGGCCTGCCCACCGACAAGCGCGTCGTGCTGTACGCCCCTACGTGGCGGGACGATCTGTCACACCGCAGGGGCCAGTTCAAGTTCGATCTGCGCCTCGACGTCGAGGACGCTCGCGAGCGGCTCGGCGACGACCACGTTCTGCTGGTCCGTCGGCATTCCAACGTGGTGGACAGCATCCCCGGCGCGGGCAATGGATTCGTCTATGACGTGTCGGAGTATCCCGACATCGCAGATCTCTACCTCATATCGGACGTGATGGTCACGGACTACTCGTCGGTGATGTTCGACTATGCCCATCTGAAGCGGCCGATGCTGTTCTTCACGTACGACCTGGAGCACTACCGGGACAAGCTGCGCGGCTTCTACTTCGACTTCGAGACCGACGCGCCGGGCCCGCTCATCCGGACGTCGGAAGAACTGGTCAGCGCCCTGTGCGACATCGACAAGGTGTCCGCGGAGTACGCGGAGCGCTACCAGCGCTTCCACGAACTGTTCTGCGATCTCGACGACGGCGACGCGGCGGCCCGGGTCGTGGACCGCATGCTCGAACAGGCTCGTGAGGTCTGACTCCACCGGAACGGGCAGCAAGAGGGGTGGGGGGGGGGGGGGGGGGGGG
>NZ_JBAGKH010000035.1:0-57445 GCF_036689765.1 Streptomyces poriticola
TCACGGGTGCTCGGTGCGGACCACGGCGACCGGGCAGTGCGCGTGGTGCAGGACGGCCTGGCTGACCGATCCCAGCAGCAGGCCGGTGAAGCCGCCCCGGCCGCGTGCGCCGACCACGACGAGCGCGACCCCGGCGCTCTCCCCGATCAGCGTCGCACGGACCCGGCCGCGCAGCAGCCGCCGGTGCACGACGACGTCCGCGTGCCGCTGCGCGGGGGCGGTCAGGGCCTCGGCGAGCGCGCCCTCCTCCTCGTCGTGGAGGTGGTTCTCGTCGTAGGTCACGAAGGGCGGGTCGGCGGGTCCGTCGTAGACCCGTTCGGTGTGGGTGTTCCATACATGGACGGCGATCAGGTCCGCCCCGCGCAGGGACGCCTCCGCGAAGGCGAACTCGACGGCGCCCCGGGAGGCAGGGGAACCGTCCGCGGCGAGCAGGACCGGCCCGGCGGGGTCGGGCGTGCCCCGTACGACCAGGACCGGGCTGCGGCCGTGGGCGCTGAGCTGGACGGCGGTCGAGCCGAGCAGCAGTCCGGTGAAGGCACCCAGGCCGCGGCTGCCGATCACGGTCAGGGAGGCGGTGCGCGACTCGATCTCCAGCACGGTCAGTGGTTCGCCGACCACGACCTCCCGTTCCACCGCGAGCTGCGGGGCCACCTCGTGGGCGCGGCGTTCGGCCTCGGCGAGGGTGCCGTCCGCCATCTCGCGCAGCCCCGTGGCGGCGCGGTTCCACGGCGGCAGGCGCGGGGGCAGGTGCGGCCGGGGCCGGCCGAAGGCGTGCACCAGCCGCAGCCCGGCCCCGCGCAGCTGTGCCTCGCGGGCGGCTGTCTCCGCCGCCGCCAGGCTGGTGGGCGAGCCGTCCACCCCGACCACCACCGGGTCCACCATGGCGGCACCTCCCAAGCTCCCGGGGTCCGGCGGGCCCGCTCCGGGGCGAGGGCCGCCCGCCCCTCAGCTCCAGCGTCCCTCCGCCGGCGGCCGGTCGCACGGTCTGTGCACATCCGGATCCGCGGGCACTCTCCTGCGTGCGCACCTCGGCGGGCGCCCCCGTGCCACGGAACGACCGGTCTCATGTCCGGACGAGCGGCTTGGCCAGGACCGTCTCCCGGCCGACCCCGTCGGACAACAGGTCGCCCGGCTCGCCGGTGGGGCGGAACCCGTGCCGCTCGTACAGCGCGAGGGCCGGCCCGTTACCGGGTCTGACCGACAGCCGCGGTGGGCCGGCTCCGACGTGGACGGCCCACCGCTCGACCTCCGCGACCAGGCGGGATCCGACGCCGTGGCCGCGGGCGGCGGGTCCGACCCAGGGGGAGATCAGCTCCGCCGTGCCCGGCTGCTCGTCCGGCACGCCGCTCGCCATCCCGGCCGGGTGCCCGTCGACGCGCGCGACCAGGTTGCAGGAGCCGGGGATCGCCGGCCGGGCCCGCCGGCGCTCCTCGCGGTCGCCCTCGCCCTGCCGGTCGGCGAGCCGCGAGCCGAAGGCGTGCGGCGCATCGGCCAGGGCGGCCGGCCGCAGCTCCCGCCAGTCCCGCCAGTCGTCGGGCCCCAGTATCATGCCCCTGAGTATGAGCGCGTCCCGGGCGCGGGCCGGGCTCAGCCGACGGGCGGCATCCCGGACTCCGGCGAGTCCAGGCCCGGCCTGGGCTTCCGCCAGGCGCCCCGGGTGAAGTCGGGCACCTCGACGGGGCGGCCCCTCCTGGCCAGGGATGCGGCGCTGAGCGGGACCGCGGCGCACCAGGCCGCCGAGTCGTAGACGTCGATGTCGGGCACCAGACCGGCGCGCATCAGCTGCACGGTGCGCCACTGCAGGACGTAGTCCATGCCGCCGTGGCCGCCGTGGCCGGCGGCGTCGTCGCCGACCTCGAGCCACAGCCAGTGGTCGAATTCCTTGCGGTAGCTGTCGAAGTCGCGCCAGGTGTGGCCGCCATGGTCGGGTTCGACATAGATGCGGGCGCCGGTGGGGCCGGGTCCGGCGTAGTCCTCGACGATGCCGCGGCTTCCGGCGAGGGTGTTGATGCGGCTGTAGGGGCGGGGCGAGCTGACGTCGTGCTCGGCGCGGATCAGCCTGCCGTGGGCGGTTTCGATCATGCAGGTGACCCGGTCGCCGTTGATGTAGGTCTCGTTCCAGGACGGGTGGTCCCGGGGGACGAAACGTTCCCGGTAGTCGGCCAGGCCCTTCGGGGCGGACGCGGTGGCGGTCAGGGTGGTCAGGCGGTCGCCGCGGTTGATGTCCATGGCGGCGGCGATCGGGGCCAGGCCGTGCATCGGGTAGAGGGAGGCGGTGCTGCGGGTGTGCCACAGCCGTCGCCAGGCGTCGGTGTAGTAGGTGTCGGAGAAGAGCAGTGCGCGCAGGTCGTGGAGGTAGCCTCCGTGGCCGTTGGTGATGTCCCCGAGCAGTCCGGCGTGCGCCATGCGCAGCAGGGCCAGTTCGTTGCGGCCGTAGGAGCAGTTCTCCGCCAGCATCAGGTGGCGGCGGGTGCGCTCGGAGGTGTCGACGAGGTCCCACAGTTCCCGCAGTCCGGTCGCGACGGGCAGTTCGACCATGGCGTGTCTGCCGCTGCGCAGTGCGGCCCGGCCCTGCTCGTGGTGGAACTCCCAGGGTGTGGCGACGTACACCAGGTCGATGTCGTCGCGCTCGAGCATCCGGGCGTAGGCGTCCGGGGAGCCCGAGTACGCGGCGGGACGCGGCTCGCCCCTGCTCTCCAGCCGGTCGGCGGCGCGGCGGGCGCGGTCGCCGCGGATGTCGCAGACGGCGGTCACGGTGCAGCCCGGGACGGCGGCCCAGCCCAGGACCATGCCGCCGCCGCGGTTGCCGAGTCCGATCACGGCGACGCGGACGGTGCGGTGCGCGTCGAAAGGGACGCCGGTCATCGACCGCTGACCGGGTCTGCGGCGGGGGGTGTGCCCGGTCGCGGCCGGGGCGGCCTGGGCGGATCCGGCGAGGCCGGTCGCGAGCGCTCCGGTCGCGGCGGCGCCGCCCAGGAGCAACCGGCGGGAGACAGCGGGGATCTCTGACATGGCGGCAACGCTCCTCGATGGGGGTGGTGGCCCTGCATCCCTGTCGAGGCACGACTCTGCGGGCATCGCCATTTACATGTCAATATGTGTTCAGAGACAAGCGACTTCAATCAACAATGAGCATCACGGCCGGCCTGGAGCGCGGCTCGGACCATGGAGCTCCGGACATGCGCCAGGCCGGCCGGAACGGGGCCGGCCGGCCTGGGACCGCAGGTCGGGAAGGACGGATCGGGCGTCAGACCAGGTCGAAGCGGTCCAGGTTCATCACCTTCACCCATGCGTCGACGAAGTCGGTCACGAACTTCTCCTTCGCGTCGTCGCTCGCGTAGACCTCCGCGACCGCCCGCAGCTCGGAGTTGGAGCCGAAGACGAGGTCGGCACGGGTGCCGGTCCACTTCACCTCGCCGGTGGCGGCGTCGCGGCCCTCGAAGGTGGTCTGGTCCTCGGAGGTGGACTTCCAGGTCGTGCCCAGGTCGAGCAGGTTGACGAAGAAGTCGTTGGTCAGCCGGCCCGGGGTCCTGGTGAGCACGCCGTGCTTGGAACCGTTGTGGTTGGCGCCCAGCACCCGCAGGCCACCGACCAGGACGGTCGTCTCGGGGGCGCTCAGCGTGAGCAGGTTGGCCCGGTCGAGCAGCAGGTACTCGGCGGGGAGGCGGTTGCCCTTGCCGAGGTAGTTGCGGAACCCGTCGGAGGTCGGCTCCAGCGCGGCGAACGACTCGGCGTCGGTGTGCTCCTCGGAGGCGTCGACCCGGCCCGGGGCGAAGGGCACCTCGATGTCGACGCCGGCGTCCTTGGCCGCCTTCTCCACCGCGGCGCTGCCGCCGAGGACGATCAGGTCGGCGAGGGAGACCTTCCTGGCGCCGTTGTTGAACTCGCTCCGGATGCCCTCCAGGGTGCGCAGCACCTGCGCGAGCTCGTCGGGGTTGTTGACCTCCCAGCCGCGCTGCGGCTCCAGACGGATCCGGGCGCCGTTGGCGCCGCCGCGCTTGTCGCTGCCGCGGAACGTGGACGCCGACGCCCACGCGGCGCTCACCAGCTGCGGGACGGTCAGACCGGAGTCGAGGATCCGGGCCTTGAGCGCCGTGATGTCAGCGGCGTCGACGGTCTCGCCCTCGGCCTCGGGCAGCGGGTCCTGCCACAGCAGGGTCTCCTCGGGGACCTCCGGGCCGAGGTACAGCGACTTCGGGCCCATGTCACGGTGGGTCAGCTTGTACCAGGCGCGGGCGAAGGCGTCCGCGAACTCCTCCGGGTTCTCGTGGAACCTGCGGGCGATCGGCTCGTAGATCGGGTCGAAGCGCAGCGAGAGGTCGGTGGTGAGCATCGTCGGGCGGCGCTTCTTCGACGGGTCGAAGGCGTCCGGGACGATCTCCGGTGCATCCTTGGCCACCCACTGGTGGGCGCCGGCCGGGCTCTGGGTGAGCTCGTACTCGTACTCGAAGAGGTTCTTGAAGAACCCGTTGCTCCACCGGGTCGGGGTGGTGGTCCAGGTGACCTCCAGACCGCTGGTGATGGCGTCCTTGCCGGCACCGGTGCCGTGCGTGCTGTGCCAGCCGAGGCCCAGCTGCTCCATCGGGGCGGCCTCCGGGTCCGGGCCGACGGCGTCCGCGGGGCCCGCGCCGTGGGTCTTGCCGAAGGTGTGGCCGCCGGCGATGAGGGCGACGGTCTCCTCGTCGTTCATCGCCATCCGGCGGAAGGTCTCACGGATGTCGCGGGCCGCGGCGATCGGGTCCGGGTTGCCGTTCGGGCCCTCCGGGTTGACGTAGATCAGGCCCATCTGGACGGCGCCGAGCGGGTTCTCCAGCTCGCGGTCGCCGCTGTATCGCTGGTCGTCGAGCCAGGTGGTCTCCGGGCCCCAGTAGACGTCCTCCTCCGGCTCCCAGACGTCCTCGCGGCCGCCGCCGAAGCCGAAGGTCTCGAAGCCCATCTGCTCCAGCGCGACGTTTCCGGTGAGGATCATCAGGTCGGCCCAGGAGATGGACCGGCCGTACTTCTTCTTGACCGGCCACAGCAGGCGGCGGGCCTTGTCCAGGCTGGCGTTGTCCGGCCAGCTGTTCAGCGGGGCGAAGCGCTGCTGGCCCGCGCCCGCGCCGCCGCGGCCGTCGCTGATCCGGTAGGTACCGGCGCTGTGCCACGCCATCCGGATCATCAGCGGGCCGTAGTTGCCGAAGTCGGCCGGCCACCAGTCCTGCGAGGTGGTCAGCACCTCGGCGACGTCGCGTTTCACGGCCGCGAGGTCGAGGGCCTGGAACGCCTCGGCGTAGTCGAAGTCCTCGCCGAGCGGGTTGGCCACGGCCGGGTTCTTGGCCAGGATCTTCAGGTTGAGCCGATCCGGCCACCACTGACGGTTGCCGCCGCCCTGGGTGGGGTGGGGGGCACGCCCGTGCGCGACCGGGCAGCCGCCTGCCTCCGCGGTCTTGTCATCGGTGACGATGGCGTCGTGGTTCTCGGACATGGGGTTCCGTTCCTTCCAACTGGGCGGATCGCCGTGCTCTGCTGCTGGTGCTGTCGCGGTGCTCAGGTGCTGCGGGCGGTGGAACAGTCGGGGCACAGGCCCCAGTAGATGACCTCGGCCTCGTCTATGGCGAAGCCGCGGTCGTCGGACGCGGTCAGGCAGGGGGCGTCGCCGACGGAGCAGTCGACATCCGCGAGGACGCCGCACGACCGGCACACGACGTGGTGGTGGTTGTCCCCGACGCGGCCCTCGAAGCGGGCCGGGGAGCCGGGCGGGTCGATCCGGCGTACCAGGCCCGCGGCGGTGAGCGCGTGCAGGGCCTCGTACACGGCCTGCAGGGAGATGTGACCGACGCGGCGGCGCACCCCGGAGGCGATCGACTCGGCGTCGAGGTGGTCGCCTTCCCGGACGGTCTCGAGCAACGCGACGCGGGCGGCGGTGACCCGCAGTCCCGCCCCCCGGAGATCCTCGGCGGGGTTCGGCGTCTTCGGTGCCCTCATGACAGTGAACCTAACGCCATAACCCGAATGACTCAAGGAAACGAGGGATTCAATTCCGGTGGCGTGCGAGTGATCCGGTGACCGGGCGTGTCCGGTGGCGACCGCGGGTCATCCCTCGAAGACCGCCACCTTGTCGACACCCGCCTGGTGCAGTGTCCGGTGGACGCCGCGACGGGCGCCGCGCACGGTGAGCGTGACGGGCTGCGGGCCGCCGGTCGCGGCGCGGAGCAGGGCATAGCCGCACGCCAGGTCCAGGTGGTCGAGGGCGGCCGTCTCCAGCACCCAGGACCGCGCCCGGCCCAGCCGCTGGTCGAGAAGCCGCTCCTCCAGTTCGCGCAGCGCGGGTGCGCCACGCAGATCGCCGGAGAGGACCAGCACGGCGTGCTCCCCGCCGGCCTCGGCGATCCGCACCGTCCGGTGCCCGTACTCCGGGGGATGCGCCTCTGCCACGGTGACCTCCTCGGTGACAGCCGCTCGGAAAGCGGTGCAGGTGGTCGGTGCGCGGTACGCACTCCATTGTCGCCACGTCCGGGCCCGGGAGCACGGCGACCGGCCCTCCGCGACGCCGTGTCGCGGCCCTCTGGCACTGTGTGAACAGGCACCCACCGGGAAGGACGGGGAGAACAGATGATCATCTTCGGTACCAAGGGGTATCTGTACCAGCTCGCGATACTGACGCTGGTGTGCGGCCGGTGCGGCAACCCGGCCGCGCACACGCTCAGGAAGCGCGTCACCAAGTTCACGCTGTTCTTCGTCCCGCTGTTCCCGTTCTCGACCAAGTACGCCACCCAGTGCACGTTCTGCGGCGCGGAGCAGCAGGTGAGCGCGGAGCAGGCGGCACGGCTCCAGGCGCAGGCCGCGGACGGCTCGGGCGGGCCGTCCCACGGGCAGCCGCAGCAGCAGCCGTACCGGTACTGACGGAGGGGCGGATGCCGGCCGGCGCACCGGCACCGACCCGTCAGCGGCGGCCACCACCCCTCCGGCGGGTGGTGGTACCTCCACCCCGGTTGGGGTGCAAGCCGCATTCTGCAGGCGGGGCAACCCTCGGAAACTGAGGTGCATGGCCAATCCCACCGTGCTTTCTCAGCCCCCGTCCGCACCTGTCTTCCGGCGGTCGGGAAGCGACTTCGCCGAGTTGTCCCGCCGGATCTCCGAGGCGGGGCTGATGCGCCGCCGTCCGCTTTACTACAGCCTGCGCCTCGGGGCGGTGGCGCTGGCGCTCGCGGGAGCCGTCGCCGTCTTCCTGGTCCTGGGCGACAGCTGGGGCCAGTTGTGCGTGGCCGTGTTCGCGGCGCTGGTCTTCGGCCAGCTGGGACTGGCCGCGCACGATCTCGCCCACCGGCAGGTCTTCTCCCGCCGGCGCCCCAGTGAGGCCGTCGGGCTGCTGGTCGCCGACGTACTGCTGGGCATGAGCTACGGCTGGTGGATGAACAAGCACACCCGCCATCACGCGAACCCCAACCACGAGGGGAAGGACCCGGACGTCTCCCCCGACATCCTCGTCTGGTCCCGGCGCCAGGCCCGCGGGGCCCGGGGCCTGCCGCGCCTCGTCGGGCGCCACCAGGCCGTCCTGTTCTTCCCGCTGCTGACCCTCGAGGGGCTCAATCTGAGTGTCAGCAGCTTCCGGGCGCTGCGCAGTCCCTCGGTGAAACGGCCGGTTCTGGAGGGCACGCTGCTCGTGCTGCATTTCCTGGTCTATTTCGGCGGCCTGTTCAGCGTGCTGTCGCCCGGCAAGGCGCTCGCCTTCGTCGCGGTGCACCAGGGCGTGTTCGGGATCTACCTCGGCTCGGTCTTCGCCCCGAACCACAAGGGCATGCCGATGATCGAGGAGGGCACCCGGCTCGACTTCCTGCGCCGGCAGGTCCTCACCTCCCGCAATGTGCGGGGCGGCGTCCTGGTCGACGCCCTCATGGGCGGCCTCAACTACCAGATCGAGCACCATCTCTTCCCGAGCATGCCGACGCCCGCGCTGCGCCGGGCCCAGGACATCACCCAGCGGTACTGCGCCGAGCTGGGCGTCCCGTACCACCAGACCGGGCTGCTCGCCTCCCACCGGGAGGCCCTGCGCCACCTCAGGAGCGTCGGCGAGCCCCTGCGCGCCGCTGCCCGCTGACCCCCGGGCGGTGCCCGCCGCCCCGACGACGAGGTGGTCCGGTACCGCCACCGGGTCGACGAGGCGGTTGAGGCGCCTGGGGACGTCGAGGCCGATCAGCAGGACGACGGCGAGGGTCAGGGTGCAGGTGAGGACGGCGAGCGAGCGGCCCAGGGACATCGTCGAGGCCAGCTGCGCGCCGAGCACCGGGGCGACGGCGCCGCCCAGCGCGCCGACGTTGTAGGTGAAGCCCAGCGAGGCGGCACGGGTCTCGGTCGGGAAGTGCCCGGCGATGAACCGGGGCAGCAGACCCGAGACGCCCTGCAGACAGGCGAGCATCAGGAAGAGCAGGATGCCGAGGACGACCGGGCTTTCCCGGACGGCGAAGACCGGGAAGACGAAGACGACGCCGGCCAGCAGGGTGCAGGCGTAGGCGCGGCGGGTGCCGAACCGGTCGCCGAGGAAGCCCGTGGCGATGCAGCCGGCCATGGTGCCGAAGCCCGCGAACCAGAGCGCGTCGCCGACCTGTGCCGGGGTGTAGCCGAGTTCGGTCTTCAGATAGGTCGGCAGCAGGGCCTGGACGGGCCAGCTGTAGAGGAAGGCGCAGAACACGGTGGCGCACAGCGCGACCAGGAGCGGCCAGCGCCTGCGCCCGCCCAACTGGACGGCGAACGCGGTCAGACAGCCGGCCGCCAGGGCGGCGAGCGCGGGCACCGCCCCGGTGCCGAGCGGGGTGAACAGCGCGAACAGGGCCCCGGTGGCGACCACCGCCAGCAGCGCGTTGACCCATGTCCGGGTGCGGCCGGCGAACAGTGGCCGGAACGGGTTCGGGCGCGGCCCGCCGGCGTTCACCCGCTCCGCCCAGTCGTCGGCCTCGGGCAGCGCGCGGCGCATCCACAGTGCCACGACCACCGGGAAGAGCCCGATGTAGAACAGCCAGCGCCAGCCGTGCGCGGGAACGACCTGGGCGTAGACCTCGGCCGCCAGCACTCCGCCCAGGGAGAACCCGGAGATGAGGAATCCGGAGGCGCGGTTGCGCAGCCGGGTGGGCCAGGTCTCCAGTACGTAGGTGGCGCCGGCGCTGTACTCGCCGGCCATGCCCATGCCGATCAGGAGGCGGGCGGTGAACAGGCTGGTGTAGTCCCAGGCGAAGCCGCAGGCGAAGGTGCCCAGGGAGTACAGCAGGATGCTGGCCACCATGGCGCTCTTGCGGCCGAAGCGGTCACCCAGCGCGCCGAGCAGGGCGCCGCCGAGCCAGCGGGTGATGAAGGCGCCGGAGACCAGGCCGGCCGACTCGACACCGGTCAGGCCGAAGTCGTCGGCGATCTCGGTCAGGACGAGAGTGATCAGGACGAAGTCGAATCCGTCCAGGACGTAGCCGAGCCAGGCGGCGAAGAAGGACTTCCACTTCTCCCGGCCGATCTCGCGGTACCAGGGCGGGGGCGTCGGCGGGGCGGTGTGCGCAGGGGGCATCGCTGATGGTCCCGGAGTCGCAGGATCGGGTGCGGGGCGGGGCACCGGGTGGGCGCCGGATCCGGCGCCGGGTCACAGGAGGCCGGCTCCGACGAGCCGGGCGCGGACGCGTTCCACGGCGGCGGCGTCGAGCGGGACCTGCGGCGCGGCGGTCGCCGGGCAGTCGATGAGGCCCTGCAGATGCACCGCCGCCTTGAAGGCGCCGAGGGCGGAGGAGCTGGGGCCCATGGCGGCCGGGTCACCGGCCTCGGTGAGCTCGAACAGGGTGGCCAGCCGGTCCTGTTCGGCCCGGGCGGCGGCCCAGTCCCCGGCGCGGGCCGCGGCATGCAGCCGGACGTAGCCGTGGGCGTCGACGTTGCCGAGCCCGGGCACCACCCCGTCGGCGCCGGCGAGCAGCGCACCGTCGACGGTGAGTTCGGATCCGGTGAGCACACAGAATCCCGGGGAGCGGTGGCGCAGTTCGACCAGGAGGCGCCGGATGGAGCCGTCGTCACCGCTGGAGTCCTTCAGCCCGGCGAGGGTGCCCTCGGTGGCGAGCCGGAGCACCACGTCGCGGGGCAGCCTGGTGTGCACCGCGGCCGGGATGTCGTAGGCGAACAGCGGCAGGTCGGCGGCCCCGCGGACGCGACGGTAGTGGTCGGCGATCTCGACCGGGTGGGTGCGGGTGTAGAAGGGCGCGGTGGCGACGAGGGCGTCGGCGCCCGCACGGACGGCGTCGGCGGCGCGGTCCCGTACCCGGGCGGTGGTGATGTCGATGACCCCGGCGAGGACGGGGACCCGGCCCGCGGCGGTGTCCACGACGGCCTCGAGCACGGTCCGCCGCTGGGCATCGGTGAGGTAGGCGGCCTCGCCGCTGGAGCCGAGCGCGAACAGGCCGTGCACGCCGGCTGCCACGAGGTGCTCCGTGAGCCGGCGGGCGGAGGGGAGGTCCACCTCTCCCGCCGGGGTGAGCGGGGTGAGGACGGGCGGGACGACGCCGCGCAGGGGCATGGGGAACGGCATGGGCCCTCCAGGTCCTGCTGCGCCCGGCCGCGCCGGGATGACGCGATGGCGCCATCGTAGGCACGGCGGCGGCACCTGACGGCGCCCTGCGCTGCGGCGCGCCCGGCGCCGGGCGGCGACTGCCCGCGAAAGGGTGCCGGCGGGTGCCCGCGAAGCGCTCGGCACCGGGGCGGGGTGTGGGCGGGTGCCGACGGTCGCACGACTGCTGGGGGCCGCGCCGAAAGAGGCCGGCAGGTGCGGTCCGCTCGCCGAGCCCAGGTTCCGAGCCAGGGCCACGGGACGGACGTGCCGGCGGTTCGCCGCGGTGAGACCGCGCCTGACCAGGAGCGGAGACCTGCAGATCGCGGAGTCGGACCGGCGTCACTGGACAGTGATGACGAGTTTGCCCCGCATGTGGCCCCTCTCCCAGTGGCGGACGGCGTCGGCGGCATCGCTGAGCGGGTACGTCCGGGTGATGACCGGGGCGATCTCGCCGACCGCGGTGCGCTCGGCCAGGAACTGAAGGTCCTCCGGTGCCGCTGCCGCCATCAGACCCCGGAAGTTCTGGCCGCCGAAGAGCGACAGCACCGCCCCCGCCAGGTTGCGCTGCATGCCACCGAGCAGCTTGCCTCCCTCTTCGCCGCCGACGAGGACGACGGTGCCGCGGGGGGCGAGGGCGCGGCGCAGGCGCGACAGCGGGCGGTTGCCGGCGGTGTCGAGGATGAGGTCATAGCGCCGGCCGGCCTCGGTGAAGTCCTCGCGGGTGTAGTCGATGACGTGGTCCGCGCCGAGCGAGCGGACCAGTTCGGCCTTCGCCGGGCCGCCGCACACCCCGGTGACCGTCGCGCCGTAGACGTTCTTGGCCAGCTGTACCGCGTACGTCCCGACCCCGCCGCCCGCGCCGATGACCAGGATCTGCTGACCCTGGCGCACCTTTCCCGCGTCGCGCAGCGCCTGGAGCGCGGTGCAGCCGGAGGCGGGCAGGACTGCCGCCTGCTCGAAGGTGACGCCGGGCGGTTTCGGTGCGATCCGGTCGGCCCGGGTACACGTGTACTCGGCCCAGGAGCCGTCGGATGTTCCGAACACTTCGTCACCGGGCCGGAATCGGGTCACCCTCCCGCCGACCGCCTCCACGGTCCCCGCGAAGTCCCAGCCCCGCACCGGGTGCTTGGGCCTGCGGAGCCCGAAGCCCATCAGCCGGACGGGGTAGGGCAGGCCCGTCATGAGATGCCAGGCACCCGCGTCGACGCCGGCCGCGTGGACGCGTACGAGCACGTCCTCGTCGCCGTCGGCCACCGGTTTGCCGATGTCCCTGAACTCCAGGACGTCGGCCGTGCCGTACCGGTCCTGGACGATTGCCTTCATGGGGCTTCTCCTTCGCAGTCGTTGTACTGGAACACGTCGTCGAGCGGCACCTTGAACACCCGGGCGATCTGGAAGGCCATCTGCAGGGAGGGCGAGTAGCGGCCCTTCTCGATGGCGATGACGGTCTGGCGGGTCACGCCGATCCGGTCGGCCAGTTCGGCCTGGGTCATCTCTCCGTGCGCGAACCTGAGGGACCGGATCGAGTTGGTGATTCTGTTCGGCGGCTTCACCACGGCTGGAAGCCCCAGCGGTAGAAGCCGACCTTCGCGACGCAGCTGACGATCTGCGACAAGGTGAACCCCAGGTAGATCACGTTCGCGATCCAGAAGTGGTCCGTCTCGGCCATCGCCATGACCAGTGCCGCGACCCCGCCGACGGCGGCGGAGCTCAGGCCGATGTGCTCCGCGAACCGGCCGATCTCCCTGTCCCGCTGGTCCCGCCTGCCGTCCGACCTCGGCGCGGCGATCGACACCACGATGCCGAGCACGATCGACGCGGCGATCGAGACACCGACCGCCCACAACAGCGGCGGTACGTACGACACGTCCGTGAGCGGGGTGGCGTCCACGGCCCGGCCGAGGACGACGGCCAGGTAGACCGCGTACGAGACGACGGCGGTGAGCATCATGATCCAGGCGCGCTTCTCTTCCAGTGCCATGGCCTCAATGTAAAGAAGGCCAGACACGATGTAAAGCGTTCTTTACTTCACGAACCGTTGGTCGGGGCCCTACGCGACCCGGGGGACCAGGAAGGCCCGAGGTCCCACGCCCGAAGCCCACATCTACCGGGCGTTCGGACCTCTCGTGTCCCGCCGCCCGGCTCGGCACCCCGGCCGCAGGCCCGCGGATCCGGACACCGCGGGAGCAGCCGCATGACGAGTCCCCCACTGCCGCTCGGCCGCCGGTCCGCGGACGCCCGTCCGAACGGCAAGCCTGAGTTCCTCAGGCCGGAGCCGGGCCGTGGGCGTCGGCCACGGTGGCGGCGAAGGTGCGGGCCAGCGGGGACAGGGCGCTCCAGCGCCGGACCGCCCAGCCGACCGGCAGCGGGGGCAGGTCCGGCAGCGGCAGGAACGCCAGGGTGCCGGTGGACGCCTGGCCGGGCAGGGCGGGGACGACGGCGTGTCCGACGCCGAGCTCCGCCAGCAGGACGGCGGTGTCCCAGTCGGCGACCCCGGTGTCGGAGGCGGGGCGGACGCCCACGGCGGCGAAGGCGGCGTCCAGATGGGCGCGCGAGGAGGAGTTCTCCGGCAGCCGGATATGGCGGATCGCGGCCAGGTCGGCGGGTTCGACCCGGGAGCGCCGGGCCAGCGGGTCGTCGGCACGGACCGCGAGGACCCACGGCAGTTCCACGACGGGGCGCTGCTCGATGCCTTGGACGGGGCCGCCCATGGTCACCCAGGCCAGGTCGACGGAGCCGTCGGCGAGTGCGTCGAAGCAGTTGCGGCTGGAGGTCTCGGTGCGGAAGTCCAGGGTGGCTCCCGGGTACCGGGCGCGGAAGGCGACGACGGCCTCCGCCATGAAGTGCCGCACCGTCGTCGCGCCGGTCGTCACGCGCACCGATCCCGCGTCGCCGCAGGCCAGTTCGCCGAGCCGGCGCAGGGCGAGGTCCAGTCCGGCCAGCCCCTCGGTGGCCGCCGCGCGCAGCACCTCGCCGGCCGGGGTGGGGACGACGCCTCGGGGGCGCCGCTCCAGCAGGCGTACCCCCGTGGCGCGTTCGAGCCGCCTCACGTGCTGGCTCACGGCGGACTGGGTGCAGGACAGGTCCCGGGCGACGGCGCTCAGGCTGCCCGCCCGGCACACCGCCACGAAGACCCGCAGGTCGTCGAAGGTCATGGGCACGGGCGACACGGTAGGCGAGACCCGATCCAAGCAATTCCTGGGGTGTCACCAAGAAAACCCGAGGATTGACTGGGCCTTCGCGATCCGACGATGATCGATTCGGGCCCAGGGCGGCAACCCGTCCCGGCGTCCTCCCCCGGGTCCGGGCCCGGGGGAGGCGGCGGCGACGGGTGCCGACCCGCTACCTGAGAGGACTCCCCCGACGATGCGTCCCGACCCCTCACCCGCTGCCGGTTCCGCGGCGACCGCCGCCACGGCCGCCCCTGCCCCGGCTGCCGCATCCCCGGCGGCGCCGCCCCCCGGCGGCGGGACCGTCGCCGTTCTCGGCCCCGGAGGGGTCGGCGGTCTGCTCGCCGCCCTGCTGGCCCGGTCCGGACAGCGGGTGGTCTGCATCGCCGGCGCGGAGACCGTTCGCGCCCTGCGTACGGACGGGCTGCGGGTGCGCAGCCGCCAGTACGGCGACTTCACGGCGCGGGTCGAGGCCGACACGGTGCTGCGCGAGGCCGTCGGGCTCTGCCTGGTGACGGTCAAGCACACCGCACTGGAGTCGGCGCTGCGGCGGATCCCGGCCGGTGCCCTCGGCGGCGCTCCGGTACTGCCGCTGCTCAACGGCGTCGACCACGTGCCGTCCCTGCGCACGCGTTACGGTGCGGAGAACGTGATCCCGGCGGTGATCCGCGTCGAGTCCGCCCGCACGGCGCCGGGTCTGATCGAGCACGGCAGTCCGTTCACCGAGGTCGACCTGGCCAGCCCGGCCGAGCAGGTGGACCGGACGGTGGAGTCGCTGACGGCGGCCGGCGTCAGCACCCGAGTGATGGCGGACGCGGACGCCCTGCTCTGGGCCAAACTGGCCTTTCTCGCGCCGTTCGCGCTGCTGACGACGTATCACCGGGTGCCCGTCGGGGTGCTGCGCACCGAGCTGCGGGCGGAGCTGGCCGCTCTGGTCGAGGAGGCTGCCGCGGTGAGCCGGGCGGCCTGCGGGACGGCCCCCGGCACCGCGGAGATGCTGGCGCGCTACGACGCCTTCCCGCCCCGGAGCAGGTCCTCCATGCAGCGCGACGCCGAGGCGGGCCGCCCCCTGGAGCTGGACGCGATCGGCGGGGCACTGCTGCGGGCCGCCGCACGGCACGGCGTCCCGGTGCCGGTCACCACGGGTCTGGTCGCGGAGCTCGCAGCCCGGTCGTGAGCGTGTCCGGAACCGTCCGGCGCCGGCCCGCGGTCTCGCGCCCCCGGCACCGGCACCGGCACCGGCACCACCCTCGGCACTCACCATGCACGGGCACCGGCGTGGACGTCAGTCCGCGCTCCGCCGCACCGGACGGCATCGGACCGCGGTCGGGTACCGCGGCCCCGTGCCGTCGGCCCGCGGGCGCGCCCTGCCCGGCCGGACTCAGTCCACGATCGCGGCGACCGGCGGCTCGGCCGCAGCTGCCGCGGCGCTACCGCCGAAGTTCGCCTCGACCCGGGCGCGCTCCACCGCGTCGGGGTAGGGGTTGGTGCACGCGGTCCCGGCCGTGGAGCCGGACATCAGGCTGGAGCAGGGGCCCGGCTTGCGGTCCGGCAGACCGAGGATGTGTCCGAACTCGTGAGCGGCGATACGAACCGTGTCGTAGCCCTGCTGGACGGCCTGCCGTCCCATGTAGACGGTGCCGTTGCCCAGGGAGGTGGTCAGGGCGCGGGGCCAGCCGTTGTCCGCCAGGACCCGGATGTCGGCCCACCGTCCGGCCGCGGCCGGACGCAGTTCGACGGAGGCGACGGTGTCGTTCCAGACCTGCGCGCCGCGGTCGACCGCCGTGCGGAACTCCGCGGCGCCACGGGCGTCGTAGGTGAGGATCCGGGCCGCCGGCACGCGGTCGGCCTCGGCGGGCGCGGCCACGGCCTGGGCACCCGCCGTCTGGACGGCGACCGCCAGGACCGCGGCGGCGGCAGCGGTGAGCGTTCGGACGTGCATGGTCGACCTCCTTGTGGGGGAAGGGCAGTCGTGCACATGACATATCGCTCATTGCTGCCCGGCGGTCCTGCCGCCGAATCCGTCAATCGGCCCGTACGACGGCATGCCGCAGGCGCGACGCCACCGAGGGGACCGGGTGCGCTCCCTCGGTCGGATGACCGATGCCGGCCGGGTCCGGGGCGGGCAGAGTGCGTGCCGCACCATCCGTCCCATCGGAAAGGACGCCGTCCTGGACGCCGTACGCCCTGCAGATCTCGTGTTCGTCAACGGTTCCGTGCTCACGGTCGACGCGGACTTCACCGTGGCCTCCGCCCTGGCGGTGGCCGGAGGTGCCGTCACGGCCGTCGGCGACCACGCGGACGTGGTACGGCCGTGCCGGCCGCGGGACACGCATCGTCGGCCTCGCCGGCGGCACGCTGCTGCCCGGCATCAACGACGCGCACCTGCACGGCTGCGCCTTCGGGAGGATGACCAGGCCGCCGCTCCCCCTCGGCCTCACCCCGCCCGCCGTGCGCTCGATCGCCGGCGTGGCCGGTGCGGTGCGTGTCGAGCACGTCCTCGCCAAGCCGGACGTCCCCAACCGGGCCGCCGCCGCGGGGCGCGCCGCGCCCCGGTGTCTGCAGCCGGCGCCCTGAGCCGGGTCCGCAGGCTCGCCGCGCCGCAGGCTCAGGCGCAGGCCCAGGCCGACATGCCCTGCAGCGCGGCCAGCCGCCTGGCCACCGCGATCTGCTCCCTGCGGGTGGCCAGATCGGCGCGTGGGGCGTATCTGCGCCCTCCGGCCGCGATCCAGCTGGACTGCGAGAACTGGAGCCCGCCGTAGTGGCCGTTGCCGGTGTTGGCCCGCCAGTTGCCCCCCGACTCACAGCGGGCGATGGCGTCCCAGTCGGGCCCGAGCGGGGCCGCGGGCGCCGCCGCGGCGGGGGCGCCGAGCGCCGCCACCGCCGTCAGGGTCACCAGGGCGGCGCGGAGGGCACGGCTCCGGACACCGCGCCGACCGGCCCCGCCCAGGCCACCGGCCCCGCCCAGGCGGCCGGTCCTGTCATCATTCTGGCACATAATCATATGCAGACTGTTACACGATCTGACGGAGCGTACGCATCGCAGGGTCGCGCCCGTAGGCCGGACGGAGCAGAGCCCGGCTCCGCGGGGCCGGTCCTGTCCGGGGGCTCCGCGCCCGTCCGCGGAGTCAACTACCGTTCTCCGCAAGGGATCACGCCCGGACCGGAGGACACCGCATGACCGACAGCACCGTGTCGAGCGAGCTGCGCGACAGAATCAAGACGGACCAGCCGCACACGGCCCGGATCTGGAACTACTGGCTCGGCGGCAAGGACCACTACCCGGTCGACCAGGAGACCGGCGACCGGATACGCGAACTGCACCCCGGCATCGGCGAGTACGCCCTCGCCGACCGGCAGTTCCTCGGGCGCGCCGTACGCCATCTGGTCCGCGACTGCGGGGTCCGCCAGTTCCTCGACATCGGTACCGGGCTGCCCACCGCCGACAACACCCACGAGGTGGCCCAGCGCATCGCGCCCGAATCACGCATCGTGTACGTGGACAACGACCCGATCGTGCTCGCCCACGCCGCGGCGCTGCTCACCAGCAGCCCCGAGGGCCGGACAGACTATCTCGACGAGGATCTGCGCAATGCCGACGCGATCCTGGAGCACGCCGCCCGGACGCTGGACCTCGGCCGGCCGGTCGCGCTGATCCTGCTCGGTGTCGTCATCTTCATCGACGACGACACCGAGGCGTACGGGATCGTGCGGCGCCTGCTCGACGCCCTCCCGGCGGGCAGTCATCTGGTGCTGTCGCACACCATCACCCGGCCGGACATGCCCGATGTCGACGCGGCCGTGGCGTTCTGGAACGAGCACGGCACCCCCAAGCTGACGCAGCGCACCCCGCAGGCCGTAGCTGGGTTCTTCGACGGCCTGGAGCTGCTCTCCCCTGGCGTGGTGTCCTGCAACCGGTGGCGCCCCGAACCGGGCGACGACCCGTCGCCCGCCGAGGTGGCGATGTTCGGCGGGGTGGGCCGCAAGCCGGGCGGCCCGGCCACGGCCTGACCGGCCGGAGGGCCGGGCGGAGCCACGGCGTCCCGGCCACGGCCGCGGGACGCCCGCCCCGGCGTTCCGGTGTCGGTGCGGCGCCGGACTCTGCTCCCGCTCCACCGGGAGCCACAGTTCGGCGTCGGCCTCGGTCCCGTCCTGCGACGGTGTGGTGCGCAGGAGCTCGGGGCCGGGGCGACTGCGGTAGGGGTTCGACCGGAACCACTGGGTGAACACGTCCCGCCACAGGTACTGGATGGCCTGCGGGGCCGGACCCGAGGTTTGAACACCGCCCAGGTGCCGGCATCGACGGGCAGTGCGGTGGCGCCGTCGGGGGCCGCCGCGGAGGTGATCACGGCCTGGTAGTAGTCGAGTTCGGTGCCCTCCGCGCGGCTCGGGTCCAGGTCGTCGCAGACCGCGACGACGCCGTGCGGCTCCTGGTCGGACAGCTCTCTCCAGGTCCTCCAGGACCCGGTCCTCCAGGACCCGTGGTCCGGCCGCGGGGGATGTCCACGACGGCCTGGTTCGGGGCCCCGTGCACCAGGGGTACCCGGGCCTTGGGTCCGACCGGGGTGAAGGACGGCCGGTCGACGACGCGGTAGCGCATACTGCTGCTCCCTTCGATGGTGAGCCGGAAGGCCATCCTGGGCTGGGAGCGATCTCGGCGCCGGTGCGCCGGGCCTCGCCCGGTCCGACGCCGTGCATGGCGCGGAACGCCCGCGCGAACGCCTCGCCCGAGCCGTAGCCGTAGCCGTAGCCGTAGCCGTAAGCCCACCGCGATCTCCAGCAGCGTCTCGCGCCCGGCGAGGACCTCGGCGCCCGCCAGGGTGAGCCGGCGGCGCCTGATGTACTCGGACAGCGGTATGCCCGCCAGTGCCGAGACCATCCGGCGCAGGTGGTACTCCGAGGTGGCCGCGGTCCGGGCCGGTTCGGCGACGTCGCCGGTCCGGTCGAGATGCCGCTCGACGTGCTCCATGGCCTGGTTGAGCCGGTCCAGCAGGCCCGGTCTCCTGCCCCACGTACGGCCGTCACGCCAGGCGGGCGGCGAGCCGCCGGACCCGACATCCTGTGCCCCCGCGGATCGGG
The DNA here is from genome assembly GCF_036689765.1 of Streptomyces poriticola. Lineage (NCBI taxonomy): Bacteria > Bacillati > Actinomycetota > Actinomycetes > Kitasatosporales > Streptomycetaceae > Streptomyces > Streptomyces poriticola. The sequence goes on from NZ_JBAGKH010000035.1 coordinate 18,802, forward strand.
TGCGGCGCGGGCCGGTCAGCCGCCGAGCGCGGCGAGGACGACCTGCTGGGCCTCCTCCTGGACCCGGTGGAGGTGGTCGGGACCGTGGAACGACTCGGCGTACACCTTGTAGACGTCCTCGGTGCCCGAGGGGCGGGCCGCGAACCAGGCGTTCTCGGTGGTGACCTTGATGCCGCCGATGGCGGCGCCGTTGCCCGGCGCCTCGCTGAGAACGGCCGTGACCGCCTCCCCCGCCAGCGTGTCCGCGGTGACCTGGGCGGGGGACAGCCTGGCCAGCCGGGCCTTCTCCTCGCGGGTGGCGGGTGCGTCGGTACGGGCGTACGCCGGGGAGCCGAACCGCTCGGTGAGCGCGGCGTAGTGCTCGGAGGGGGTGCGGCCGGTGACGGCGGTGATCTCCGAGGCGAGCAGGGCCAGGACGATGCCGTCCTTGTCGGTGGTCCACACCGAGCCGTCCCGGCGCAGGAACGACGCCCCCGCGGACTCCTCACCGCCGAAGCCGAGCGAGCCGTCGGCCAGCCCGTCGACGAACCATTTGAACCCGACGGGCACCTCGACCAGCCGGCGGCCGAGTCCGGCGGCGACCCGGTCGATCATGCCGGAGGAGACCAGTGTCTTGCCCACGGCCGCTCCGGCGGGCCAGTCGGCGCGCTGGGCGTAGAGGTAGGAGATGGCGGCGGCGAGGTAGTGGTTGGGGTTCATCAGGCCCGCGTCGGGGGTGACGATGCCGTGCCGGTCGGCGTCGGCGTCGTTGCCCGTGGCGATGTCGAAGCGGTCGCGCTGGGCGATGAGGGAGGCCATCGCGTGCGGCGACGAGCAGTCCATACGGATCCTGCCGTCCCAGTCCAGCGTCATGAACCGCCAGGTCGGATCGGTGAGCGGATTGACCACCGTCAGGTCGAGGCGGTGCTGCTCGGCGATGCGGCCCCAGTAGGCGGCGGACGCCCCGCCCAGCGGATCGGCGCCGATGCGCACCCCGGCCGCCCGGACCGCGTCGAGGTCCAGGACGCCGGGCAGGTCCGAGACATAGCGGTCGAGGAAGTCGTACCGCCCGGTGCCGGGCGAGGCGAGCGCGCGGGCGTACGGGACCCGCCGCACGTCCTTCAGACCGGCCGCGATGATGTCGTTGGCCCGGTCCTGGATCCAGGAGGTGGCCTCGGAGCCGGCCGGGCCGCCGCTGGGCGGGTTGTACTTGAAGCCGCCGTCGGCGGGCGGGTTGTGCGAGGGGGTGACCACCACGCCGTCGGCGAGGCCGGAAGCGCGGCCCCGGTTGTGGGTGAGGACGGCGTGCGAGACCGCCGGGGTGGGGGTGTGGCCGTCGGCGGTGTCGATCAGCACGGTCACGTCGTTGGCGGCGAAGACCTCCAGGGCGGTGGTCCGGGCGGGCTCGGACAGGGCGTGGGTGTCCGCGCCGAGGAAGAGCGGCCCGTCGGTGCCCTGTGCCTTGCGGTACTCGCAGATGGCCTGGCTGGTCGCGGCGATGTGGTCGTCGTTGAAGGCCGCCGCCAGGGACGATCCGCGGTGGCCGGATGTGCCGAACGCCACTCGCTGCCCCGGCTCGGCCGGGTCGGGGTGCAGCGCGTAGTACGCCGTCACCAGCCGGGCGACGTCGATCAGGTCCTCGGCTCCGGCCGGCTTGCCGGCGCGGTCGTGTCGCATGGGCCAGCTCCTCCTCGTCGGTGGTCCAGGTGGCTCGCGGTCCCATCTTCCCCTGTGCCCACCGGGGGTGTGACCACCGCCCCGCGGGGCCGGGGCGGGCGGCATAGGGTGGGCGTGTGACCGAGGTCGAGGTGGTGCAGCTGCTGGTCTCGGCCGTGCACCGGCTGGCCGGAAGGCCCGCGGACGGGCCGGCGCCCGGCCCCGCCGACGAGCGGGTGGCGCGGGTCGAGGTGCGGGCCGGTCTCGGACTGGTGGGCGACCGGTACTTCGGGCGGGCGGCCCACCGCGACGCGGCGGTGACCGTGATGGCCGTGGAGCGGCTGCCGGTGGACATCGCCCCGGACGCCGATCTGCGGCACACGCGTCGCAACGTGCTGCTGCGCGGTGTCGACATCGACGCGCACATCGGCGCGACGGTCGCCCTCGACTGCGGTCACGGTCCGGTGCTGCTCGCGGTGAACCGTCCCGCCCGTCCCTGTGCGTGGATGGACGTCACGGTCGGTCCGGGCGCGCAGCGTGCGCTGCGCGGCGGGGGCGGGGTGCGGTGCACGCCGCTGAGCGACGGGGTGCTCGCGGTCGGCCCGGCGACCTTCCGGGTGGTCGGGCAGGGGTACGCGGGCTCGGGCACGTCGGACTGACAGTGCCCGCGACGGCGGCCCCGGGCGCGGACGGGCGACTTCCGGGTCGGTGACTGCCGGGGCGCCGGCTTCCGGGCCGACGGCTTCCACAACGGGGAGCAGGCCGACAGCCAACGGGCCGCAGTGGCCGCGTGACGGTGTCCGGAGGGGTGCGGCGGCGCCAGGACGGGCGGGTTCGGGCACGTCGGGCCTGCGGGGGCCCGGGGGCGAGGCGGTGGCTCGCGGGGTGGGGAGGCGGGCGGCCGTGGTCGGGGTGACCGTGTCCGGTGTTGCGGTGGAGGGGGTCTTCCCGGGTGGGCCGCCGGAATCAGGGCGCCGGTGCCGCGAGGGGCCGGTGCGGTGCGGCCGGGCCCGGGGGCTCCAGCAGATCACGGTAGGCGGGGGACTGCCGGGCCACCTCCCAGTACGCCTCCTCCAGTGCCGGGTAGACCGCGTCCAGTTCGGCACGGGTTCGGGCGGCCAGCAGCAGGCGTACGCCGAGCGGGTCGCCGTGGATGCGGCGGACGGCGGTGTCGGGGCGGGACTGGGAACTGGGCTGGCAGACGGTCACCACGTCACCGGTGGCCACCAGGGAGGCGGCGGTGTGGTAGTCGCCGTGCAGGACCCGCGGGTCCAGGCCGGCCGTGCGCAGCATGCGGTGGACGCCGTCCCACTCGCCGTCCACCGTGGGGTCGACCATCCAGCGGTCGGCGGCCAGGTCGCGGAGGTGGACGACCTGCCGGGCGGCTGCCGGGTGGGCGGCGGGCACCATCACGAACTGCGGCTCCCGCTCGACCAGGACGCGCAGCCGCAGCCCCTCGGGGACCCGCAGCGGACAGCCCTCGACCTCGTGCACGAAGGCGATGTCGAGCTGCCCGGCGGCGACTCCGCGCAGCAGCGCGTTCGCGGAGACGTCCATCTGCAGCGTCGGTTCCCGGCCCGGGCGCCGGAGCCGGCGCAGCCAGCCGGCCAGCGCGCGGCTGGCGGTGGAGCCGATGCGCAGCCGGCTGCCGCCGCCGGCCGCAGCGGCCCGCGCCTCGCGGACGAGGGCGCGCATGTCGGCCAGCAGCGGGCGGGCCCGGCCCACCACGGTCCTGCCGAGCGGGGTGGGCCGGCAGCCGGTACGCTCGCGGACGAACAGCGGGCCGCCCAGGGCCTGTTCGATCCGCACCAGCTGAGTGCTCAACGTGGGTTGTGCGACGCCCAGTTGGCGTGCCGCGCGGTGCAGGCTCCCGGCGTCGGCGATGGCGCACAGCGCGCGCAGATGCCTCACCTCGAGCTCCATGCGGGGAGCGTAGAGCGGAACGCGGGACGACGCCAGGTGAACAAAAGGCTGCGGAACAGGGCGAGTTCAAGCACTTTGGTCGGGGCTTTCACGCCGCGGCGATAGCCCCGGTCTATCGCCGGTTGCCATCATCACAGCACAGGGGCACGGACCGCAGACTCGCCGGTGACGACTTCTCCCCCACACCCAAGGAGTCATCGATGCGACTGTCCCTGCCCATGCTGTCCGCCGTAGTCGGACTCGGACTGACCGCCACCGCCCTCGGCGCGGGCCCGACGGCGACGGCGGCTGCTCCCCAGCCCGAGTCCGCTCCCCGGCACCAGGGCACGTACGCCGCCTACCAGCCGTCGGCCGACCCGTCGGGTCAGGAGGCCCAGGACACCCGTGCGTTCTTCGAGGCGGTGCTGGAATCCGTCGCGGAGAAGCGCGCCGCGGCCCCGGACTCCGCGGCGGCCGTCACCGTGTACTACAGCACCGCGGGCGCGCCCAGCTTCCGCACCCAGATAGCCCGCAGCACCCAGATCTGGAACAGCTCGGTGTCGAACGTGCGGCTGCAGGAGTCGAGCTCGGGTGCCGACTTCAGGTACTACCAGGGCAACGACCCGCGCGGCTCGTACGCGTCCACCGACGGCCACGGCAACGGCTACATCTTCCTCGACCACCGGCAGAACCAGGTGTACGACTCGACCCGGGTCACCGCGCACGAGACCGGTCATGTGCTCGGCCTGCCGGATCACTACTCGGGTCCGTGCAGCGAGCTGATGTCGGGCGGCGGCCCCGGTCCGTCCTGCACCAATCCCTACCCGGACGCGCGCGAGCGCGCCCGGGTGAACCAGCTGTGGGCCCACGGCTTCGCCCAGGCCCTGGACAAGGCGCTGCAGAAGTCCGCACAGCGCTAGCGCACACACGCACCGCCCCCGGGTGCGGTGGTCGCCGCGACGGCGGCCACCGTCCGGGGGTCAGGCGGCGCTCGTCCTCTTCGGGCGCCGTCCGCCGCCGACCAGGGCGTCCACGAGTTCGTCACGGCTCATCCTCGAGCGGCCGGGGACGTCCTGCCGGGAGGCGCGCTCGTACAGCTCCGTCTTGCTCAGCCGCCGCAGTTCGTCCCGGTCGGCGCCCCTCCGCCGGCCCGTCCGCTTCCCCGGCCGTTCCCCGCCCCGTCCGGCTGACCTCCCGCGGCCCTTGCCACGGCTCCTGACGCGGGCCTCGTCGAGGCTGCCCTCCAGGACGGCCATCAGGTCGACCACCTCGGTGGCGCTCGGGGGTTCCCCGGCCGCCGCGATCTCCTTGCCCCCGGCCTTGTCCCGCACCATCTCGCGGACCTTCTCCTGGTAGGTGTCGTGGTACCGGCCGGGCTCCCAGGGGCCGCTCATCGCATCGATCAGCTGCACCGCCATGGTGCGTTCCTTCCCGCGTCCGGCGCGCCGCCCGGGCAGGTCCGGCAGCTCCGCGGCCGGGTCGCGCACCTCGTCCGCCCAGTGCAGCGTCTGCAGGACCAGCAGCCGGTCCTCGGCCCGGAGCGCGGTGAGGTACTGCCTGCCGCGCATGACGAGCGTGGCGATGCCGGCCCTGCCGGTCTCCGCGAGCGCGGCGCGCAGCAGCTCGTACACCTTCCCGTACTCCTGGCCGCGGGGGGCGACGTAGTAGGTGCGGTCGAAGTACACCGGCTCGATGTCGGCGAGGTCGACGAAGTCGGTGATCTCGACGGTCCGGGAGCGGCCCGGCGCGACCGCGTCGAGTTCGTCGGGCTCCACGACGACGTACTCGCCCTCGGCGAGCTCGTAGCCCTTGACGATGTCCTGGGAGGACACCTCCTTGCCGGTGCGTTCGTTGACGCGCCGGTTGCGGATCCGGTCGGCGGTGCCGCGCTGCAACTGGTGGAAGCGGACGCTGTGGTCCTCCGTCGCGGTGAACAGGCCGACCGGCACGCTGACCAGTCCGAAGCTGATCACGCCGGTCCACATCGCGCGTGCCATGGCCGTCCACTCCTCGTGCGCTCGGGGCTGCCGAGTGATCCACACGGTATCCCCGGCCCGCGGTGATCGCCCGTCCGCGGCGTCCGCGGGCTATCCGTCGCGCCGGGTCAGGCGCTCGACCTCCCGTTCCGCCGCGCGGGCCGCACGTTCGGCGGTGGTGAGGGCTTCCCGGGCCGCCCGGTCGCGTTCCTCGGCCCCCCGGCGCTCCCGGTCGGCCCGGGTGAGATCCTCGCGGGCCAGACGCAGCCGCTGCTCCGCGTCGGTCACCGCCTGTTCGGCCTCGGCCCGGTGCTCGCGGGCCGCCTGCAGGCCCGCCTGCGCGGCGGCCCGTTCGGTCCGCCGCGCGTCGAGCAGGCCGGCGGCGGTCCCGGCCGCTGCCCGGGCCTGTTCGAGCCGCTCGCGCCGTTTGCGGCGCTGTTCGGCGAGCTGGTCCTTCGGCGGGGGTGCGGTGGTGCGACGGGCCGGTACGGGCGCCGGCCTCCGGGGCTCGACGGCGGTGGTGCCGGGGAAGGCCGAGGGCGGGGTCAGGGCGCCCGTCAGCCGGCCGGTGGCCCACCGGTCGGCCGCGTGCCGGTCGGCGAGCACGGCCTGCAGGGTGGTCTCGACGTCCTGGCGGACGGCGGCCGAGAGCGGCTGGCCGGCCTCCTCCGCCAGCCGGGCGGCCTGGGCCGTCAGCGCGGCGACGATGCGCCGTTGCGCGGACAGCGACTTCAGCTCGCCGGCGTCCAGAGTGCGGTAGGCCTCGCGCAGCGACTCTCCGAGCTCCAGCAGCCGCCCGGCCTCCTCCGGCCGGTCCCGCAGCAGCAGGTTCGCCGCCCATGCGGCGAGGGTGGGCCGGCGGGCCGCGTGGATCCGCCGTGCGTCCTCGGCACGGCCCGCCGTCCTGGCGGCTGCGGCCAGTTCCTCGCGGCGGGGGACGAAGCCGGGCGGCGGCGTGGTGTAGAGCTCGTCGAGCATCGCCTCCACGTCCGGTGCGGCGCCGCCGCGCCGGGTGCCCTTGCCCTGCATGCCCCTCAGACTCCTCCGCCCGGGTCCGCCCCGCACCCCGGCGACGCGGCCGGCGCCGGTCACCGTCACCCGCCCCCGTGGTGCTGCCGCGGCCCGGGTACCGCACATGGCCGACCGGCACACCGTCCGCAGCGCGCGGGCCGCCGGGCCTCGGGCTACGTTGGTGCAACCGGCCCGGGGCCGCCGCACCCGCGTCCAGGAGCCGTCCCGAGGACCGCCCCGAGGAGCGCATCCGTGACCCGGTTCCCGCCCAGGCTCCGCACCCTGTGGGCCCGGCTGGCCGGCACCGCGCTGGTCCGGCACGGGCGTGACCTGGAGCTGATGCACCGGGCGATGGGGTTCGCCACGCTCGCGCTGGTCACCCTGGCCCCGCTGCTGATCGTGGTGGCCGCAGCCGATCCGCTCGGCCGCGGCGGCTTCGCGTCCTGGCTGGCCGACGGCATGGGGCTGTCGGGCCGGTCGGCGCAGGTGCTGACCGACATCATCAGCCCGCCGCCCGAGGTGATCGGAACGACCAGTGTGTGGGGCGGTCTGGCACTGGCCGTGTTCGGCGTGGCGTTCGCGGCGAGCGTGCAGAACGGCTACGAGCGGATCTGGGGGCTGCCCTCGGGCCCGTGGCACCGGGTCTGGCGTCAGCTGACCTGGGTGGCGGCGCTGACCGCCTATCTCTACCAGGAGGTGCAGACCCGCACCGCGCTGCACGGATCGCTGCGGATCCTGCTGTCCACGGTGACCGGCCTGCTGTTCTTCTGGTGGGCGCAGCACTTCCTGCTGGGGGGTCAGGTCCGCTGGCTCGACCTGCTGCCGGGGGCGCTGGCCACCATGGCGGGCCTGGCGGGGCTGCGCGGCTTCTCCCACCTGGTGTTCACGCCGCTCATCCTCGACAACGCGATCAGCTACGGCGCCGTCGGCATCGTACTGGTGGTGGAGTCGTGGTTCATCGGGGTCGGGTTCGTGGTGTACGGCGGTGCCCTGGTCGGGTGCTGGTTCTGCGAGCACCACTGGTGGCCCCGCGGCTCCCGGGCCGCCTGAGCCCCCGCGACGCCCCGTCCCGTCGGGGTGCGGCGGAAGCCCAACTCCCGTGGCCCGGCCCGCACATGACACCGTACGATGATCGGGAACCGCACGGAGGACCCGACCGCCCGCCGACGCTGGAGCCTGCCATGACGACGGACCCTTCCCGGCCGCCCGTGATCGACACCAGCAGGGCGCATCCGGCGCGGGTGTACGACTGGCTGCTGGGCGGCAAGGACAACTACCCGGTCGACGAGGCGGTCGGCGAGAAGCTGCCGCCCGAGGCGCGGACGGGGGCCCGGCAGAACCGCGCGTTCATGCACCGTGCCGCGGCCCATCTGGCCGCGTGCGGGGTCGACCAGTTCCTGGACATCGGGGCGGGCATCCCGACCGAGCCCAATCTGCACCAGATCGTCCAGCGGACCGTTCCGGCGGCCCGGGTGGTCTACGCCGACAACGACCCGATCGTGCTGCGGCACGCGGAGGCGCTGCTCGTCAGTCATCCGGACGGCGCGACCGACTACGTCCACGCCGACGTGCGCGAGCCGGAGGCGATCGTGCGGCACGCCGGACAGGTGCTGGACCTCGGCCGGCCGGTCGCGCTGTCGCTGATCGCCCTGCTGCACTTCGTGCCGGACGAGCAGGACGCCCACGGCATCGTCCGGGAACTGGTCGGTGCGCTGGCGCCGGGCAGCCATCTGGTGCTGACGCACGCCACGGCCGACCTGTTCCCGGACCTGGCGGAGCAGGCCGTCACGCAGTACGCACGGGCCGGCATCCACCTGGCCTTCCGCAGCCGGGCCGAGGTGGCCCGCTTCTTCGACGGGCTGGAACTGCTGCCGCCCGGGCTGGTCACGACGACCGAGTGGCACGCCCCGGACCAGCAGCCGCCCGCCCCGGACGACAGCGGCATCTACGCGGCGGTGGCCCGCATCCCCTGACCGTCCCGGGCGCGATCGACGTGACGCGCGGCACAGCGGCCCACTCTCACCAGGGGATTTTAGGTTAGGCTAACCTTCGTCGCGTGAGATCTGGTGAAGAAGGGGCCGGGGCCTCCCGTCTGCGCGGTCATGAGCTGTCGGCCACGGATGTGACCGTGGCCTACGACGGCAGCGACGTCGTGCACGGCGCGGCGGTCGAACTGCGCCCCGGCGAAGTGACGGTCCTGGTCGGGCCGAACGGCAGCGGCAAGTCGACCCTCCTGCGGGCCGTGGCGCGGCTGCAGCGGGCCCGCGGTGCCGCGCTCAGGATCGACGGGGACACCGACGGGCTGGCCCTGACCGCCCGTGAGTTCTCCCGGTGTGTCGCCCTGCTGACGCAGGGACGGCCGACGCCCGGCGGGCTGACCGTCCGGGACGTCGTCGAGTTCGGCCGCTACCCGTACCGGGGCCGCTGGGGCCGACCCGATCCGCACGGCCCGGAAGCGGTCGACCGGGCGCTGGCGCTGACCGGCGTCACGGACCTCGCCGACCGCGCCGCGGACCACCTCTCCGGCGGCCAGCTGCAGCGGGTGTGGCTCGCGAGCTGCCTCGCCCAGGAGACCGGGGTCCTGCTCCTCGACGAGCCGACCAACCACCTGGATCTCCGCTACCAGATCGAACTCCTCGACCTCGTCCGCGATCTGGCGGACGTGCACGGCATCGCCGTCGGTGTCGTGCTGCACGACCTCGACCAGGCCGCTGCCGTCGCCGACCGGATCACGCTGCTCGAAGCGGGACGGATCGTCACCGACGGCCGCCCCGAGGACGTGCTCACCGCGGAACGCCTCACCGCCGTCTACGGCATCCGCATCGAGGTCGACACCGACCCCCTCACCGACCGGCTGCGCACCCGCGCGATCGGCCGCCATCACATACGACCCGAAAGGCTCGGCACCACCTCATGAGACGCCTCCTGCTCACCGCCGCGACCGCCACCGCCGCGGCACTCACCCTGGCCGGCTGCGGCACCACCGAACCCGCCGCCGACAACAGCTCCGACAGCTCGAAGAAGCCCGCCGAGGCCATCACCCTCACCGACGGCGCGGGCAAGGAGGTCAAGCTCGACGGACCGGCCACCAAGGTGGTCGCGACCGAGTGGAACGTCGTCGAGAGCCTGATCACGCTCGGGATCGACCCGGTCGGCGTAGCGGACGTCAAGGGCTACAAGACCTGGGACACCGCCGTCCCGCTGAAGAACGACCCCAAGGACATCGGCACCCGCGGCGAGCCGAGCATGGACACCATCGCCTCGCTCGCCCCGGACCTCATCGTCGCCACCGACGACCTGCCGCCCGCCGCCGTGAAGCAGCTGCGCGAGGTCGCCCCGGTCCTGGAGGTGAAGTCCGCCGTCGCCTCCGACCAGATCGGGCAGATGTTCACCAACCTCGACCTCATCGCGAAGGCCACCGGCACCACGGACAAGGCCGAGAAGGCCCGCGAGGGCTTCGAGGCGAAGGTCGCCGAGGGCAGGAAGGCGCTGGCCGACGCCGGGCTGGCCGGTGCGCAGTACGCCTTCGCCGACGGCTACGTCGTCTCCAACCAGGTCTCCATCCGCCCGTACACCAGCGGCTCCCTGATCGGCGCCGTCAACGAGGAGCTCGGTCTGAAGAACTCCTGGACGGTCGAGGGCGACGCCGCCTACGGGCTGGCCTCCACCGACGTCGAGGGCCTCACCGACCTGCCGAAGGACGTGCGGTTCGCCTACATCGGCAACGACGGCGACAAGAACAGCAACCCGTTCACCGGCGCCCTGGCGGAGAACTCCGTCTGGAAGAACCTGCCGTTCGTGAAGGCCGGCGAGGTGCACCGGCTGCCCGACGGCGTCTGGATGTTCGGCGGTCCGGAGTCGATGGAGGCGTACGTCGACGCCGCCGTCGACGCGCTGACGAAGTAGCGAGGCCATGGCCGTCACCGCGACCAGGCCCGCCCCCCGCCCGTCGGCGGTCACGACCCGGTCGGGCACGGCCGCGGTGACGGCCGGGCTGGTGCTGCTCGTCGCCGTCCTGGCCGTCGTCGACATCACCCAGGGCACCGCCGCCGTCGGCCCGGCCGAGGTGTGGAAGGCACTGACCGGGCAGGCCGATCCGGCCGACTCCTCCGTCGTGATCGCCTCCCGGCTGCCGCGGATGACCGCCGGCATCCTGGTCGGCGTCGTCCTCGGCGCGGCCGGCGCCGTCCTGCAGGCGGTCAGCCGCAACGTACTGGCCTCCCCCGACACCCTGGCGGTGAACGCCGGCTCCTATCTGGCGCTCGGCATAGTCGCCGCGACGGGCGTGTCGCTGCCCGTGCTCGCCTCCTCCGGGGTGGCCTTCGCGGGCGGGGCCGCGGCGGCGGCCGTCGTCCTCGGGCTGTCCGGGCTCGGCACCGGCACCGTCCGGCTGGTCCTGGCCGGCACCGCGCTGATGCTGGGCCTGAACTCGGTGACCGAGGGCCTGCTGCTGCTCTTCCCCGAGGAGACGCAGGGGCTGTACCAGTGGCACCAGGGCAGCATCGGCCAGAACGGCTTCGAGGGCGTCCTGTGGATGCTGCCGCTGGCGCTGACCGGGCTGACGGGGCTGCTGCTGACGGGCCGCCGGGTGGACGCGCTCGCCCTGGGCGACGACGCCGCGCGGGGGCTCGGCGTCCCGGTGCGGACCACCCGGGTCACGGTGGTCCTGCTGGCCGCGCTGCTGTCCGCGGCGGCCGTCACCCTGGCCGGGCCCATCGGGTTCGTGGGTCTGTGCGCGCCCGCCCTGGTGCGCCCGCTCGCCCGCCGGTTCCGCGGCTTCGCACGGTCGAGGGTGGTCCTGCCCGCGGCCGGTCTGACCGGGGCGGCGCTGGTGCTCGGCTCGGACGTGCTGCTGCGGGCGCTCGTCCCGTCGGACACCGCGGTCGCCGTGCCCACGGGCGTCGTCACCAGCCTGGTCGGCGCCGCGTTCCTGGTCGTGATGGCCGTGCGGCTGCGCGACACGGCCGGGGTCCCGGCGCCGGACCGGCTGCGGATCCCGGGCCGGGCGGCGTTCGTGGCCACCGTCGCCGTGCTGGTGGCCGCGCTCGTCGGCATCGTGATCGCCGCGGTACTGGTCGGCGACACCAAGCTGCTGCTCGGCGATGTCGTCAACTGGGCGCGGGGGCAGGCCGGGCAGACCGTCTCGTTCGTCCTGGACACCCGGGTGCCGCGGGTGCTGGCGGCGCTGTGCGCCGGTGCGGCGCTCGCGCTGGCGGGCACGCTGGTGCAGGCGGTGACCCGCAATCCGCTGGCCGAGCCCAGCGTGCTGGGCGTGTCCGGGGGTGCGGCGCTCGGTGCCGTGATCCTGGTGACGACCGTGCCGGTGGCCGCGACCTGGAGCGTGGCCGGAGCGGCCTTCGGGGGCGCCGGGGTGGCCGCGGTGCTGGTCTTCGGGCTGGCCGCCCGCGGCGGCTTCCGGCAGAACCGGCTGGTCCTGGTCGGCATCGGGGTCGCCGCCGCGTCCACGGCCCTGATCAGCCTGCTCATCGTGCTCACCGACCCGTTCAACGCGACCAAGGCCCTGACCTGGCTGTCCGGTTCCACCTACGGGCGGAGGACGCCCGATGTGCTGCCGGTCGCGCTGGTGCTTGCGGTGGGGGTCGCCGTTGCGGTGGCCCGGCGCACCGAGCTGGACCTGGTCTCCCTCGACGAGGACACGCCCCGGCTGCTGGGACTGCGGCTGGGCGCGGGCCGGCTCGGCTTCCTGGTGCTGAGCGTGCTGCTCAGCGCGACGGCGGTGGCCTGCGCGGGCACCATCGGCTTCGTCGGGCTCGTGGCTCCGCACGCGGCACGGGCACTGGTGGGCCGGCGGCATGTGCGGGTCGTCCCGGTCGCGCTCCTGCTGGGCGCCACGCTGGTGTGCACGGCCGATCTGCTGGGCCGTACGGTGATCGCCCCGGCACAGCTGGGGGCCGGTCTGATGACCGCGGTGATCGGGACGCCGTACTTCCTGTACCTGCTGGTCCGCACCCGGCGATAGCCCCACGCGGCCGGCGGAAAACCGGGTGACGGCGCTCGCGTGTCCCTTCTACGGTGCGGCCATGGAGGGACACGCCGCCGCAGGTGGCCATCGGGAGCTGCTCAACGTCATCGACGTGGAGGCCACCTGCTGGGCGGGGCAGCCGCCGCCGGGCTCGGTGAGCGAGATCATCGAGATCGGGCTGGCCGTCGTCGACGTGACGGCCCGTGAGCGGGTGGCCCGGCATCGCATCCTGGTGCGGCCGGACCGGTCGGCGGTCAGCTCCTTCTGCACCGAGCTCACCGGCATCACCGCCCGGGAGGCCGGCTCCGGCGTCGGCTTCGCCGAGGCCTGCCGGGTCCTGGCCCGCGAGCACGACGCCGGCGCGCGGCCGTGGGCGAGCTGGGTGGACTACGACCGGCGGCAGTTCGTGCGCCAGTGCCGGGCCACGGGCGTGGCGGTGCCGTTCGGGCATGCGCCGGAGCGGTCGCACACCAATGCCAAGGCGGTGTTCACCGAGGCGTACGGACTGCCGCGCCGGCCGGGCATGGCGCAGGCGCTGGAGATCGCCGGGCTGCCGCTGCAGGGGCGGCACCACCGCGGCGTGGACGACGCCTGGAACGTCGCGGCGCTGGTGCTGGACCTGATGGAGCGGGGCGCCTGGCCGCAGGAGCGGTCGGACTGACCGCTCAGGGCGGAGGAGCCGCCCGTTCCCATGCCTCGTACGGTGGCGCCTGTTAGACGGAGCGTCAAGTTACTGAACCGTAACCATCATGACGCTACCTCGGGTAACTCCTGTCCGGTTACCGTCCCGTAACCCCACAGGAGCAGCGCGAACCACCCCACCGGACCGTGGACGACGGTCCGCCTTCCTCCCCAGGAGGTCCCGCCATGCCCGTACGCCCGCGTCTGCTCGCCACGGCTGTCGCCGCGGTGCTCGCCGTCGGCGCCCAGGCCGTTCCCGCAGCCGCCTCCGACGGAACGGCCACCGAGGTCTCCCGCGGTGTCGAGATCCCGGCCTTCTACACCCCGCCCGCCACGCTGCCCGCGGCCGACGGTGCGCTCGTCCGCACGGAACCGCTGCGCCTCGCGCTGAGCCTGCCCGGCCTCGACGGACCGCTGCCGGGCCGGGCGACCCGGCTGATGTACAAGTCGACGGACGCGAACGGCGGTCCGGTCGCGGTGACCGGCGCCTATCTGGAGCCGGCCGCGCGGTGGCGCGGCGACGGACCGCGCCCGCTGGTCGCGGTCGCCCCGGGCACGATGGGCCAGGGCGACCAGTGCGCCGCCTCGCTGGGACTGGAGCGTCCGCTGCTGTTCAACGGCAAGACGGTGTCGGTCGGTTACGAGGACCTGGTGATCCACCGGCTGCTGGCCCGCGGCATCGCGGTCGTCGTCACCGACTACGCCGGCCTCGGCACCACCGACCGGCTGCACACGTACGTCAACCGCGTCGACGGCGCCCACGCGGTGCTGGACGCCGTGCGCGCCGCCCGGGCGCTGGAGCAGGCGTCCGTCACCGACGCCTCCCCGGTGGGGCTCTTCGGTTACAGCCAGGGCGGCGGTGCGACGGCCGCCGCGGCCGAGCTCCAGCCGTCCTACGCCCCCGACGTCCGGCTGGCGGGCACCTATGCCGGCGCCCCGCCCGCCGATCTGACCGAGGTCACCAAGGCGATCGACGGCAGCGACCTGGCCGGCGCGCTGGGCTGGTCGCTCAACGGCTTCCTGCAGACGGACCCGGCCCTGCGCCCGGTCGCCGACCGGTATCTCAACCAGGCCGGCCGCGAGGCGCTGCAGGACCTGTCCACCATGTGCGTCGCCGACGCACTGTTCTCCTACCGCTCGACGCGCAGCACGGACTGGACCACCACCGGACAGTCGGTGACCGAGATCATCCGCTCCGAACCGGCGCTGCAGTCCTTCCTCGACCGGCAGCGCATCGGCGACCGGAAGCCCGCGAGCCCCGTGCGGGTGGCCACCGGGGTGGCCGACGACCTGGTCCCGCACGCCCAGTCCCGCCGGCTGGCCGTCGACTGGTGCCGCAAGGGCGCCCGGGTGACCTACGACGCGGTGCTCGTCCCGAGCGTCGGCAACGGACTGCTCAACCACTTCGCCCCGCTCCTGGCCGACCAGGGCGAGGCCCTGGACTGGCTCACCGACCGTCTCACCGGGAAGCGCGCCGGATCCAACTGCTGGACGATGCCCTTCCAGCCCTGACCGGACGCCCCGCCGACGCCGGCCGCTCCTTCACCACCCCACAGGACGGAGGGGCGGCCGGACCCGTGCGCGACGCGACGGAGTTGCGTGACAGTGCAGCGGCTGGGGCACCGTGCCGGACCGGCTGGCGCGGGGCCCGGCCGAGGCCCCCGCCGGCACCTCGGTCTGCCGCTCGGGTTCCACCACCCACTGGGGCTGCGGCACGGTGCTCGCCAGGAACGAGCCCGTCAACTACCGCCAGGGCGCGATGCACCAGACGACCAGGACCAGCGTCTGCGCCGAGGGCGGCGACTCCGGCGGCTCGTTCAGCAGGACCCGTCGCTCGTCGGCGTCCGGCGGGGACCGGCGGCAGGGGGACCGGCGGCAGGGGTCCGCGCCGTGCCGGCCGCTGCGCCGGTCAATCGGCAGCAGCGCCCCGCGGAGAAGCCGCGGCGCACCCCCGTGCGAAAGATCACCGGGACAGCGCAGCCCTAGGACCACGCACCCGGCCGACCGTCACCCCGACCGCACGGCCGGGGGCCGCCCCGCCGTCGGGTGCGGCGGGGCGGCCCCGGTTGCCCGACACCCGTCAGCAGGGAGTCGTGGCCATGAGTTTCTCGAACGACGCCATGCAGTCAGGGCAGTGCCGTGCCCGCTCGCCTTCGGTCGAGGCGACCCGTTCGCGCAGCTTCTGTCCGCACAACGTGGCCGCTGCCTGTTTCGCCATGACATGCCACACCAATGCTCCGCCCGGCCTTTCCGGGCCCACGCACATCTCGTACATTCCGGCCTCCCGGAGTGGACGCCGCTGTCACTCTCCAGGAGACACCGCGCCGGCCGGTCACCCGTACCGTTCGACGGCCATTCGGGTGACGGCGACCCGGTTCACCTGCGCTTTCGGTACGGGCACCGGGCAGCTGGGAACACTGCGCCGTTCGGCCCCGGTTCGGCCGCCCGGCCCTCACCCCGGGTGCGTGGCTCCGTGGAGTTTCTCGACGGCCCGGACGGTGGTCGCCTCGAAGTCGGCGACCGGTGCGTGCCGGAAGTCGCCCCCCAGCCCGTCCGGGTGTGGATGCCGTGGACGTGGGCGGGCGCCCTCCTGGACGTCGACCCGGCCACGGCGGCCTCCCGTGGATCTCCGGCGGCCTTTCGCACCCGTCACGGTGATCAGTGCACCCGTCAGACTCGTCACCAGCGGCAGGTACCTGAGAGCCGGGTTCCCGGCATGCACCAAGGCCAGCACGCCGCCAGCGAGGATGATCACGGCCCCACCCGCCATGAACCACCGCTCAGGCGGAGCGTCCACGCAGGCTGAGCGGATCGGAGCCGGAGTGGCACCCCCGGGAGGAGGTGTGGGCGGGCCTCACACCCGGTGTCCCTGCGCCCGCAGCCAGCCGTGCACGGTGTCCTTGTCGGCCGGGGTGATCCGCACCGGCGCCTCGACCTGCCGGCCCTCGTCCTCGTTGAAGCCGGTGTCGGTGACCCGGGCGGTGACCCAGATGGCCAGCTCCTCGGCGGCCCGGGGTGACAGCGAGCCGCGTTCCCAGCCGGCCCGGGCCTCGCCGGCCGCGGCCCGGTCGTATCGTTCGGTCTCCGCCAGCCAGGCCGCCACCAGCCGCTCGACGGTGCCGCGCTCCTCGGCGCCGGTCTGCTGTGTGCGGTGCGTGTCCATATCTCCCGGGTGCCCGGATCCGGCCGTCACTCCCCTGTGGTGTCAGGGGCGGTGCGGCAGCGCCCGCATCGCCTCGTCCGGGGTGCCCGGCGGGCCGGTGGGTGCCGGGTGACGGCCGGCGGCCGTGGGCAGCAGGCGGGTGCGGAACTCCGCGGCCGACCGCGGGGTGTCGGCCGTGCCGGGGCCTGTCCGACCGCCCGGCCGTGTCCGTCGTCCGGGACGAAGGCCGGCCCGGGTCGAGGTGGAGGCGGGGCGCCGCGAAGACCGCGGGCAGGACGGCGGGGTCGGTGCAGCCGGGCCGGTCGTCCCGCCCTGCGGGTGCGGTGCGGATGCAGTCCTCGTCGACGGCGGGGCGTCCACGGGCCGGTACGGGTGTGCTGCCGCCTGCCCGGCCGACCGTCCGGCCCGCCGGGCCGCTCACCAGGTCGCCACGACGACGCAGCGCCGCAGCTCCTCCACCGCCTCCTGGGGGCCCTGCACGGCGGGGTCGCCGCCGCGGTTCCACAGCCATCGCAGCACGGTCTGCGGCGGGCCGCTCACGGTCACGTCGGCCGGTCCGTCGCCGGGGCCGTCGGTGACGGTGAACCGGTCCGGGCCGGTCCGCACCCGCCAGGCGGCGCCGTCGGTCCGCACCAGGAAGTCACGGCCGGGCGAGGCTGCGAGGACATCGGTGAACTCCTCGGCCCACTCGGCGACGGAGAACGCGACGAACACCTTCAGCAGCTCGTCGATGCCGTCCACGGCCAGGTCGGCCGGTACGGGCGCGACGGGCTGCCCGGTGGCCAGCTCGGCGTCGATGCGGTGGACGACCGTCTCCTGCGCCATGCGCCGGATCCAGAAGCCGACGCTCTGGTCAGGGGCGTACCAGGCGGCTGCCGGGTCCTCGGGGGCGCGGACGGCGAACTCCTCGCGCAGCCCGGCGTATCCGCGGTCGAGGAGGGCCAGGGGTTCCTCCCGGGCGAACTCCGCGGGCGGCCACGGCTCGGGTTCGATGCCGTCCCGCATGGCGACGGTCTTGTGGACGTACACCTCGCCCACGTGCCGGGCCAGGTCGGCGACGGTCCAGCCGGGGCAGGTCGGCACCGGCGCGGTCGGATCGGTCGCGGCGGTGGAGCGCAGCCGGGCGAAGTCGGCGGCCAGACGGTCGAGCAGACGCGGGAAATCCATGCCGGAGAGTGCAGCACAGTCCCCGCCTGCTCAGCACGTCCTTTTCCCGGTAACCGGAGGACGTCTCCGGGCGGGGGCCTCCCCGGTGTCACCAGGCCGGGACGGGGACGGTGGGACGGCGGACGGCCTCGGCTGCGTCCCTCAGGTGCAGGGCGACGCCGATGAGGGCGCGCAGCGCGGAGGGGCGCAGGCTCTGCGCGCTGTCGGCGGCCAGCACCAGCAGGCAGGCGGCGGCCTCTTCGACGACGGGGAGGGGGAGGGCGATGTCGTCGCCCGAGGCCCCGCGGAACGCGCGCCAGGGGGCGGCGGCGCCGTCGATGGCCCGTTGCACCGCGCGCTCGAGGTGCTGTGCGGCCTGTTCGCACACCGGGGCGGGGAGGGTGATGGTGCGGTGGAACGCAGAACTGTTCATGTTCCCATCGGTCCCCCGGCACGCCGGGACTCCCTCGGCCCGACCCCGCTTTTTCACCGGGTCGGCGGGATGCGGTCGTGGCGCTGACGGACCGGGAGCAGTGGCCGGCGGGACCCGTAGGCTGGGCGCCGTGTGTGCCACGAACTCCCCCTGCGGCGACGGCGAGACGCCCGCTGCCGCGGCGGCCCGGCTGACCGGCCGGGCGGTCGCTGGTGAGCGCCGGCTGTCTGCGGGACTCACCGAGGTGACCCTGGACGACCGCCGGGTGGTGATGGTCAAACGCGGCGACGGCGACGGCGCCGCCCGCGCCGAGGCGGCGGAGCTGCGCCGGCTCGCCGGTGCCGGAGCCGTCCGGCTGCCGTCGGTGTACGGAGACGATCCGCACCGACTGGTCGTCGACCGGGTGGCGCAGGGACCGCCGAGCGGCACGGCGCGGCGTGACGAAGGCCGGTCAGCCGCCCGGGCCCACGCCGCCGCCACCCGGCGACGACTCGCCCGGCTCGCTGCCGGGGCCGTCCGGGCGGCCCTGCATCCCGCACGCCGCCGGTGAAGCCGGTGAGGCCCGCGGTCGTGCGCGGCGCGAGGTGGCGGAGGCCGGTCGGGGGCCGCCCGGGCGGGCGGTACCCTCGGCTGCGCGCCCGAACCGGCGCCAGGTCCGACAGCCGCCCGAAAGGATGCCCCATGTCCGGCCCCCAGTCCGTGGACCGTGCGCTGGCCGTGCTGGACGCGGTGGCGGACGCGCCGGGGCCGCTCAGTGCCAAGGCGCTCGCCCGGCGGGTGGGGTGCTCGCTGTCCACCGTGTACCACCTGCTGGGGCCGCTGACCGCCCGCGGATACGTGGTGCGGGGGCCCCGTGGCTACGGCCCGGGTCCGCGGGTGCCCGCACTGCACCGGGCGGTACGGCGGCATCTGGACGCCGGGGCCGAGGTGGCCGCACTGCTGCCGCAGCTGCGGCGGGCCACCGGCGGCGAGGCGTACTTCACGGCGTACCGGGACGGCCGGATCACCGTCGTCGACACCACCGCTCCGCTCGCCGACACCGCCCATCCCTTCCCACCGGGCCCGGAGACCCGGGCACACGCCACCGCCCACGGCAAGGCGCTGCTGGCGGGGCTGGAACGGGGTGCGCGACGGCGGTATCTCGCCGACCACGGCATGGCCCGGTTCACCGAGCGCACGATCACCGACGAGGAGCGGTTCGAGGCCGAGCTGTCCGTGGTCCGGGACCGGGGTCTCGCGGTCTCCGTCGGCGAGGCCGACCCGGCGTACACCTGCCTGGCCGTGCCGCTGCCGCATCTCCCCGGCCGGGCGCTGTCGGTGTCCCTGCCCCTGGAGGCGTTCCGGCGCCGCCGGGACGAGACCGGCACGCTCCTCACCCTGGCCGCGGCCTCGCTCGCCGCCGCGCGGTAGCCGCCGGTCCGCGGCCGGGTTTTCCGGCAGGGCCGGAATCACGGTGGGCGCGACTGGCCGCGGCCGGGCGCGCAGCGCATCGTGGAGCCATGATCTTCATCGCCGTACGCTTCACCGTCCGTCCCGAGCGCGCCGAGGACTGGCTGTCCCTGGTGCGCCCGTTCACCGAGGCGACCCGGGCCGAACCGGGCAACCTCTTCTTCGACTGGTCCCGCGACGTCGACGACCCCAACCGGTTCACCCTGCTGGAGGCCTTCGCCGACGACGCCGCGGGCGCGGCCCATGTGCAGTCCGAGCATTTCCGGGCGGGGCTGGTCACGATGGCCGGTGCGATCGCGGCGACGCCGGAGATCATCAACGTCAACGTCCCGGACCAGCAGGGGTGGGGGCCGATGGCGGAGCTGTCTCCGCAGCGGTGAGGGCCGGGGGCGCCGCCCTCCGACGTACAGGCCCGGACACCGGTACGTCACGGTGTCCGGGCCTGTGGCACGTGGTCGTCAGCCGCCGTCCAGCCGGGAGCGCAGCAGCCCCTTGCCCAGTTCGGCTCCCTTGCGGCTGTCCGCCTGAGCCTTGCGGAACAGTTCGACGACCTCGTTGTCGCTCTCGCGTTCGGCGTCCTGGATGTAGGTCTCCAGGCGCAGCGCATTGTCCAGGCACGACTCGACGTACCAGATCAGGTCGTAGCTCATGTCTCGCGTGCCGGTCACGCCGCCGGTCTCCGTGGCGCTGGTCATCCGGGCCGCCTCCTTCGCCTCGCGGTGCTCGGTCTCTTCGGAGCGGTCGGGTACCCGCGGGGCGAGGGGGCACACACAGCCCCCGCGTCCGTCGCCCGTCGGGGGCGCGACCGGTCCCCCGTTCCGGTCGTGCCCCCGCGGCCCGACGAAGGTATGCGGACGGCCCGGCGGCTGTGAATCGTGCCGGTGCCCGCTGCCGGGCCGTCCGGACTCACCGGTGCACAGGTGCGTCCGGATGGCCCGGTTACGTCCCGTGCAGGACCGGCTGGTCCAGCTCTCCCAGCGCCAGATGGGCCAGGACCACCTCGTACAGGTCGCCGCCGGTGTCGAGGAGCCGGCGTTCGAGGACGGGTTCCGCGCTGCGCACATGCTCGCGCACCGTCTGGGCGTGGACTCCGAGGGTCTGCGCGGCCCGCTGGGCGTTGCCCCCGGCCGCCAGCCAGGCGCGGAGTGTGCCGCGCAGGTCACGGGCGTCGTCCTCCAGCCGTCCGAGCAGGTCGTGGGCCCAGGTGCGCAGCGGTGGCCCGGCCAGCAGGTCGGCCAGGGGGACGCCGGACGGACGGCCGGGCGCCGCACCGGCCGGTCTCCGGTCCAGGCCCGCCTGGGCGCTCAGGGCGAGGTGGACGGCGGCGCGGGCGCCGAGGTCGGCGAAGTCGGTGCGCAGCAGGTCCTGGACCCGGTCCATCCGGGCGCGGACCGTGTTGCGGCTGACGCCGAGGATCCGGGCCGCGCTGACGGCGGTGAACTCCAGGCCCAGCCGCGTGGTGGCAAGGAGTTCGGCGGCGGTGTGGTGCGGCAGCGTGTCCAGCGGGCCCAGCAGCCGGGCGGTCCAGCCGTGCAGCGCCGCCGGGTCCATCAGCCGCTCGGGGCCGGTGCGCTCGGCGTACCGGGACGCCCGGTCGGGGCGGAACCGGGCGACGGCCAGGGCGCTCACGGCCTGCCCGTAGGCGGTGGCGGTCCGGGCGAGGCCGTGCCGGGCGCTGCCGCCGAGGAACGTGCCGGGCCGCCGGGCGACCAGGGCCCGCAGGGTCTCGCCGGTGGACTCGGCCGGCGCCAGGACGATCACGTGTCCGTCCATGGCGGGGCACCGTACGACCAGGGCCCGTTCGTCCGTCGCGGCCAGGCACTCCTCGGCGAGCCGGTCGCGGTCCTCGGGGCGGGTCTCGACCACGTACACCCCGGCGGTGTCGGTGTCGAGCAGTCCCGGCCACAGTCCGGCGGCGACGCGGCGCGCGGAGACGGTGTCCTCGACCATCAGCAGCTGCAGGATGGCCAGCCGCAGGTCGGCGGCGGCCCGCCGCAGCCGTCGCTCGGCGGCGGTCGATCCGTGCACGGCCAGCAGGAGGGCCAGGACCTGGGCGGTGTGTGTGACGATGTCCCCGGCCGCCCGGTCGAAGGGGCTGGTGCGGGCCACCGCCAGTACCGCGGGTGCGGCCGGCCGGGCCCGGTCCACCCGGACCAGGCGCACGTGGAGCCCGGCTTCCTGGCAGGCTGCGGAGGCGATGCGGCCGTCCGTGACGGCCCGGACGAGTTCCTCGTCCAGCGGGGTGCGGTCACCGGCCAGCAGCCGCCCGGTGCCGTCCTGCAGGGTCACGGTGGCGTCGACCGCGTCGCCGAGCCAGCCGACCACCCGGTGCATGTCTCCGTCGGCCGGCCGCAGCCGGCCGAGCAGTTCGGCCGCCCACGCCGCGTCCTGTCCGGTCTCCGTCGCCGTTCCCCGTCGTGTCCCGTCCGCTCGGCCCGCCACGTCGGCCCGCTCCTCGCGCTCGCTCACCGGCCTCACCGCCGGCCCCGGCCCGGGACGTTACCTCACCCGCCCGGGCGCGGCGCGCCCGCGACGGCGTCCTCCCCGGCCGGCGCCCCGCCGCCGCCCTGCACCCCGCCGCCGCCCGGCCGGGCATAGGCTCGGCCAATGGCGAAGTATTACGACGTGCACCCCGACAACCCGCAGCCGCGCAGCATCGCCCAGGTCGCGGCGGGCGTCCGCGCGGACGCGCTGATCGCGTACCCGACGGACTCCTGCTACGCCCTGGGCTGCCGACTGGGCAGCCGCGGCGGTGTCGACCGCATCCGGACGATCCGTCAGCTGGACGACCGGCACCACTTCACGCTGGTCTGCCAGGACTTCGCGCAGCTCGGCCAGTTCGTGCGGATCGACAACGACGTGTTCCGGGCGATCAAGGCCTCGACACCCGGCCGGTACACCTTCATCCTGCCCGCCACCCGCGAGGTGCCGCGGATGCTGCAGCACCCGAGGAAGAAGACCGTCGGTGTGCGTATCCCCGACCATGTGGTCGCCCAGGCCCTGCTCGCCGAGCTCGGTGAGCCGCTGCTGTCCAGCACGCTGCTGCTGCCCGGCGAGGAGGAACCGATGACGCAGGGCTGGGAGATCAAGGACCGGCTCGACCATGTGCTGGACGCGGTCGTCGACTCGGGGGACTGCGGCACCGAGCCGACGACCGTCGTCGACTTCTCCGGAGGGGAGGCCGAGATCGTGCGCCACGGGGCGGGCGACACCTCGCGCTTCGAGTAGCCGGGGCGCCTCACCAGAGTCCCGGCGCGCTGCCCGTGACCGGTTCCGAGGGGCTGCCGTCGATGCCGACCGGCACGTCCCCGGCGAGCATCACCCGGTGCATGATCCGCGGGTGGTCGAGGTGCGCGGTGTCGCCCGGGGCGAGGTGGACGGTGGCCCGGTTGTCCCAGAAGGCCACGCTGCCCGGCTCCCAGCGGAAGCGCACCGTGTACTCGGGCCGGGTCGCCTGCTCCAGCAGCATGTCGAGGACCGCACGGCTCTCCGGGCGGGACAGGCCTTCGATCTGCTCGAGGTAGTAGCCGTTGACGAACAGCAGCCGCTCCCCCGTCTCCGGATGGACCCGCACCAGCGGGTGCACGGTGGCGATCTGATGCTCCAGCAGATGCCGGAGGTAGGCGTCCTCGCCCGGCCGGGGCTGGTAGCCGACGCCCAGCCGGTGTTCGGCGCGCAGTCCGTCGACGAAGTCCCGTACCGGGCGGGAGAGTCCGGCGTACGCGGCCGCGAGGTTGGCCCAGGTGGTGTCGCCGCCGTACGGCGGGACGGTGTCGGCGCGCAGGATCGTCGCGGCCGGCGGGTCGACGCGGGCGCCGTGGTCGCAGTGCCAGCCGCGCAGCAGGGTGTGGCGGCGGCGCCGCAGCCACTCGTCGTGCTCCATCCCGAACCGTCCGCCGAGCTCCAGCCGGTCGGCGGTGGTCTCGATCTCGGGGACACCGGGCGGGGACGCCGAGCCGCGCCGCCGGAGGACGACCGGTTCGCCGAACCGCCGGGCGAGGGCGACCTGGGTGGTGTGGTCCAGGCGCTGGTCCCGGAAGAACACCACCTTCCAGCGCAGGACGGCCGCGCGGACCGCGGCGACCTGCGCCTCGTCGAGCCCGGCGGCCAGGTCGACGCCGGTGATCTCGGCCCCGATGTGTCCGGCCACGGGCCTGACCTCGGCTCCTGCTGCGCGCTCCGCCTTCCGTGGCCCCCGCCCCGCCGTGGGCCTGTCCGTCGTCATGCGTACTCCGTCGGTCGTCCGTGGTCGGCTCCACCGGAGATCGTGTCAGTGTTCGACGCCTCTGGCGACAGGGCCTTCACCGCCCCCGGCCCGCCCCGCCGCTCGGGTTGATCACTGTGCGCCCGTCCGTGACGCTGGAGGGACGGCACACAGTCGCACTCGGTCGAGGGAAGGTCCGCCCGTGATCAGCATCCCGACGCATGGACTCAACGACGGAACGACGCTGCCCGCCCTGGGGCTGGGCACCTGGCCGCTGGACGACACCGCCGCCGAGCAGGCGGTCCGCACGGCCCTGGAGACCGGCTACCGCCTGATCGACACCGCCGCCAACTACCGCAACGAGACCGGTGTGGGCCGGGGCGTGGCCGGCGGCGGCGTGCCCCGCGAGGAGCTCGTCGTCACCACCAAGCTGCCCGGCCGGCACCACGGCTACGAGGAGACGCTCGCCTCCTTCGAGGGGTCCCGCGCCCGGCTCGGCCTGGACTACGTCGACCTGTACCTGATCCACTGGCCGCTGCCCCGCCTCGACAGGTACGTCGACTCCTGGAAGGCGATGATCCGGCTGCGCGAGGACGGCCTGGTCCGGTCGATCGGAGTGTCGAACTTCACCGCCGAGCACATCGAACGGCTGGAGAAGGAGACCGGAGTCCTGCCGTCGGTCAACCAGATCGAGCTGCACCCCCTGCTGCCGCAGGACGAGCTGCGCGCCTTCCACGAGCGCAAAGGCATCCGCACCGAGAGCTGGAGTCCGCTGGGCCGCGGCAGCGACCTGCTCGACGACGCGGACGTCGCCGCCGTCGCCGCGGCACACGGTGTGACGCCCGCGCAGGCCGTGCTGCGCTGGCACACCCAGCTGGGCGCGGTGCCCATCCCGAAGTCCGCGGACCCGGGGCGGCAGCGCGCCAATCTCGAGGTGTTCGGCTTCGTGCTGGACGACGCCCAGATGCGGGCCCTCGCCGACCGCACACCGCGACGGCTCGGCGGGGATCCGCGAGTGCACGAGGAGTTCTGAGCGGGGTACCCGGACCGCGACGGCACGGGCGGCGGCGGGGCTCGCCGCGGAGAGGAGCCCACGGTGAGTGAGCGGAGCGGGCTGCGGGAGTACCGCGGCAAGCGGGACTTCGGCCGGACCGCGGAGCCCGAGGGGCGCGGGGATCCGGCCGGGCGGGACGGGGCGCCCCGGTTCGTGGTGCAGATCCATGACGCGAGCACCCTGCACTTCGACTTCCGGCTGCAGGTGGACGACGTGCTGCGGTCCTGGTCGGTGCCGAAGGGGCCGTCCGGCGATCCGCGGGACAAGCGGCTGGCGCTGCCCACCGAGGACCATCCGCTGGAGTACGAGCAGTTCGAGGGCGTGATCCCGGCCGGCGAGTACGGCGGCGGCACGGTGATCGTGTGGGACCGCGGCACCTACGAGCCGCTCAGCCACGACCGCAGGAGGCGGCCGGTCGGCTTCGCCGAGTCGCTGGACCGCGGGCACGCCACCTTCCGGCTGCACGGCGCGAAGCTGCACGGGGAGTACGCCCTGACCCGGTTCCGCGGCACGGACGACGGGGCGGGCGAGGAGGCGTGGCTGCTGGTCAGGGCGGGTACTGCCGGGAGCGGGCACGGCACCCCGGATCCGCGCCGGGCGCGCTCGGCCCGGACCGGGCGCACGCTCGCCCAGGTGGCGGCGGCCGGCAGCCGGGAATAGCGGGGCCGCTGGGCCCGGGTCCCTCGGGGCGTGGCGGTCCGGATCATCCCGGGGGCAGCGGCTGCTCGGCCCAGATGATCTTGCCCTCGGAGGTCTGCCGGCTGCCCCAGCGCCGAGTGAGCTGGGCGACCAGCATCAGTCCGCGGCCGCCCTCGTCATAGGCGTTCGCCCGGCGCAGATGCGGTGAGGTGGAGCTGCCGTCGGAGACCTCGCAGATCAGGCTGTGGTCGCGGATGAGGCGGAGCTGGACGGGCGGTTCGCCGTAGCGGATGGCGTTGGTGACCAGTTCGCTGACGACGAGTTCGGTGACGAACGCGGACTCGTCCAGGCCCCAGGCCTGGAGCTGTTCGGCGGCGGACTGCCGGGTGGCGGCGACCTGTGCGGGGTCGTGCGGGACGTCCCAGGTGGCGACCTGTCCGTCGCCCAGGGCGTGGGTGCGGGCCAGCAGCAGGGCCACGTCGTCGCTGGGGTCCTCGGGCATCACGGCCTTGACCACCGAGTCGCACAGGGCCTCGAGGGAGCCCGCCGGGGCGGTGAGCGCACGGCAGAGTTCGTCGATGGCGTGGTCGAGGTCGTGGTCGCGGACGCGGTCCTCGACGAGCCCGTCGGTGTACAGGGCGACGACACAGCCCTCGGGCAGGGTGAGCTCCGTGGCCTCGAACGGCAGTCCGCCGACGCCGAGCGGCGGTCCCGTGGCCATGGTGACCAGCCGGGCGGTGCCGTCGGGCAGGACGAGGACGGGCGGCGGGTGACCCGCGGCGGCCACGGTGAGGCCGCGCGTGACGGGGTCGTAGACGGCGTAGAGGCAGGTGGCGCCGAGCTCGGCGACCTCGTCGCCGAGCTCGTCGGCGGCGAGATGGGTGACCAGGTCGTCGAGATGGGTGAGCAGTTCCTCGGGCGGCAGGTCCACATCGGCGAGGGTGCGTACGGCCGTGCACAGCCTGCCCATCGTCGCCGAGGACGGGATGCCGTGGCCGACGACGTCGCCGACCACGAGGGCGACGCGGCTGCCGGAGAGCGGGATGACGTCGAACCAGTCGCCGCCGATGCCGGCCGCCGATCCGGAGGGCAGGTACCGGTGGGCGACCTCGACGGCGGCCTGGCCGGGCAGGCCACGGGGCAGCAGGCTCTGCTGCAGGGTGAGTGCGGTGGTGCGCTCGCGGGCGAAGCGGCGGGCGTTGTCGACGCAGACGGCGGCCCGGCTGGCCAGTTCCTCCAGCAGTACCACGTCCTCGGCGACATACGGTTCCTGCGGCGCTGCGCGGACGGCGACGACCACGCCCAGGGTGGTGCCGCGGGCCCGCAGCGGCACCGCCAGGGTGGAGCGGACGCGGGCGCGGTAGGCGCGGTTGTGCGGGGTCAGTGCGTCGCGCTCGCGCATCCACCGGTCGAAGTCGGGGTCGCCGGGGCCGAGGAGCACCGCGTGTCCCTCCCGCAGCGCGCGGGCCGGAGCGGAGTACGGCGGATAGATGTCGCTCTCGCCGAGGTGGACGGCGGGGCGCGGGGTGCCCTCGGTGGCGGTGCCGTGGGCCACCCGGCGCAGTTCGACGTCCTCGGAGGGGACGATCAGCGGTTCGTCCGCGCCCAGCACCCAGTCGAGCAGGTCGACACCGGCGAAGTCGGCGAACCGCGGCACCAGCAGTTCGACCAGTTCCTCGGCGGTGTGCACCACGTCCAGGGTGGTGCCGATGGCGGCGGCCGCCTCGTTGAGCACGGCCAGCCGCTGCCGGGCCCAGTGCTGCTCGGTGTTGTCGAACGCGGCGAGGGCAGTGCCGAGGACTGCACCGGAGGGGGCGCGCACCGGCCACATCTCGATGCTCCAGGCGTGGTAGCGGCTCCCGGAGGGGGCGCGGGTGAAGCTCTCGTAGTGGACGGGCCGGCCGGTCTCGGCGACCTGGCGCAGGTGGTCCAGGAAGCCGCCGTGGGGTGCGGCGTCGTCGACGGTGTCGGGGAAGTGCCGCCCGAGCAGTGCCTCCTCGGGTACGCCCATCACCTCGCAGCCCACGTCGTTGACGCGTGTGTAGCGCTGCTCGGTGTCGAAGACCGACATCGACATCGAGGCCTGGGCGAAGGCCTGGCCCGCCATGGTGGGCTCCGGTCCGCCGGGTGCCCGGGCGGTCACCGCATAGCCGTCCGGTGCGCCGTCTGCGGTGAGCAGCGGGCAGGCCGTCAGGTGCACGGGGACGGCGGAGCCGTCCCGGTGCCGGAGCACCGCGGTACCGGTCAGCGCGGACCGGACGGCGGACGACAGGTCCTCGGCGAGCAGCTCGCGGCCCGGCCGGCCCACCGCTTCCTCGGCCGGGAATCCGGTCAGCCTCCGGGCGCCCTCGCTCCACCCCGTCACCGTGCCGTGGGCATCCAGGATCGCCGCAGCGGAGGCGTGCTCCATGTCGTCCAGGATTATCCGTTTACGTTCCGGTATCAAATGCTGCGGAACGGGGCGACCGTCCCACGGCCCGCGGCAGCGGTCTCACCGCCGGCGGGCGTGCAGCGCGGCGATGGCGCGGTCGGCGTGGGCGGCCATCCGCAGCTCACTGCGGACGATCTCCAGGACGGTGCGGTCCGGGTCCACGACGAAGGTGACCCGCTTGGTGGGCGCCAGGGCGATTCCCCGTCTCACCCCGAACCGCTCCCGGACCGTGCCGTCCGCGTCGGACAGCAGGGGCATGCCGAGACGGTGCCGCCCGGCGAACTCGCTCTGCCGTTCGACGGGGTCGCCGCTGATGCCGACGGGCCGGGCGCCGACCGCGGCGAACTCGGCGGCCAGGTCGCGGAAGTGGCAGGCCTCGGCGGTGCATCCGGGCGTGAGGGCGGCGGGGTAGAAGAACAGCACGACGGGTCCGTCGGCGAGCAGTCCGGACAGTCGGCGCACGGTACCGGTCTCGTCGGGCAGCGCGAAGTCGTCCACGGTGTCGCCGACGGCCGGGCCCCCGCTCACCGGCGGTCCTCGGCGGCAGGGGCGGGACCCACGCCGGACGGCGGACCGGCAGGCGGCAGGGACGGGCGGGCGGAGCGGGTCACGGTTCCTCCTCCGGGGGCGGGGCCAGCGATGTTACTGGACGGTAGCCACGTGGGGCCAGGGTCAGGCGCGGGCCGTCTCCCGCTCGGCCGCCTGGGCGGAGAAGTCGTCCACCATGCGGTGGAACAGGGTCGCCAGCTGTTGCAGCTCCTCGGGCGACCAGTCCGCCAGGGCGGCCTGCATGCTCCGCGCGCTCGCGGCCCGGACCCGCTCGACGGCCGACCGGCCCGCCTCGGTGAGCCCGATGCGCCGGGCACGGCGGTCGTCGGGGTCCGGAACCCGGGTCACGTACCCCGACCGCTGCAGGTGCTGGACCATGCGGGTGACATGGGAGGCCTCCACACCCAGCCGGGCCGCCAGCTCCCCCGGGCGCACCGCGTCGCAGTCGGCCACCTGCCGCAGCAGCGCCACGGCGGCCCGGTCCAGCGACACCTCCGCCAGGGCCATCAGGCGGTCGTGCTGCCGGTGCCGGGCGCGCAGATAGGTGATGCGGGCGAGCGCGCGCTCGATCTCCGTCACTTCCGGGGAAGCGGCGGGAGCGGCACCCTCCCGACGCGATGAGGTGGACATGCCGTCACTTTACTGTCCCTTTGCGCGACTCCGGCAGGCGGCCCCCGTCGGCCCCGCAAGCGGCGGTTCCGCTCAGGGCCCGGACCGGCGCGCCGTTCAGGCGAACCTTGCGTGCGGGGTGCGTGAGGGCAGCCGGACGCGTCGACAACTGACCCGTGGAGCTGCCGCTGATCCCGCCCATGCTGGCCACACCCGGCCGGCTGCCGCCCGCCGCGCAGGACGCGCGCTGGGCGTACGAGACCAAGCAGGACGGCCAGCGCGTGGTGGTCTACCTGCCCGGTGACGGCAGCCTGCGGCTGCGCGCCCGGTCCGGGCAGGACATCACGGCCGCCTATCCGGAACTCGGCCCGCTGGCCACCGCGCTCGGCTCCACCGCGGCGGTGCTGGACGGGGAGATCCTGGCCCTCGACGAGCGTGGCCGCGCCGACTTCCAGCTGCTGCAGTCCCGGATGGGCCTGGCCCACGCCCCGGCCCGGGCCGCGCACCGGGCCGCGAGGGTCCCGGTCCACCTGGTGCTGTTCGACGCCCTGCACCTGGCCGGGCAGTCCCTGGTGCCGCTCTCCTACACCCGGCGTCGCGGCCGGCTGGAGGGGCTCGGCCTCGACGGACCGCACTGGTCGACGCCGGCGGCGCTGGTCGGCCACGGTCCGCAGGCGCTGCGGGCCACCCGCGAGCACGGCCTGGAGGGCCTGGTGTGCAAGCGGCTGGACTCGGTGTACGAGCCGGGGGTGCGCTCCCGCTCCTGGATCAAGATCCGCAATATGCGCACGGAGGATGTCGTGGTCGGCGGCTGGCTGCCCGGCAGGGGACGCCTGGCCGGGCTGCCGGGGGCGGTGCTCATGGGGCAGCGCGCTGCGGGACGCCTGAGATATGTCGGCGGGGTGGGCACCGGCTGGAGCGCCGCCGAGCGCACCGAGCTGGCCGCGCTGCTGCGGGGCGCCGCCAGCGACGTCTGCCCGTTCGATCCGGTGCCCACCGCGCCCGGGGCGCACTGGGTGGTGCCCCGGCTGGTCGGCGAGGTCCGCTTCAGCACCCGCACCCGGGAGGGGATGCTGCGCCAGCCCTCCTGGCTGCGGCTGCGCCCGGATCTGGCCCCCGAGGAGTCGGCCGCGGACATCCCGGACGACCTGGTGTGACCGGCGCGCGGCCGTCCGCCGCGCCGTGGCGTGGCGTGGCATGACGTGACGTGACGTGACGTGACGTCAAGTATCGGGTCGTCCTTCACCACCGGGACGCCCGTGCCCCCTTGGCCCGGAGGGGATCGGCGGGGAAGCTGAACTCCCCTGCCTCTCACAGCCGTTGGGCTGCTTCCGGACCCCCAGGAGGACGCAGTGCCGTCACGCCCGTCCCGAACCCGCCGCCGCAGATGGCTCGCCGTGCCGCCGGCCGCCCTCGCGCTCGTCGTCGCCTTCGCCACCCCGGCCTTCGCCGCCCCTCCCCCGGCCCTGCCCGGCAACGCCGACGCCCGGGAGCGGGCGTACCAGCCAGCTTTCGACTACGACACCGACGGCTGCTACCCCACACCGGCCATCGGCCCGGACGGCGCCGTCAACGGCGGCCTGAAGCCGACCGGCGCCCTCAACGGCAACTGCCGGGACGCCTCCGATCTGGCCAACACCAACAGCTACTCCCGCACCAAGTGCAGCAACGGCTGGTGCGCGTACCTGTACGGCCTGTACTTCGAGAAGGACCAGGCGCTGCCCGGCATCGGCCTCGGCGGCCACCGGCACGACTGGGAGCACGTCGTGGTGTGGGTGCAGGACGGCACCGTCCGGTACGTGTCGACCTCCGAGCACGGCTCGTTCGCGGTGCACCCGCGGTCGTCGGTCCGGTTCGAGGGCACCCACCCGAAGGTCGTCTACCACAAGGACGGCATCGGCACCCACTGCTTCCGCCTGGCGGGCGCGGGCGACGAGCCGCCGGAGAACCACGAGGGCCACTGGCAGTACCCGACGCTGGTCGGCTGGAACGGCTACCCGGGCGGGCTGCGCGAGAAGCTGAGCGGGCACGACTTCGGCAGCGCCCACTTCGGCCTGAAGGACGGCAGCTTCACCTCCCACCTGGCGTCCGCGAAGCCCGCCGGCATCCCGTTCGACCCCTACGCCTGACCCGGGAACGGCACTTCGGCGGGCCTGCGCGGCACCAGGGTGTGCGCATGTCCGCCGCCCCGGAAACGATCCGCATCGTCTCCCACGACTCGCCGATGCCCTCGCGCAGGCGGAGCGGGGCCGCGCCGGGCTGACCGCCCTTCACCCCGCCCTGCGTACCGAGGTGGTGCCGGTGCGGACGGCCGGGGACCGGTGGCTGGGCAAGCTGTCCCGGGTGGAGGGCAAGGGCGCAGTTCACCAAGGAGGTGGACGCCGCGCTCCCAGCCGGCCGGGCCGATCTCGCGGTGCACTGTCTCAAGGACGTGCCCGCCGACCGGCCGCTGCCCGCCGGCACCGTGTTCGCGGCGTTCCTGGAGCGGGACGACATCTGCGACGCGCTCGT
Organism: Streptomyces poriticola; assembly: GCF_036689765.1. Classification (NCBI taxonomy): domain Bacteria; kingdom Bacillati; phylum Actinomycetota; class Actinomycetes; order Kitasatosporales; family Streptomycetaceae; genus Streptomyces; species Streptomyces poriticola. Next base: position 50,178 of record NZ_JBAGKH010000035.1, read on the forward strand.
CGCCCGGCCGGCCGCGCCCTGGACGAGCTGCCGCCGGGCACCCGGGTCGGCACCTCCCGGTACGCCGCATCGCCCGACTGGCCGCCACCCACCCGCACCTCGAGCGCCTGCCGTTCCGCGGCGACGCGGGCCGGCGGCCGGCGAGGCGGACGTCCTGCTGCTCACGGCCTGCGGGCCGGCACGCCTCGGCCGCACCGACGTGATCAGCGGGATCCTCTCCCCCGAGGTGATGACGCCGCCGGCCGGCGCGGGCGTCCTGGCCCTGCAGTGCCGCGCGGACGACACCCGGACCATCGACGACGACACCCGGACCATCGACACGGTCAGCGCCCTCGGCCATCCGGACACCCACCGGGAGGCCGCCGCCGAGCGGATGTTCCTGCATGTGCTGCAGGGCCACTGCACCAGCCCGATCGCCGGCTACCGACGGGTGGACCCGAGCGGCGAACTCTCGCTGCGCGGCTGTGTGTTCACCCCGACGGCAAGACCCGGCCGAACGCCCGCCAGTGGGCCGGCCGGCTCCACCCGGAGACGCCGGGCACCTCGGTGGCCGTCGCGCTGCCGCGGCAGGGCGCCCGCGAGATCATCGACTCCGTCCCGCACCGAGCCGCAGTTCGCACCGCGCAGCCGTCCCGCACTGCGCGCGAGGCTGCGCTCAGACGGTGCCCTCGCCCGCCTGGTCCCGCAGGAAGACGCTCACCTGGTGCGCCAGGCCGTTCTCCCGGCATCCGCCCTGGGCGCCGCCCGCCGCCGGCTCGTCCAGCCCGGTACCGCCCGCCCACAGCCGCCGCTCGGTCCACTCGTCGTCGACCCGCAGCTGCACCTGCACGTCCACCTGGTCCAGCTGGGCCTGGGGACCGGCCGCGTAGAGCACGGCGGTGGCACGGCGCAGCGGATAGATCTCGAACCCCTCGATGAACTGGGAGTTGCGCCAGTCGAGGAAGGCCCCCTCGCCGTCCGGACCGATCCGTACGTCGATCTGGCCGTCCTCCAGATGGACACAGACGCGCCGGTCCCCGCGGTTCTCCACGGTCACCCGGAGGCTGAAGTACGTGAGCTGTTCGGCGGCGTCGTCCCGTCCGCGGGGCGGCTCGGCGGGCTCGACCCGGTGGACGCGGACCCGCAGACCGGCGTGTTCGTCGTACTCCTGCCAGTCCCCGACCACGTTCGGCTCGTACACTCTGCACCTCTCGACCTCTGAGAGCTGCTTCCTATCTGTGTGCTCAGTGCACTGTCAAATGAGCAGAATGGGCGATGGCCAGGGCGTTCACCCCCGTCGACCGGTGATCAAGCGATGCGCAGCGGGAATCCGCCGGGGTCCTGCGGCACCCCTTTCCGGGGCGTGCCGCACATCACGTTCCGCACCGTGACCGCCCGGTTCCACAGCGCCGGGATCATTCCTCTGAGGGTTCTTTGCGGGGTTCGTCCAGGTATATTGAGGACTGCTGTGACATCGTCCTGCCCGGAAGGGCAGGAACGTGCTTCGGACCGGAGGCACGTCCGTGGGAGCCGGCGAACCCGGGCCCCGGTGCCCTCCGCGTGCTCCGCGTCCCCCGCCTCCTATGGCGTCTGGCCGTCCAGCACCCCTGCTGAGGGAGGTGCGCCTCATGCGTATCGCCGGCAGAACCAGGCAGCACCCGCACGACGACGCCCCGGACACGGCCGAGGCCTTCGAACGGCTGGCGCGGCTGCCCGAGGGCCCGGAGCGCACTGCGCTGCGGGACGAACTGATCCGGCTGTGGCTGCCCATGGCCGAGCGCATAGCGGTCCGCTTCCGGGGGCGCGGTGAGAACCTGGAGGACCTGTACCAGGTGGCCGCCCTCGGCCTGGTCAAGGCCGTCGACCACTACGACCCGGCCCGCGGGCACGCCTTCGAGGCCTACGCGGTGCCGACGGTGACCGGTGAGATCAAGCGGCACTTCCGCGACCACATGTGGACGCTGCACGTGCCGCGCCGGATCCAGGACCTGCGCAACCGGGTGCGGCGGGCCACGAAGGAGCTGGCCCAGACCACGCCGGGCCGTGCCCCCACGGTCGAGGAGATCGCCGAGCACGCCCATCTGACCCCGCTCGAGGTGCGCACCGGCATGGAGGCACTGGAGTGCTTCTCCGCCCTGTCGCTGGAGGCGGAGATGCCTGGCACCGACGGCTACGCGCTCGGAGACGCGCTGGGCGGGCCGGACCCGGCGTTCGACACCGTCGTGGACCGCGTGGCCGTACGGCCCTGTCTGGAGGCGCTGCCCGAGCGCGAGCGCATGATCCTCTACCTGCGGTTCTTCCGAGGCATGACGCAGAGCACCATCGCCCGGCAGCTGGGCATCTCCCAGATGCACGTCTCCCGGCTGCTCAGCGGTTGCTTCGCCCAGCTGCGCGAGGAGATCCTCACCGAGTCCCGCTGACCGCCGCACCCGCCGGGTCCGCCGGGTCCGCACCCGCCTGGTTCAGGAGCGGTCCGGCGGGACACCGGGGATCTGGGTGGGGCCGTGGCGGTCCAGGGCGTCCTCCAGTTCGGTCCGGATCTCCGCCGGCATCAGTCCGGTGCGGCCCCAGACGACGATCAGCTCCGCGACACTGCGCAGCTTGACGTTGGTGTGCTGGGACACGTCCTTCAACACCGCCCACGCCTGGTCCGGTGCGACCCGGCCGAGGGCGACGATCATGCCGATGGCCTGGTCCACGACGGCGTGCGAGACCACCGCCTCCTTCAGCTGCCGCACCTGCTCCTGCAGCTCCACGAGCTCGTCCGAGCCCCCGTCCCTGGGCATGGTCACCTCCGGGTGCGGCGTGGCGCCGCTGCCTGTGCCGCGCGGGTGTCGCCCCGTCGCATCCATCGTCGTCACTTCCCGCGCCGCCTGCCACCGGGTACGCCGGCCGGGCCGTGCACGGGGCCCGGCACTGGGCCGTCCGGGCCGTTCCGCCGCCGTTTCGCTGGTGCCGTCGGGGTACTCGGCAGGCGCCCGCGGCCCTTCCGGCCGGACACTGGTGGGGAACCGGTGGCTGCCGGTGGACGAGACCAGGACGCGACAGTGATGAACGACGACATGACCTCACCCGCCGGCTCCAGGACGAAGAACGTCCTCTCCACTCGGTCCGTGTTCGGCGCCCCCTGCTGGGTGAGCCTGACCAGCCGCGACCTGACGGCCACCGAGGAGTTCTACTCGGCCGTGCTGGGCTGGCGCTGGCGGCCGGCCCGGCTCGGCGACCGGTTCCGCATCGCACTGGCCGACGGCGCGCCGGTCGCCGGGATCGCCGCGGTCGCCGCGATGTGGCAGATGGCGGTGGCATGGACGCCGTACTTCGCCGTGATCAGCGCGGACCAGGCGGCGGCCCGGGTGTCCGAGCGCGGCGGCACGGCGGCGGTCGGGCCGATCTCCCTGCCGCCCGGGCGCGCGGCACTGCTGGCCGACCGGGACGGCGCCACCTTCGGCGTCTGGGAGGGCGAGCTGTTCACCGACTGGGAGACCTGGCGGCGGGCCCAGCCGGCCTTCATCCGGCTGCACACCCGCGACGCGTTCGACTCCGCGATCTTCTACGGGGAGGTGCTCGACTGGGCCTCGGATCTGCCGGGCTGCTGCGAGGTCCACTACGAGGGCAACGAGGTGGTGCTGCGCAGCCGGGGCGACGTGGTGGCGCGGATCGAGTCGGGCGCGCTGGAGTCGGCGCCCGACCCGACCATCCGGCCGCACTGGCAGGTGCACTTCTACACCGACGACGTCGAGGCCTGCGCCCGGGCTGCGGAGCTGAACGGCGGCAGCGTGCTCTCCGAGAACGCCGACGAGGCGGTGCTCCGCGACCGGGACGGCGCGCAGTTCACGGTGACCTCACGCCGGACCCCCTGACCTCACCGGGCGGGCCGGCCGCTGCGGCACGGCCGGGACAGCAGGACCAGGCTGCGCGGCTCGACGGTGCGGGGCGTGCCCGCCTTGTGCTCCGTCTCGTCGGGTGCGTCGTCCGGTTCGGCGGTGTCGATCAGGGTGGTCCAGCGCTCGCCGTAGGCGACGTCCGGCAGCCGGAAGCGGGCGGGTTCCCAGTGGCTGTTGAGCAGCAGCAGGAAGGAGTCGTCCACGACCGGACGGCCGCACGGGTCGGGCTCGGCGATGGCGTCGCCGTTGAGAAAGACACCGACGGCGCGCGCGTCGGAGCGCTGCCAGTCCTCGTCGGTCATCTCCCGTGCGTCCGGCCGCAGCCACACCAGGTCGGGCAGCGGCTGGTCGGCGTTGGTCGCGGTCTCGCCACGGAAGTAGCGGCGCCGGCGCAGCACCGGGTGGGCGGCGCGCAGGGCGATCAGCCGCCGGGTGAAGTCCAGCAGGGCGCGCTGTTCCCCGTCGGTCCGCCAGTCGATCCAGGAGATCTCGTTGTCCTGGCAGTAGGCGTTGTTGTTGCCGCGCTGGGTGCGGCCCAGTTCGTCGCCGTGCAGGAGCATCGGGATGCCCTGCGACAGCATCAGCGTGGCCAGGAAGTTGCGGTGCTGCCGGGCGCGCAGCCGCAGGACGGCCCGGTCCTTCGTGCTGCCCTCGGCGCCGCAGTTCCAGGACCGGTTGTGGCTCTCGCCGTCCCGGTTGTCCTCGCCGTTGGCCTCGTTGTGCTTGTCGTTGTACGACACCAGGTCGCGCAGGGTGAACCCGTCGTGCGCGGTGACGAAGTTGACGCTGGCGCGGGGGCGGCGCCGGCTGTGCTGGTAGAGGTCGGAGGAACCGGTCAGCCGGGAGGCGAACTCGCCGAGGGTGTGCTCCTCACCGCGCCAGAAGTCCCGTACGGCGTCGCGGTATCTGCCGTTCCACTCCGACCACAGGGGCGGGAAGTTGCCGACCTGGTAGCCGCCCTCGCCGACGTCCCACGGCTCGGCGATCAGCTTGACGCGGCTGATCACCGGGTCCTGCTGGATCAGGTCGAAGAACGCCGAGAGCCGGTCGACCTCGTGGAACTGCCGGGCCAGCGTGGCGGCGAGGTCGAAGCGGAACCCGTCGACATGCATCTCGGTCACCCAGTAGCGCAGCGAGTCCATGATCAGCTGGAGTACGTACGGATGCCGCATCAGCAGGCTGTTGCCCGTTCCGGTGGTGTCGTAGTAGTGCTGCCAGTCGCCGTCCACCAGGCGGTAGTACGAGGCGTTGTCGATGCCGCGGAAGGAGAGGGTGGGCCCCTTCTCGTTGCCCTCGGCGGTGTGGTTGTAGACGACGTCCAGGATGACCTCGAGGCCGGCCTCGTGCAGCGTCCTGACCATCGCCTTGAACTCGGTGACCTGCTGGCCGAGGGTGCCGTGGGCGGCGTAGCCGTTGTGCGGCGCGAAGTAGCCGATGGTGTTGTAGCCCCAGTAGTTGGACAGGCCCCGGTCCTGCAGCACGCCGTCGTGCACGAACTGGTGCACCGGCATCAGCTCCACGGCGGTCACCCCGAGCGAGGTCAGGTGCTCCACCACCGCCGGGTGGGCCAGCCCCGCGTAGGTGCCGCGCAGTTCGGGGGGCACGTCGGGGTGGGTGCGGGTCAGTCCGCGCACATGGGCCTCGTAGATGACGGTGTCCGCGTACGGCCGGCGGGGCGGACGGTCGTCGCCCCAGTCGAAGAACGGGTCGGTGACCACGCCGAGCATGGTGTGCCCGGCGCTGTCGCCCGGGTCGGCGCGGCCCGGCGTCCGTTCGAACAGGGAGCGGTGGTTGTCCACCCGGCCGTCCACGGCGCGGGTGTACGGGTCGAGCAGCAGCTTCGCGGGGTTGCACCGGTGGCCGACGGCGGGGGCCCAGGGCCCGTGCACCCGGTAGCCGTAGCGCTGCCCGGGGCCGACGCCGGGCAGGTGGCAGTGCCAGACGAAGCCGTCGACCTCGGTCAGCGGCACGCTGCCGTGGGTGCCGTCGTCGTCGACGAGGACCAGGTCGACGCGTTCGGCGACCTCGCTGAACAGGGCGAAGTTGGTGCCCTGGCCGTCGAATGAGGCACCGAGCGGATAGGGGTGCCCGCTCCACACGGGCATCCCCCGCCGGCTCGGCCGGGCCTCGGTCACCGGGCCTCCTCCAGCACGCTGTCGGCGGCGCGGGCCAGTCTGGCGACCGGCATCGTCTCCCGCGGCACCTCCAGACCCTCCTGCGTGATGGGTTCGGGTGCCGTCGGCACCAGCGGGATGCGCTCGCCGGCGCGGGCGCGCTGGGAGAACCAGATGACCCGGGCGCCGGTGTCGGTGGCGCAGCAGCCCCAGCCGTCGCTGGTCGCGGCCAGGTGCCGCAGACAGCCGCTCAGGTCGTGGTGGGGGCCCAGCACATGGTCCTTGCCGCCCACGGCGGTGATGAGGTGCTGGCCGCTCCACCACATCTCGATGGAGGTGTTCTTGTCGCTGGCGTGCTCGTCGATCGCCCGCAGCAGCATCTCGGCGCCGCCGCAGACGGGTTCCACGAGGTTCTGCAGGTCCCAGAACTTCAGGTGGGCGGCCAGGATGCGCCTGACCTGACCCACCCTCTCCGGGCTGACTTCCACGTCGAGGTGGTAGTAGCAGGGCACTGCGGTCTTCATCGTCGTCGGCTCCTCACCGCGAAGCCCGTGCTCCGCCGCGGCCCTGGCGGACCGGTCCCCGAACACGGAGCGTGGGCGGCCATCGCTTCTGAGTCACTCCAGGGTGGGAGCGGTAGTCCATTCGTGCAACACGAGCCCCATCCGGGCCGCTGCACCCGGACTGCCGGGGGTCGGACACGACCGAGGAAAGTAGTTGAAGATCCAACAGGACGCTGTGTATCCGCGCATGCACCATGTGTGAAGAACTCGATCGCCCGCATCGGGTCCCGGAAGGGGACGTCGCCATGCTGCTACCCGCGAAAGCCGAAGTCGCCCGGCAGCTGCGGCACTACCGCTCCTGGGAACGCCTGATGCTGGCCTCGCCCGCCGACCGGGCGGTGCGGGCCACGTTCGAGGACTCGGGCTACACCCTGTGCGTGCTGATGGGAAAGCGCTGCGCGCGGGAGGCCGCGGATGCCGCGGAGCGGTATCTGCGCACCGGTCCGGTCGCCCAGGTGCAGGAACCCGGCGAGCGGTCCCGGGCCGCCCGGACCGGCAGACGGAGCCCGCCGGCCACGCACCGGCTTTCCCGAGCCGCGAGGAAGAGCCCCTCCGGCGCAGCTTGACCCCCTGGCCGGGCCCCGGAGCCCGGCCTCGAGCACGGCGGAGGTGGGAACCGATGAGCAGGACCGGGGAGATCGGGCGCATCCCGGTGCGGGACGTCCACCCGGCGGTGGACGGCGGCAGGCGGCCGGCGAAGGCGGTGACGGGAGAGACCTTCCAGGTCA